>JAYZXX010000050.1:0-6737 GCA_036140815.1 Bdellovibrionota bacterium | reverse complement strand
TAAAGGCCACACCAATTTTAGCCCCTTTGGTGTTTGCAAGGTAACGGTCATAATAACCGGCTCCCCGCCCTAAACGATTTGCATTTTCATCAAAAGCAAGACCTGGGATGATCAAGCAATGGAGACTTGAAGGCTGAACCTTAAGCTCAGATTTAGGCTCCATGATATTCAACTTTGCTTTCTGAAAACTTGTTAACTCAAGCTCATCAGAAACTTTATAAAAATCCATTTCCCCTGCTTCTCGAATTTTAGGGAAAAATAGAGATTTGTTCTCTTTTAAAATTTTCTTGTAAACAGAAAGAAGATTAGGCTCGCTAGCCAAAGGATAAAAAACCGCAATGTTTTGCCAATTCTTATTTTGGGCAAACAAGCTCTCTAACTTTACCGCGATTTCTTCCGAGCCTTGAACCAATTGATCTTTGCCTAACAAAGATAATCTCGCCTTGAAATCAGCGCGTAAAAGATCTTTCTGCTCGGAGATTGATATCTCACTTCTTAATGGATTTCCCATAGGGAAGGCCTCAACTTACTAAGATTGTTTGTTGGTGCCTGAAGATTCCAATTGGGATAAGAGTTTTCCGGTATTTATCGACAATCGATCAAGACTCTGCTTGGTCTCTTGTTTGAGACTAAACAGATCTTCCGCAATACTAAGGGCCGCTAATACTGCAGCCGTTTCTACATTTGTCTTTCTGCTGGCGTTCATCGCCCTTCTACATCTACCGTCAACGAATCGAACAAGCTCATCAACCACCTCTTTTGGGTGATTTGTACGCAGCTTAAGAGAAATGCCTGCGATCTCTACATTAAAATTTTTATTTGCTTCTTCTGATTCTTTTAAAACTTCTGTACTCATTGGTATCTAGCACACCTTGTTAATTTCTCTATTATGCTACTGAATTCTCAGGTGGATTGCAATTGCTAAGTCATGGATAAGACTAAATATCTGCCTATTTATTTGTGAAATTGGCCAATGGTCAATAAGAGAGCTAGACCCTAGTGAATTGAAGTAGTAATTGTTCTATTTTGAGCCTTAATTTTACTCACAATTTGTTAGCCCCCCTTAGGATACAGAAAAATCATAGGAGCCTTGAAAACTGGCCCCCCTTAATTGCGTGTATGGACCCGACCCATTGCACAAGAGAAAAATGTTAAATTTAGAATCTGATGTTTTTGTATATTCGACCTTATTGAGATTTACTCTCGGGCCCTAATGGATTCCACGTACTTTGCCTCCTCATCGGATAGTTGGAGTTTTTAACTCCTCCGCAATTAAGTGAGCCAGTTAATGATACTCTTAAATCAATTCAGTTTCTGACCAGCAATAAAAACTGGATAGCGCATTCATCACTGATCCTATAAAGTATATATGCCCTAGCTTTAACCATAGAAGCAGGACCAAAAAATACCTAAGGCCATAAAAAGATGGAAATGATACATGCAGAGCCCATTACACTAAGCCTGCTAGCACTTACTGTAGAAACATTGCCCTTAAAGTTAAAAAAATAAACAAAAATGAATAGGGATTCGCTTCCCTACTTGGACTTATTCTCATGCATTCTTAAAATTTCATATATCTGATTTGTCATAAGCCCAGAAACTCGGCGTAAATCAGAAAGTAAGTCTAAATGAATAGAGCTGGTTGATTCACTCTTGCGTAAGCCTTTATTCAGTCGTTCATAGTGGGAAGTTCGAAAATCATTCTCCACACGGCGAATTTCTCTCTTCAATTTAATGATTTCATTGGCTAGAACATAGTCTTCTAACTGAAAACAGGTCATAACTTTCAAACCTAAATCATATACCATTGAGTGAAGCTCAGTAATTTCTTCCCAACCTTCATCTGAAAAATTTAACTTTAAATTATTGGCCTTCACCGCAGCATCTAAAATATTTTTTTCAATTACGTCAGCAGCACTTTCTAAATCACAAACAAAAGAAATATTATGAACCAATTGCGCATTTAAACCCTCATCATCCCCCAGGCGATCTAAAAAAGCTTTAATTTCACTCTGTAAGATATCAACCTTATTATCCCGCTCACGAATGCTAACCACCATCTCAGGGTCATCAATATTAAAAAGCTCAATGACATCTTTTAACATACTTAAAACCACATCCCCCATTCGAAGAATTTCACGGTGAGTTTGAGCAATAGCAAGAGCTGGTCTTTCTAGTCCTTCACGATTTATAAATTTAGGTTGATAAGGACGGTCTTTCTTTGAAGGTGGAAAAAGTTTTTCAACCCAAGTAGCACCATAGTTAACAAAGGGTAAAAAGACCACTGCTGATATAATATTAAAAATCGTATGAGTATTGGCAATATGACGACTACCATCGCTGGAAAAAACCTCTGCAAAGCTCAATACTTCATTAGTAAGAAATACAAAAATTAAAACAGCTCCCACTTTGTAAAATACATTGGACCAAGCGATTTGCCTAGAAATGTGATTCCCTCCCATACTTGCCAAAAGAGCTGTGCCGGTGGTTCCTAGATTGGCCCCAAAAATCCAATAAATGGCATTATCCATATCAATAATACCCGAGGCGACCAAACTCATGCAAAAACCCAAAACTACAGAACTAGATTGGACGAAGGCTGTAAAAATAGTGGTGATGATCACCGTAGTAGCTGGAGAATCAGAAAGTGCCTCAAACACCTTCACCACGATGTCTATATGAGCAATACTTTTTGCGCCAACCCCCATTAACTCCATACCAACAAATAACAAGCCAAAACCAATACCAACACCTGTGATCTTTTTCACTTTTTCCGAATTGGAAAGATAGTTTGCAACAAAACAGGTGATGAAAATTCCAAAACCAAAATTTGCTAACTTAAAAGAGATAAGCTGGACCGTAATTGTACTTCCAATGGCTGAACCTAAAATGATAGGCATCACATCTTTTAATGTAAACACCCCTGCTGCACCTAAATTTACCAACATACTTGTTACAGCGCCGGCACTTTGTAAAAAAACGGTCAGAAGAGTACCTAAAAACAAGCTAGCAAACTTTTGATTAGAAAGCTTTGCAAGAAGATCTCGAATACGATTAGCCATTAGTTTTTGTAAGTTATTAGAGGCTTCTTTCATTCCATAAAGAAAGAGAGTGATTCCAAAAAATAAAATTATGACATTTGAGTGCGTATCCAGGCTCATAGAAATGATACTAACAGAATTTAAACAATTGCGGCAATGTATTATTGCCCACTTATTTTTTAAACTTTGTTTTTCCCAAAAAAAAGGACTCTGTAGAGCCCTAATCAATCTAGTTAAATAATAGCATCTACAAATTCTTTCGCATGAAAACTTCTTAGATCTTCGATCTTTTCACCAATACCAATGCGCTTAATTGGTAAGGAAAGTTCATGAGCTACACCAAATACCACACCACCTTTGGCACTTCCATCCATTTTTGTTAAAATCACTCCAGTTAGATCAAGTGCTTGATGAAACTCTCTAGCTTGAATCAATGCATTTTGACCATTGTTTGCATCTAGCACCAAAATGGTTTCATGCGGAGCTCCCGGAATTGCTTTATCCACAACTCGTTTCATTTTTTTCAGCTCTTCCATCAAATTGTTTTGAGTATGCAATCTACCGGCAGTATCCACTATTACGTGATCACAGTTTTTCGCCAGTGCACTTCTACAGGCATCAAAAGCTACAGCACTAGGGTCTTTCACATTTTCAGGACTGAAAAGCTCTACACCAGCTCGCTCTGACCAAACCTTCAACTGAGCGTCTGCCGCGGCTCTGAATGTATCCCCAGCTGCCAACATCACTTTTTTTCCTTCGGCGGCAAGGATGTTTGCCATTTTACCGATACTGGTAGTTTTACCCGAGCCATTTACTCCAACTACCATCCAAACGATAGGACGAATGCTTTCCTCCTTATCATCTAATAATTCATACTCTAGGCCAGCCAATTGCTCTTCATCTTCACCTTGAACACTTTCGAGAATTTGTAACATCTCAGATTTGATTGCTGAGCGAATCGCTTCTTCATCATTTTTACCAGCCTTACCAATACTCTCTTCCATTTTTTCCATTAGATGCTGAACCGTTCTAGGTCCAAGATCACTGGTATAGAGAATCTCTTCGATTGCTTCCATATCCACTTGGTCGCCAGAGCCAAATAGATTTTGAATCCTTCCCCAAAAACCTTTTCGAGTATTTTCTAGTGCCGCATCTACACTAGCGGCTTCTTTTTCTTGTGTTACTTCGCTATCTTGAACTACTTTTGGAAGTTCCTCTGACACCTCTGCGGGAGCAACTGGAATTTCAACAACATTAGTGGTTTCCAGCTCGGAAGAATTTTGAGTGTTGCTCTTTTTCTCAGGCTCATAGGCCTCTTCTTGTAAGTTCTTGATTTCCTCAATTCTAGGATCAAGGCTTCTTTTTTCTAAAGCCTCTTGGGATTTTGCCTTAAGGTGCTCCCCTTTTCTTCTTTGACGAAAAGCAAACAAGGCACTTAATGAAATCAAAACCAATACCGCAATCAAAGCAGCTACATCTAAACTCATAGTTTTCTCCTTCAAGAGATTTAGGTAGCTCATTTAGCCGAAAAGATCAATTTATTGAGAAAAAGAGAAGAAAGGCTCGTATTTAACGGCCTGGTCAGCGTATTTTTTAAGCAAACATTGGTTTAATTTCGAAAGCTTGTGCACATTTTGGAAAATAGCAAAAAAAAGGTCCTGCAAGGAGATGCAGGACCTAACCAGAAAACAAAATAGCAGATTTCTTAGAAATCTAAATTTAGCCTCATATAAGCAGTATTGATTTTTTTCTTACTGCTGTCTGTCTCACTAGGATTAGTGACTCCGAAACGACCCCAGTTAACTGCATCGATATCTTGAGTCATATACCCCAAAGTTCCAGTAAATGTAGGCTTAAAGCGATGCGTATAGTAAACATCAGCAGCGCTACCAACTGTAGACATGAAAGACTCCATTCCACTTTCTCTAACAATTGAACCAATTGTATTGTTGATAGTATCAAACTTTCCATACTCTTTAGTAGAGCTTAAGTAATGCAAGCCAAAGATGTGTTCTTGCATACCAGCATACTGAAGAGCCAATAGAGTTCCGCTACCTTTTTGTGTACCGCTAGAATCGTAAGAAGCCAAGGCTCCAGTCGCCTCCGTTAGGTTCTCAGTCATCAAGTGGGAAAGTGAAAGATTCAAACCAGTATTAGCAAGATCTGACATCTCAACGTGAATTGTTGTTAAAGTAGTTTCAGAATGAATTCCAGAATTTGCAACTGTAGCAACCGTTCCACCAGAAGCAGTTCCTGTGGCAGCGCTATAAAGGTCATACTTTGGAATATCTGTGTACTGAAGTACCACATTAAAACTTCGAGCCCAGCTAAAAGAAGTAGTATAATCAAGCATTGCCGTGATTGCCTCTACATTTACTGGCTCAGTGTCAAAAGCCACTCTCTTACCGTCAGAGTCACCATCATTGTTGGCATCATCTTCGGCGGAGAAGTTAGTCGGAGCACCTTGGAAAGGAGTGTAAACCATACGCAGAGCAAGACTATTAAGAGGCTTATAAGTTAATGCCAAGCCATCTAGTGTTGCAGAGTATGCCATCAAAGGATATGTACCCATTAAAGATTTACCGTCATGATAGTTCGTTGGAACACCTTCAATTGTCGGTAGACGACCAAAAGAGAAAACCAAACTGTCACTCATTCTTACATCAGCATAAGCTTTTTCAACATACAGCTGCGAACCAGTGTAACTTCTTGACTCAGTCAAACCGCCTTCATTTGGTTCGTTACCAAATAGAGTGTTGAAAAACTTTGTCATTCTGAAAGTAGAATAAAAAGTAATGTCTTCGTATGGCCTTGCAACAGCGTTGAACCCCATAGACAAACGATTCCAGTTACCATCTTGTTTGTCACCTGCATCCGTTTCTAATTTACGAGAGTCATACATATATTTAAGGTTTCCAGAGAAACTGAAAACATTCAAAAGTTGATTCTCCTCTAATTCGTCGATTCTTGACTCTAGGTCTGACTGTGCGAAAGCAAAGATCGGAGCTAGAGTTAGCATTGCAATTATTAATTTAAATTTTTTCATAAGCTATCCCCTCTGTGCCTATCCACCAATTTTTGCACCCTCGGTCTCATTCTTACAGTCGATTTCACAACTTTTGATCTTAACCTTGGTACCTTTATTACATCTCATGTAAACGTCTTTAATCTTTCTCGAAGCTTCTTTTTTACTAATTTTTCCACCACAAGCTTCAACAATATCATCAGCTTTTCCGGCGAAAGAATTAGGAGCCATTAGGCCAAGAGCCGCAATAAGCATTAATGCTTTCATATAACCTCCCAATTGTTATGAAGAAATTCTAGTTCCTTGGTCCGGCTTGGCAAGTAATTATTTTTTTCTGCTTAGATTTTATTGGAAGCTGGCCTTCTTCAAACATATTTGTGTTTACGTTTTCTCACTTTAAGCGCACTTATAAACACTTTCTTAACAAACTTAATTTCGAAAAAAATTTGAAGAAGAATTTAAACAACCCATTAAAGACCAAGTAAGTAAGTAAGTAAGTAGAACCAAAAAAAAGGAAGAGCCACTCCCACCACAAAAATTGTTCTCCACGCGCAGAAGATATGGACGACCGCCCCTTGTACCGAGGACTTGTTGCCTCAATAATTATAGTTGCGAAACCAGATAATTAACAAAAGGAGATCGCCCATGGCTACTTATAACCTAATTTCAAA
>JAYZXX010000049.1:0-4452 GCA_036140815.1 Bdellovibrionota bacterium | reverse complement strand
ACTCTATCCAAGGGCCTTTTCATAAAGCTACTACAAGAAAGATTGAAAACCATCAATACAACTAGAAAATACCTCATTCTAAATCCTTTGCTTTCACAAAACTCAGAAGATAGCTAACAAAAATACCGATACTAAGGCTCATACCAAAGTGACTAACTGCATTTGTAGAACTAAATGTTAAAATTCCAAAACTACATAAGCTTGTAAATGCCGACAAAAATAAGCCCAAACGTAGAAAAGAAATCTCCCCATCATTTGCATACCTACAGAAAAAACTATAATCCACTGCCAAAAAGAAAACTAAAAAAGCACCTAAAATATGGAAAAAATCTATATAACCAACAAATAGATTCGACACTCCAATAGAAAAAACAAGCCCCATCAAAGCGGCATAATACAAATCAAAACCACTACTGAGCCCTTCTTTAAAACTGGTCACAAAAAATAAGAGGCAAAAAATAATACCAATGGCCCACAAAGTTTTAGTCCCTAATGTGGAGAACACCTCGGTATAGTCATTGGTTTTACTGACAAATTGAATGTCTTTAGAGTTTTCGATTGGATTTGTGAAATCATGAGAAAAAATAGGCAGCACCGAATAAAATCTTCCTTCTAAATTCCCTAGGAATAAGCTTTTTTGTCGCCATGAAACACTAGACTTCAGCCAATCTTCTAATTTAAGGAAATTCCCTTCAGTACTGGAATAAATATCACCTATTTTTTTTCCAACTCCTAACTTTGCAAACAAGGCCTTGCTAATTAAATTTAGCTTATCAAAAGCCTCCTTACTTGCTTTCTGCCTTTCAATACTCGGTACCCATTTGGAAAGTGAATTATAGACTACATCTGAACCGAAATGGGAGCGAAGCTCTTCTTCTTTTAACAAAAGAGAGTTTAGCGAATCAGCGGATACTAAATAATAATCTCCACTAGATTTAATCCCAGAAAGTTCTTTGATTAGGTTTTCTTGCAAGACAAGCTCATTGTCTTTTTTCTGAAGTTTTCTTATGTCAAAATCAAAGTTTACAAGACAAACTAAAACTAGGCCGGCTAATAAAAACAATGTTTTTACTGCTACAGACAGATTTATAAAGTCTAATTTTTCATCTTTGAATGTTGTAAGGCAAACAAGAAAGCTACGAAAATTTGAACCAATACTAGTTTCAGGTAAGGATAAAGCTCCTAAAAAAGCATAGACAGAAAAGTAGGCCGCCAGCAAACCAATTACCGCAAAAATGGAAAGTTGTCTCAAAAGGTCAATACCGGAAAAACTAAAACTAGCATAACCTAGACAACTACTAAGTAGAGACAAAAACAAAGCCTTTCGAATACTAGAAAACACTTCATTTGCTTCTGCATTGTCTTTCTTTAAACGATGACTATAGTAATGGATACAATAATCACAAATAACCCCCATCAAACTAATTCCCATCAAAAAGACAAAAACGTGAATCTGATCAAAGATATAAACTGAAATAGAAAAAGCTACCAAGACAGAGTACACAATACAAAGCACACTAGACAGCATTGGTAATAGAGAGCCAAACGCAAAAAACAATAAGATAGATACAATAGCTAAAGATAAAACAGCTAAAACATTGGCTTCATTCATACTTGTTTTAGAACCAGCCTCGAAATACAAACTAGCACCTAAAGCGAAAAGATCTTCCCCCTTAGACAAAGTTCTTCGAAAAGTCTCAATGTATGAAGTAATACTGTCTGTCTTTTCTCTCCAACTTGTATTTAACTCTGCAAAGATAAAATAGTAGTTTTTTCCTTCTCTATTCACAGTATAAAGAGAGTTTTCCACATGAATTGCAGTATTCATATTCAAGGAACGAAAAAAACCAGGCATAAGGCCAAGAGGATCACGTTCCAAATAACTCAATTCACTACTCCCTAAGGGGGAAAGCAAATACGTGTATCGATCGTTCACAAGCTTTTCTGAACTACTTATTATTTTATTTTGCAGCTCTTTAGGGATTATATAGGCTTGAAAGTTTTTATAAAACTCAAAAAACCCTTTTGGATCTAGCTTTTTTTCTGCCAAAAAATCACAACTTGCAAAAAAATCCCCCTCGCAAAACTTTGCTGCTAATTTTTTAAAAGCAGTGACTCCAATTTGTTCACTATCATTTGTATAAGTAAGAACGAGCTGGCGACTTTGATCAGCATCATAGGATTCTTTGGCAAACTCTTTAGAACCGTGTTGATTAGAATCTGATAGAATGGATAGTATATCCGTTGATAAAACTTGGCGATTAGACAGAGCGTAGCCACCATAAATAGCGGCTAAAATAAAACTCAAAATCCATAGGCCAAAACTTTTATTCAACTACTTTACTCCTGAGTTTTCCTTGAAAAAAATTTCAGTACTATTGGTGCTACTTTCTTGCCAAAAAATCTTGTGCAAAGATGAACCTGCCCCTGAAAAGCTTAGACTACTTAAAAGTTTCTTAATCAGTTCATCTTTTGCTTCTAAATCGAAGGACCATTCTTTTGTAGTTTCATCAAATACTACATTGCTAATGTTAAACTGTTTTTTAACGCAGTTTAAATCACCGCTCATAACACAAAACATCGTTCCCGAAAACATTTTTAGCTCAGGATACTTTTCTTTGGGAAAAACTTCTTCTTTCCCATCTTCCGCCTTTTGACTCATTTTTTCTTGCGTCATTGTGAACAAAATTTGGATTGGTTTTTTTTGATCCCAGACCAGCTTATCCTTCTCCACTTCAAACAGGCCGGAGGATTCTAGAGTCAGATCTAACTTTTTAAGCTTCTTCTCTTGCCGATAAGTTCCCTTCACTTCTTTCTTGGAACTCAACAAATCATAAATGGATTGCATATCATTAGAGTCTTGGGCAAAAGAAGAAAGACTGAAAAGTAGGATAAAAAGTATTTGTAGTTTAAACATTAAAATCTCCATGATCTAGCTTTTGCAAGAAAGTTCTCATATCTTCTTCTAATCCCCTATCTTCTTCTAGAAAAGAGGAAAAGGAACGAACTTCTTCTATAATTTTTTTCACAGGCTCAGACCAGTTTTCACTTCCTAGCTGGCCTGCTTTTAGTCTCAATTCCAAAGCCTGAACCGAAGCTAAAGCATTGGCTGCCAATACTTGTTCACTTAATTCTAAAACGCGAATGCAATCTCTAGCTGCAATAGTTCCCATACTTACTTTGTCTTGATTGTGGCACTCTGTTGAACGGCTAAAAACACTAGCTGGCATTGTTAATTTTAATGCTTCTGCTGTCCAGGCAGATACTGAAATTTGAACAGCTTTAAAACCGTGATTTAGAACCTTGTTTCTTCCCTGCGAACCAGAAAGGTTTGCCGGTAGAGAATCATTAAACTTAGGATCAACTAAAAGAGCTAATTGTCGGTCTAAAAGATCTGCAATATTTGCCACTAAGTTTTTCATGGAGTCCATGACAAAGGCAATGTGACCACCGTAGAAATTTCCTCCATGAAGGATCTTCTCTTTATCAGCAATGACCAGTGGATTATCGTTAGCACTATTTAATTCTACCTCGATCATAGAACGAAAGCTTGGTAACATATCATATAACACACCAATCACATGAGGTGCACATCTCAAGCTATATCTATCTTGTAAACGTTTGTCTTTCTGCCCACAATCATAGCTAGTTAACTCGTCCCTAATGTTCTTAGCGGCCAAGATTTGTCCTGGGTGTGGCTTAGCTATGAAAAGGTCTTCATCGAAATGAAAGGCATTTCCACGCATCGCCATTAAATTCATAGCTGTAATTATACAGCTAAAATTTGCTAGTTTTTCTGCTCTTTCATAGGCCAAACAAGCAAGGGCTGTCATAACCGCTGTTCCGTTCATCAAAGCAAGGCCCTCTTTGGGCTTCAACTCATAGGATGGAATGTCCAATTTCTCATATAGCTCTTTTGTTTCATAAAGCTCACCTTTATAAAAACATTTTCCTTCTCCAATTAAAGTGGATGCCATGTATGCAAGAGGAGTCAAATCACCACTCGCGCCAACACTTCCCTCTTTCGGTATTCTTGGCTGTACATCAGCATTAATCTGCCTGGCAATTGTATCTAAAAGTTCAAGGCTAACCGCTGAAAAACCTTTTCCTAAGGAAGCCAAACGTACTGCTTGAATCGCTCTTGTTTCTTTTTTGTTAAAAACATCACCCATTCCACAACTGTGATAACGAGTAATATGAATCGGTAGTTGCTTGAGTAAATCCTTTTCTATATTCACTGTGCATGAGTCGCCAAAGCCAGTTGTGACTCCATACACCCTATCTCCTTGCTCCAGTTTATGATCCAAAAAATCACGAGAAGCTGCTAATTTTTTTCTAAAGTTCTCTTCAGAGCTGAGAGTCACCTTGCTTCCCGTTGCGACATTAAGAATGTCTTCAATTTTAAAACCTTCTGATCCTAATTCGATCTGATTCATTGTTTCTCCCAAAACT
>JAYZXX010000048.1:0-7240 GCA_036140815.1 Bdellovibrionota bacterium | reverse complement strand
ATCATTTTTGAAAAAAGCAGGTTTTTTTGACTTAACTCATTTACAAGTTTTTTAAATTCTAATTCAATCTCTACACTTTTCTGTTTACTTTGTATGTCGTCGAGTTTTTCACCTAATATAGCAATTTCATGGATCAGAATGAACTGCTGATTTAGAGAGTCATGTACCTCTTGCAGGCTTATTTGCTGTTCAATTACTTTTCTGTGGTATTTGATTGCTGTATAGGAAATGGGAATTAATAAAGCAAAGCTCAATAAGCTAAAAACCAGGAACTTTTTTTGTGTCTTCTTAACAAGTTTTTCCGCAAGTTTTTGTTGTCTCAATTTTAAAAACCTTTATTTTTAATTTTATATTCAAGATAATCTAAAACTTCTTTTAATAAGTATTTGGTTTTCTCAATGTTTTTTTCTTTTGAAGCGAGCTCAAGTTGTCCAGCAATTTGAGCTAGTCCTGCAAATCCATAGGGGGCACTAAACCCCTTCCATTTGTGTGCCAAGTCTTCAATGAACTTAAAATCTTCTTCTTTAATGCCTTTATTTAAAGCTTTAAGTTCCGTTTTTCGGTCTGTAATAAATTCTTCAAAGAACTCACTTAAGGCAGGTTCAAAGTGTTCTGAGTCTAGTTTTGTGTATTTTTCGTCCATTGGAGTCCTTAATTTTCGTTTAAATTATCATTTGCATTGTGTGAATTCAAGAGTCTGTGATATTTGTTTATTTTAGAGGTTAAAGATGCACAAAATACTTTTGGTCGAAGATTCCAAAGAAATTTATACAATGGTAAGCCAGGCAGTGGGGAATAGCGCTGACCTGAACTGGGTTGAAAATATATCGGATGCAAATGAGTTTCTCAAAAACAATGATCTTAGTCTTTTGTTGTTAGACATAGAGTTGCCAGATGGAAGTGGAATTGATTTTTGTTCAAAGTTAAGGATGGAAAAGCCTGATCTTTCTATTTTTATGTTAACAGCCCACTCAGAACTATCGGAAAAGGTTTTAGGTTTTTCTGCGGGAGCTGATGACTATATTACAAAGCCTTTTGCCCTGCTTGAACTGAAGGCTAGGATTGATGCTAGGTTAAATAGAATTGAACAATTCAAAAATGCATCTGACCTTATGAAGTGGGATGTGATCGAGATTGATAAAGGACGCCAAGAAGTAAAGATTTTGGTGGGTGGTAAATTTGAAGCCTTAGATTTGACAGCATTAGAATTTAAGTTGTTAGTTTATTTTGCCAATGAGCCAGGCCATGTTTTTCATAGAGATAAAGTTTTAAATGATATTTGGGGCGAAGACGTTCATGTCTACGCACGCTCGGTAGATACCCATGTTAGTAAGTTGCGTAGAAAGCTAGGGGATCTGGCTCCGATCATTGAGTCTGTACATGGTTCGGGCTATAAATTTAATCCCTCTGCTCAATGAAGCTAAGCGAATCAATTAAATAAAAAAAGGATGAGCTGAAACTCATCCTTTTTTTGTGTCTATGTATCTATATTTAAAGCTGCATTTTAAAGCCTGCTAAGGCAGATACTTCGTTAAATTTTTCTGTATTATCTTGGTCAAATAAATCAGAGTAACGTCCTTCCAAAAAGATTCCAGATTTGTCATCGATAGAAATATTAAAAGTGGCAGCAGTATCAATACCGTATTCTACACTTTCGTCAGCAGAGGTTTCTAGGCTTCCTAATTCAGTGTCGCCAACTTTAAGACTTGTCTTGGTGTCTCCTGTACGGAAAGCTACAAAAGGACCTGTCGCTACAGAGAACCAGTCCGTAACCCAAAACCTTGCCATGATAGGGATGTGCAAACGTTTCGTTTCTTGAAGCAATCTAGCTTCTCCTTTTTCGGCATCATATTGTCTGTTAATTAATAGTGCTCCTGTTTCAATTCCAAATTTTTCATTGATATTGGCTTCGATCAAAACACCACCACCAATGTTTACTTCATTGTTGGTTTCATTATTTCGAACCGCCTTTTCAGTATCATTTGCTACACCTGCAAATGATAATATTAGTGAGCCATCGCCGGCTGCCATTGTGTTAACTGTAAATAACATAGAACTGAGGCATGTTAGTGATAGAATTAGTTTTTTCATTGTCTCTCCTTTAGTTGTATATGAAAAAATATATTTAAATTGCAGAATTATTCTGCTGTTTTTAATTTAAAAGTTTTATTGTAGTTTTCTTCAACGCGACGAAAATCCTCATCGAAATTTTTAGACTCATTTTCCCAATCGGAGTAATTCACTCCTTCCAGTTGATTTAAACTAGCTCTAAGTTTTTTGATGTCATTTTGATGTTGTTTTTGAACCTTTTTAATGTTCTTAGATTTCATGCCTAGGTCCGGTGTCTTATAGGCAGCCTCCATTCGATCTAAACCATGTGATTTTGAGTTAATGAATTGAAATTTGACCTTAGGAAAATTTCCTTCTGTTACGATATAAGAAGCTTGATCTTCACTGGCATTGCTGTGAATGCTTTCTTGGCTTACACAAGATATCAATAGGGCTGATACAACAACTATGTTTGAATATAAATGTAGTTTCATCTTATTAGTCCTTTCTTCCTACTAAATTGTTTAGCCTTGTTCTTTTTTGCCAGAAGCCATACATAAGGCTTAGGGTAAACATAGCGCTAAATACCGCTGACATATATCTTGCCAGCCCGTCCATCTTTGTGTGGTATTCTCCGTAACCAAGAGCACCAGTTAATAAAGCAAAAAATAGATAACCTAAACTCCAGTGAAACATCCTTGCCCCTCCCTTGCTTTTTCAAACAGTGAAAAAATCTTAAGTCTAAAACGAGAGAGAAGCTTTAAGGCTTTCTTAATAAGTTGTGTTTATCTCTACACAATTGCTTGAAATTTTTCCTAAGGTTGTGTTTTTACACCTTTTTTTTAAAAAAATATCTCCGTGTGTAGATTGCTACACACTTTTAAAAAGAATCCATCAAGAGTTTTATTTCGCAGTTGGATAGTCTGACTTTGGATCGCAGGTCATTGGCTTGTGAGAACCAATTTTAGAACAACATTAATAATTTAAAGGAGAATTTAAATGAAAAAATTAAGAATTGCAAAAGCATTGGTATTAGCAGGTTTATTAGGTGTGTCTTTAGCTGCATGTAGCGAAAAGAAAGTAGAAAACAAAACCGAAAAAATAACACAAGAAATGAAATCTGGATATGAAGAGTTCAAGACGGAAATGAATGCCAAATTAGAAGCATTGGATGAAAAGATTCAAAGTCTAGAAGAAAAAATAAAATCAGAGTCCTCAGATGCGAAAGATGGTCTAGAGGAAAAAGTATCTGAGCTAAAAGATATGCGTGAGGATCTATCAGATAAGTTGGGTGATCTAGCTGACACAACGGAAGACAAATATGCTGATATGAAATTAGCTGTAGAACATAAGTATGAAGAACTAGAAACTGACGTTGAAAAAATGTTTAACTAAATAGATTGGCCTCCAATAGGGGGCCTTTTCCTAATCAGGGGAGGATGAGAATGGAAACATATAGTATCGTTTTAGATGGGGATTGGATGTTTGAAGAGGGAGAAATTTCAGATTTTCCAATAGTTGATTTTGAAGATTTTTTTGAACAGGAGTTTTACAATGAATAAGACAAGAGTATTTTTTGGCCTATGTTTTTTGACAGCGGTATTAGCTCTTAGTTATCAAGTGAAAACTTCTGTTGAAGAAAAATCAGAGTTAAATTGGACCAAAGAGAATATCCAGCAGGAAATAGAAAAGAAATTTCAATGGAAGGAAGAGCTAAGTTTATTGGCTATAGCAAATTCACCATATCGAATCACGATTCAGGACCCAAAAACTTTTGATTGCATTGAAAGAATGTTTAATTTGGAAAGGTTTAAAGCCTGTGGACTTGGCGGCGAGAAGTCTTTTTTAAGAGAAGATTTTATGCGCGCTAAGAATATATTTGCAGACATTAAACTGGACACGGAAGTGGTGGATCCAAAGTTGAAATCAAGTCAACTTTTTGAAAAGTATTTTAAGAGCTCTGGCATCGAAAAAAGTATGTTAGAGGAAGAAGAATTACATTATTTTGAAGATTTGTACTTATCTTTAAAAGCGCAGTTTTTGTTAGTCGACAATCCAGAACTAAGAGCTTATTACCTTTACGCTTTGGGAGACCTAGGTCTCCAGTTGTGGACGGAAAACCGTGATATGGAAGGTGCCCTGTTTTTTGCTGAGTTGATTTTGGAAAATTCTAGAACAGATTTGGCTAAAATGGCATGGATGAATTTAAATTCTCACATTCAATTTGCCTACTCAGGATCTGCGGGAGTGAATGTTCCTGGAAAATGGCAGACTTTGATAGATGATTTGCAAAAGGTGGCTTTTTGGGGTTACCCTCGAGAGTATTTTAGATCAGTGCAATTTGAGTTTAATTAATATTATGAAATATAAGGAGTAATGAATGCAATTGAATAAGGCAGTAAACCTACTAATGAAAGAGCTAGAAACTTGGTTAGAAATGGCGGTAAAGGCTATTCCAAACCTGGTTCTAGCTCTGCTAGTTTTTTCTATTTTTTGGTTTTTAGCTAGGTATGTACGTCTTGGTACACGCAAGCTAATGAATCGGGTAAATAGTAATAAGGCTGTGGATGGGCTGATCGAGAACTTCACTTCATTTCTTGTGATGTGTTTAGGTTTGTTTTTAGCATTAGGAATTTTGAACTTAGATAAAACTTTAACTTCGTTGTTAGCCGGTGCAGGTGTAATTGGTTTAGCACTTGGTTTTGCTTTCCAGGAAATTGCTTCAAATTTTGTCTCAGGTGTATTTATTGCGTTTAGACAGCCCTATCAAATTGGTGACATCATTAAGATTGATGATTTTTTTGGTGAAGTTACCAGTATTGATTTAAGAACCACGAGCATTACTACTTTTGACGGCTTGGAAGCGGTCTTGCCTAATAAAAAGCTTTTTACGGAGAGTTTCATAAATTATACCAGCACTCCTGTTATACGTGTGGAGCTAGGTGTAGGGGTTTCTTATGGCGAAGATTTAGATCGGGTAGAGCAAATTACCCTTGATACGATTAAGAGTTTAGATGGCTTAGTGCCAGGCAAAGACGTTCAGTTTTTTTATGATGAATTTGGTGGTAGTTCGATTAATTTTATTACTCGTTTTTGGGTAGGCTTTCCTGATAATGGAGCGATGCTAAAGGCAAAGCATGAGGCAATTAAAAGAATTAAAAAGGCCTTTGACGAAAATGATATCAGCATTCCATTCCCAATTCGCACTCTAGATTTCGGGATCAAGGGTGGTGAAAACCTAAAACATTCCCTAGAAAATGTTTTCAGTCAGGATAAAGAATTAAGTAACTAAAAGGTATTTGTTTGTGTAGGAAGTTACACAATAGCGCCAACAAGATGAAAAGATTTACATGGGCTAAAGTAGTAATCTGTAGATGAAGTTAGGGGCTGGGGCAGCCCAGTTCCTATAATAAGATTAAAAGCTTTCATATTTTAATGAACACATGCAAAGGAGGCTTATATGTTTAGCTACAATCGACTCAAACGATATACATTTCAACTTGAAGCAAAAAATCTAAGAGACATTGAGTCCACCAAAAATGACCTGAAAGACCTGGGCCTGTCTGACGAAGATATTGATTACGTATATATACCTAGTAGTCATAGAAAAGGTTTCTATTTAGATAAGAAATCAAGCTCATTGAAGGCAGCAGGAGTAGGTGCTGTCTTTGGTTTGGCTTGGGGACTATTAGCAATGTTCTTCTGGGATTTCGATATTCGTTTTCAATTTGAAGAGTTTGTTTTAACCGGCTGGTTGGCCAACTTAATTGTTTTACCCCTGGCTGCAATGGCGATAACATCTTTTCTAGGGCTTATTTTGGGTAATAGCTCACACTTTTACGAGATTAAATATGGTAACAATGAGAGTAGAGCACAATCGCATGTTTTATTTGCAGTAAACGTATCTCCAGAAAATAAACAAAAAGTAGAGCAAATGTTAAAGCAAAAAATGCCTAGATCCTACTTTTTAAATGATCATAAATTTGAGTCAGAGATAGGTATTAGATAATGAAAAGGGTTTCAGTTTTAGCCAACGAAGAAAGACAAAGATCTTTACGAAACTTAGGGCTTGAATTCACAGGCCCTAATTTTTCAGAAATTACATTCGAAGAACATTTAAATTTAAAAGACCTTTCCCTAGAAAAGGATATCATAGTTGTCGCAGGCGGCGACGGATCTTTAAATTACGCTTTGAAGAAATTGGATGAGAGAAAACTCACAAATCTGTTTTCGGTTTATTATATTCCGATGGGTACAGCAAATGACTTTTCCAGATTTTTTGAGTTAGATAAAGACCGATGCATTGAAAAATTAAAGGCGATGAAATTTGGAGATAGAAAAGATCTTTATTTCGCCAGCCTAGATGAGCAAGTCTTGGTAAATATGGCTAGTTGCGGGATTTTTGGTGATCTTACTCCGGAAGTGCCAGAGGAAATGAAATCGGTATTTGGTACTTTTTCTTACTATTTAAAAGCATTAGAGATTTTGACAGATAGAAAATGTTTTAGTCTACGTATGAATGTAGATGGCGAAAAATACGATATGGAAAACGTTTTAGGTTTCTTTATTGGAAACTCCAAATTTGCGGGTGGGGGAGTTTCTCTCACAAAAGATGCTAGTCCTGGTGAAGATAAGCTGGATTTATTGGTAATCAAAGAGGGGCCAACTCTAGAGTTAGTAGGCTTAGCATTGGATATGCAATTTGATGAAAAGATTCTTGAGGATTCTCGCGTGTTTTATAGAAAGTTTAGAAACTTAAAGGTTAGTGCAAGTGAGGAAATTCCATTGTCTGTGGATGGTGAAAGCATGAAAAAGAAAGACTTTGAAGTCAGTTTATCACCGAATCAATGGCATCTATTAAGCTAGTTTTGGTGCCCAAGGTGTCGGTTTTTAAATTGTTTTTTTGGTTTTGATAAAGTTAAAAAGAAAAATGGTGGACAAAGGAAGATGCCACACGTACCACCCTTAATCCGATGAAAATAATTAATCTAGCTTAATTATACTGGCCTTCCACAACTTTTCGACGCCGATACAAAATAAAGAATTTTTAAGGAAGCTCAATATCTAGATGAATTAACACATCTAAATAACTAGTAATATGCTAGAGGTTTGAAAAGCGTTTACAGGACTAGACCGTTTTAAATAAAAAATGAGTCATTAACTTTCTTAGTTAAAAATAAAAGTTGCGAAA
>JAYZXX010000047.1:0-6237 GCA_036140815.1 Bdellovibrionota bacterium | reverse complement strand
ATTAGAGAATTAGAGAATTATGTTCCCCTATCAAGATCAATAATAAAAGCCAATTTATTATATGCGGAGGGCTATGTTAATATTAATACAGCCTACCCCCTTATATCTCTAATTAAAACTAAGTCAGAACTGGCTCAAATATCTCTAATTTAAAACCCTGAACTACTTGAACAACCTTCAATGAAATGAATAGAAAT
This sequence comes from Bdellovibrionota bacterium, assembly GCA_036140815.1. Taxonomy (GTDB): domain Bacteria; phylum Bdellovibrionota; class Bdellovibrionia; order Bdellovibrionales; family UBA840; genus UBA6502. The sequence continues at coordinate 6,040 of JAYZXX010000047.1, read as the reverse complement.
AAAACCTAAGATGGCATTTTAATTAAAAATAAACTTCCATGCTCATCTTCACCAGTTTTCTTTTCCGTTGAGAAAATCTCCATTTCTGCGCCTAAATCAACGACAAAGGAATTCACGATCATTAAGCCAAAGCCAGAACCTAACTCCCCTGCCTCGCCAATGGTAGAACGCAATTTTCCTCTTTCTCTAAGCTCTTTTAAGGTATCAGCTGCCATTCCCACACCTGTATCACGAACCCCAATCTGAACCTCTCCAGGGAGCCTTTTTGCCAAAAGCTCTATCTCTCCATTGACCGGGGTAAACTTCAAAGCATTGGAAACTAAATTGGCCAAAATCTGGTTTAGAAAAACATCTTTTGAAACATCAAATTCAAAATTTTCTTCATAAGACTTTTTGAAATTAATCTTTTTATTATGAAATTTGTCTTCAAACACCAACAACATATGTTCAAAACATTCATCAACACTACACTTCTCTAATCGTCGGTTTTCGATCACCACTTCATCCGAGTGAAAATCACGAACTTTCTTAGATATGTTCGAGATAATTTCTAGGGCTTTGTTAGCTTTTTTAATTCTCTTTTCAAGTGACTCTGAATATTCCTCTCTTCGTAAGGCAGTGGATAACTGATAATCTGCAACCGATAAAGGATTACTAATATCATGAACTAAAACTCGAAGAAGATTTTGAATTTTATTATTTTTAATCTCTAGCCTATGTTTTGCTTGCTCCTCCATATGCATATAAATAGCGATACCTGAAAAAGCGATCAAAAAATATCCCAGGAGTAGAAATACTTGAGAGACCATATGACCAAATGGAGTCAATTGATCTGGAAATGGAAAACCAAAAATTTCTAAAACCAAGAAAGCAATTGTGGTTGCAAGTGATAAGCCCCCAAAAACAGTTAAACCTTTTCTTCCTCCAACTATACCGCCTAATATGGGATGAACCGTTAGCCAAATTAAAGTTTCACTGTCGAAACCCCCTGCAAAAAAACTAAAAGTTGCTTGAAATACCAATCCAGGAATCAAGCTAAAAAACAAGGGCCAAAAAGCATTATCAAAAAACCTCCAGGCCACTGGACTAAAAAGGTGTACAATCGAGCAAAAAAAGCCTATCCAGACCGTGACTGAACTCTCTAAATGATATAAAGCAACAAAAGAGTAGGCCCACATTAAGGAGCAAGTGAAAAAGACCATTAAAAGATGACGGTGAATTTCTTGTTGCAGATCTTGAGAATTGGTTTTCTTCCCCTCCGCAATATAGTTAAATATGAAAAAATAAAAAGCTCTTAAGTAATTCACTTTAGTTCCATCGGAATTCACTCATTGATTCCAAAATTAAAATAAAAACTCTAGCCCAATTTAACAATCTATTAATTTTACAAACTGCGATATGCACTAAAGTCCCACAAATTTTCTGTCAAAACTTTAAACACTTTTTAATTGGATACTCAGATTAACTATCTGAAATCCTTTCCCTTTCAGCTGAGATGGCATTTGAATTGCTTATTAGTATGTTGATCGAAAATTTAGGGGGTAAATTTGAAATCATCTTTGTTAAGAGCCTTTTTAGCTTTAACTTTCTCAGTAGGACTATTGTTTGCTTATCAAAATTGCTCAAAAGGAAATAGTGGCAGTTCAATAGTAGTAAGCTCAAGTGTTGAGGACGAAAGACTTCTTGGCCTTCTTGATGAGGCAGAAGTAAAAATAGAAAGTTTAACTGGAATCGTAAACAACTCTGAAGCCGAAGCAGTTGCTGTAGAAATAAAGCAAATCATTGATAATATAAACCACTTCGTTTTTGAAGAAAGACGGTCCAATTTAGACCCCGTACTTTTAAGAGAAATAGATTACTTAGTAAATGCACTTCGTAAAGCCGGTGACATTGAAATCAATAACCGTCTTGATACAGAGTTTGTAAGCTTCAGCTTCTTAGAGGGCGTTCTAGACTCATTAAGAATGGAAATTGCACAAGAAATTGGTGCTGTACAAGAGTCCTTTGAAACCAGTATTTCTGAAATTCGTCAAATTGCAGACGAACTTGAGAAAGTTCAGTTGGAACACACTCAAACCCTAGAAGAAATGAACGAGATTTTTTCAGAGCAATCCAATCACGCTCAAAACTTAGCCAGCCTTGAAGCTATGATGTGTGAAGTCAGCGTCGATGAGCTAGAAGCTGTTTCATCCATGAGTCGTTGCGATAACTCCCAAGTTAGTGAAATTTTTAATCTTGGTGCAGAGGCTTCGGTTGTAAACTCAATGCCAAGTTGTTGTATTAGTCCGGGGCAAATTGATTGTAGCTCTATGTTTAGTGGCGATGCTTCCGCGCAAGTACAATGTAATGTATTGATAGCTGTTCTAAAAAACCATGACGAGCAAATACAACGCATAAATGAAGTAAATGAAGCTCAAAATGCAGCAATTTCTAATATCATTGAAGAACAAAATAAAATTAAAGACCAAGTTAGCCAAGCACTTCAGATGGCGGGGCAGGCTTTGAATAAAATTTCCGATATTTCTACAAGTTTGCAAGGCCAGATTAATCAAATCTATGTAAGACTCCTTAAGCAAGAGGCTGCCACTGAAATACAACAAACTGTTTCTTCTTTAGAACAACGAGCTGATTTGTTTAGTGCTTGGATCATTCGTAGAACTGCCGATGTCAACCAAGCATTTTGCGTTAACAAGGTAAATAGCGCTTTAAACAAGTTTGACTACGAGGCAGCAAGACAAGCCTATGAATACTGTCATGATAAAAAATCAGTCTTAAACCAAGCAGCCGAAAAAGTGAAGCTTGCCCTTGCACTGGCTCAATCAGCGGCAGCAACTGATATCAATAAAGGAGACTGTGAAGACATCGCCATATCTGCAGCAAACGGCTGGACAGTAAATCAAATGCTCCTAGAAGACTTTTCCCTTTTATTGAATGAGAATGTGCGCTCAGAAATGCTTCAATATTGCAATATCACAGTTGATGGAGAGAAGATACCTGCAGGAATAGGTGTGGCTTTGAGTCTATTAGCTGCTTCTAATGAAATGATGAATAGCATTGGTCCTGAATTTAGAACGAAAGCAGTCTTAGCAACTCAAGGTAACCTAGCCCAAAGAATTGCTTTCATGAACGTTCGTGATGATAACAATAATTTAACTCCCAAACTACATAACGAATTTAGTGGGACTGGTGAAGTAAACCGCTTGCAAAAAATGTTCAATACAGACCCTGAAGCTTCTCATGTAATTGATACTTATTATGGAAAAATTGAACGAATTTTTAAAAATCATTACGTAGAAAATCGTTTAAGAACCAATACTGGAAAATACCCATCTAAAGAAAGTGAATTTGGCGTATTAAACCATACTTTCAAAAACACTTATAGTGCCGCCGAAATCATGGGAAATTCTGCCTTGTATGACAAAGAAATGAATGAGGCGTCTTGTGACTGTGGATTCAAAGTTAAGGCTAGAAACATTAATTCTAAGAAGAATCCAGTGGTGGAAAAAATTGGAAGCTACTACAGCTTCCCTAAAGACCCGGTAGACTCTTGCCCAATCGAGAACCAACATGTAGCCATTGCTCACAATGATGGAATCTACGCCTATAAAATCAATTATAATGGCTTCTGGGAAGTGGCTGAACCAATTTTAAATGGCCAAGGAAATCACATTAAAATTAGTAACTCTATGTCTAATTTAAATTCAGGGGTAACAAATTCTTGTGGTCGCGCAAAAGATTTCCATATATCTAGAAATGGTGCCATTGGCGATGCAAAACTCAAAGGTAATTGGGCCCTTGCCATGACTCGTCCTTATGCCAAGGCCTACCAGAACGCTGCTCAATGCATGAAATTTACATTGGTATGCGAAGCGGAAGAAGGTGGATGGGTCGCTGAAAGTTCCAGTGAAAAAACTCAATACACAAACTTCCTAAGCGGATTTAATCAAAATGATGTAAAAGCAATTTGTAATCCTGAAAAGAAAGACGCAAATGGAAATGTAATCAACACAAATTACCAAGTAGTAACCCGTTCATTGCGAGCGGATGAAAAGTCTGACTTGATCATGATTCGACAAAACCCTTCTGCCTCAGTAAACCAAGAGATCCAACAAGCTGTAAACAGTGCTGGGCTAAATAATCCAATTGGTCCAGACTACTGGGTAAACCAAGTTGATGTTGCTTATGGCTCGACAACAATTGCCAAGGGCGCTGGCTTAATGGGAGCAAACAATCAAGCCTCTCACCTATCATTGAGAAAATTAATTAATCCTCCTCTTTCTACAGACATCGAAGTGATGGAATGTGAGTAAGCTTCAACAAAGAAATTAAGAACTATCAAAAAGCCCCGTTTCGGGGCTTTTTTACTTTGCACAAAGGACGAAGCTTGCGACAATAGCCTTATGCGCTTCGGATTACTCATCTTAGTATTTCTCTTTATTCAATTGCAAAGCTTGTACGCCCAAGAATCCTTAGAGCTATGTGCTCTATTGAAAAAAAACAAAATGTACAAAGTACGATTCGGCAGACTTCCTCTTTACAAAGGAGAAACTTTCCTAGTAAGTGATCGAGTTACTAAAAACATCAGAGTTAAAAACCCAAAAAGAACGAGAAAAAATCCTAAAAAATACATCACTAAAAATGTGGGGCGTTATCAGCTTCTATTGAGCGGAGAAAGACTTTGGATCAATGAAGATGAGGTAAAACTAGTTACAAGTCAGGAATGTAAAGTTTTACAAAAACCAGCAGTGGTTGATAATCAAATTATTTTATATAAAAATCCAGCAAGAAAAACTCCTCGAGTGGCTCCTAAACAGGTATACACACCAATTTCATATCTGAAGCGAACAAAAACCAATTATTACCGTGTTTACTTTGAAAATAAATATTACCTAGTTGATGCGGAACAGTTTAAATTTAAGTTTAATCAAGACGATCTTAAAAAGGTGAAAGGTGGTCTATTCGCAATTTTTGGATATCACCTAGAATTTTCTGCAGGTGCTGTGGCAGCTTACAATCAGGGAGACTATGAGGATATGATTACAGACATACCTGATGTCTTAGATGTATCACAACTGCAAGATCCAATTTTAACCAGTGTGGATTCTGGCAGCGGCTTCAACTTATCAGGGATATTAAGCTGGCCAACCAACTATAAAACAACCCACAGGTTAGAAATTTCCTACAGCCAGGTAAAGTATAAGTTTTCAGGATTAGAAAACCCAAACACTTCCAGTACAGCCTATTCGGAACTTAATGACTCAACTTCTAAAACCCTTGATCTAAAGTACTTAGAAATTGCATACCATTGGAATCAAAATCATTGGTTAAGTACAAAATCTCATATGTATTATGGAATTGGTGCAAAATTGAAGTACCTTTTTGATCCAGCTTCGGTAACTGTAAAAGCAGACTGTGAAACAGCCTCTTGTACTTTTGGTAAAAGAGATGATATCGACATAGAGTCTGGTGCAAGCCAAACCGAAGTCATGATTTCTTTGGTTGGAGGCTACGGAATCAATCGTTGGAGATTCTGGGGCGAAGTGGACTCAGAACTTAAAGTCTTTGTAAAATCAAGTTACGAAATATTTTAATTATACCGATTGAAATTTATTACGAATCGCAAGTTCAATGCTAGCACCAGGGTCAGTGTTTAAAAGTAAACTCCCAGCTGCCAAATCTAAGCCACCTTGCAAGTCTGGCTTTTTTGGCAATTTCCATAGGCTTTCGAACGCCCCATGATTTAGCAAGAGCTTTCCACCGCTAGAGTTTTCTTCCGGAAACCAAGCTGAAACTTTTCCTGCCCAGGGTAGGTCCAAGGCACTTTGTGGTTTGGAAGACTCAATCTTATAATGCATTTGTTTGTCATTAGGCTCTTGATTTTGTTGAACCTTAAACATTCCATTACTATCTTTTGGAGCAGCTTGAGGAGGCATGGCAAGACCCATATGTTGCAACATTTGCTTTTCAATGAGCTTCGCTAACCCCACACCTCCGCGAGTCACCCAAGATTTCACATACTCTGAATCCAATTGTTGAGTAT
>JAYZXX010000046.1:0-60551 GCA_036140815.1 Bdellovibrionota bacterium | reverse complement strand
TTTGAATTAACTCAACACTGTCTTTTGTAAAAATCCCATTCGGAGTCTCTATTAAAATAGCGACATTTTCATCGTTTCCAAATTTTCTCTCAAAAGCATCGAACTTAGCCAATAATGGATCGTCCTTTGCAAACCAAATACGATAAGAGAAATCCTCTTTTAACTTTGGAACCTGAGAGATTAAACCGCCAACCAAAACTAGTATAATAACTATACTAATCTTGCTTTTATTTAAAACGAAATCAACAATGGCAGATTTCCACTTCTGTATATTCATTTCTAGCCCCTTTTATCGAAAATAGTAGACCCATTTCCCATAAATATAGTTATCTCCATCTTGCCTCTCTAGACCAAGTGGAAATGCATCTTTTTGTTTTGCCCAGACAAATCTAGATCCTAGTTCTATTTGGGTTTTTGAATTGATCCTTGTTGTGTATTCTAAGAAAAAAGCAGATTCGGCATCTCGACTCATGTCTTTTAGATAGCCAATTAAGTATTCTGTGCCCTTCATATCGCCTAAGCTGTATCGAAGCCCTAAAAATAAATCATTTTGAAAAGTGTAGTATTGCTCGAGTTCTTCAGATTCGGTTCCGAAAGCCGTTTGAAATTCAATAAGGTAGTTTAATTCTCCGCCACTATCTAAAACACTTGGAAATTCATAACCAAAAGCTAAAACTTGGTGGGATTTAGGCTCAATTCCTGAGTATGAGTGTTGGTAGGATTTATTTAAATACTCAAATTTCCAAATGCTGCCAAACCAATTGGACTGCACATTTACCCCAAAAGAGTTTGTAAGGAAGACAATTGGGTTGTAAGACGTACCGTTAAAACCAAACAACTCTAGTTGTCGATCGGGTCCACTATATAATAATAAACGATAGTCTAAAGAATCTAAACTCTGTTTCCACTCCAAGGCAAAATTAGTTGAAAAAGTATTTGTGTAAAGCTCTTCGTCGTCTTTTACGAATAAACTGTCTGAAATGTAGCTATAACCTAAGCGCGACTTAGAACTGGTATTATACATGTTTTCAGTAATTTTAGGTAAAAAGATGAAACTTGCCGTTTTCTCAAAACCCTTCCAACGAAGCATTAGCATATTTTCACCAATTTGCTCTTGTTCAAAAAGTTCTGTGGCGTTGATAATATTAAAAGGATGAAATAACTCAAGAGCCGACCAGTTAAAGTAGTTAACTCCAGCGAGATAATCAAAGTTTTTGTTCTTCAACATCCACCAAGCTTCTTTAGCATAATATTGAGAGGACTCATCGTCTTGAGGAACAGAGCGAAATGCTAAATTTAAAGTAAAGTAGTCTCTGTATCTTTTTGCCTTGAAAATGAAGTTCGTATAAAAATCAGCATAGTTATCAATGGTGTCATCAGAGCTGTCTTTTTCGTATATTCTAGCTTGAGGTTCAAAGCTTCCCTCAACCTTTGTTTTCCAAGGTGATTTTTTAGCTTCCGCCGCTGAATAAATGGCGAGAAACAAATTTATAAAAATAAGTAAGCGAATGGCCTTCTTAGAAGCCATCCCCTGCCAACTTGGTAGAATCAAATTTTGATTTTGAGATTTTCGCACCTAATTTTCGTTTTTTCCACTGCAAGATAGATTCTTTTTTTGTTTGAACATTTTTAATATGAATTTTCATTGGTCGATAAATTTCTTTGTAAAGCTTTTTATAGGGGCCAAACTTGGCAACCTTTAACAGCTCGCCTTTTTTATCAAAATACTCAATTTTCAAAGGGTTTTTGTACTTTAAATCTGAATACACTACTTGTTTTGAATAAGAAGTGTACTCATCCGTTGGAACTCTTTCCATTTTATGAACATCCCGTTTATTCACTTTTACTTGCTGGATATACTTCCATTTAAACTTTTCCGGTTCTTGTGAGCCCATGTCTTCATAAGAAAACTCAGAGCCCATGAACGAGCCTGACTTATTTCTTGATGAAATTCGCTTGGTCTTTTTTAGAGCTGGAAGGTAGAGCCATTGATCATCGGATTTTTCTTTAAAGGCATGAGTAAGAAGCTTTGTTCCTTTAACATCGGCTGGCCATAAAAATTCGTTGATAGAAAGGTCTCCTTCATTAGCCCTTTCCAAAACGTAATTTGTCATCTTTCGAGTTGTTTTATCACCATGGGCATTAATCAAAACCATGATCATTGCAGATAGCTCACCCTTAAAACCAGAATTTGCTTTTTCATTTTCTTTGGCAATACGAAAGGCTTTCTCTTCTGGGGTCTCAGCTATGGCACTAAAGCCAAAGCTAAATATCAGGGTTGATGCGATCAAGGACTGAATTAGTCTCATTATTCCTCCAAAGCTGTAAGTTCCATCACAGTCAAAATATTCATTTGAGTAGCCTTAATTGAAACATGAAAATGGCTAAAAATTGAGTAGTATTAGGGGTTTCCAAAGATTACCAGGCCTAAGCAATAGCAGAGAGTGAAATTTTTGCCGGTTTTACATCTGATAAATAGGGCTTTATTTTATACCACTACTGAAGTGAATTCCTACCATATTCCCGCAAAAGGGTGGCTGCCACCCTTTTGACAATAGGACGGTTTTTCGGAAACCAAAGGCATTATATTTAAATGTAGTAACTAAGCCTTGGATTCAGAAAGAAGTAAAAGTTGTTTTTCATTTTTCTCAATTAATAGAATACATTTACATAAGTCCCTAATATCACAATGTAAATAAAGATTAATGTGCTTCCATAAAACTTCGTTTTAGCTGATAAAATCGCAAATAATGAAGCCCTCTAAACTCCTGGAAAGATTACCTGTTCCTCCTTACAGCGTGACTTTGTAGCAGAAATGCTGTTTCTTCTGCGGATGGAAAAATCAGAAAATAAAAAAGTATTAGAGTTTACGTTCACCGCCATTGCGATCGGTATCGTTGTTGGAGTTATCATGACTGCCGCAAACGTATACCTTGGCCTTTATGCTGGGATGACAGTTTCTGCATCTATTCCCGCTGCCGTTATTGCGATGGGTATTTTAAAAACCCTTAAAAGATCTGCCATTTTAGAAGCGAATATCGTTCAAACCATGGCATCAGCTGGTGAGTCTTTGGCTGCCGGTATCATCTTTACCATCCCAGCCCTTGTGTTGGTTGGTGCTTGGAATGACTTTGAGTTTATTCCAACAACATTGATCGCAATTTGTGGTGGTTTGCTAGGTGTGATCTTTATGATTCCACTTCGTCAAAGTTTAATCATTGAGGACAAAAGCTTAACTTACCCAGAGGGTGTAGCATGTAGTGCCGTTTTAGAAGCTGGCGCTGAAAATGAAGGTGCTGGACTTGGAAGTATCATTAAAGGTTTAGCCATTGGTGCTATTTTTAAATTAATGAGTACTGGTCTTGGAATTTTTAAAGGTTCTGTAGAAATTGCGACTCGTATTGGTGATCGTACTCTATTTTTTGGATCAGACATTTCTCCAGCTCTTTTAGCTGTTGGATATATCGTAAAATTGGAAGTAGCTCTTTTGGTTTTTATCGGCGGTATGGCTGGTTGGACTCTAGGGATTCCATTCTTGGGAGTACCAGCAGGAATGGAAGATGCTAGTGCATTGGATATTGCTTGGACTTTATGGAGTACACAAATTCGTTATCTTGGTGTTGGTGCCATGATCACCGGTGGTGTTTACTCGATCTTTAGTGTTCGTAAAGGGATTAGCTCAGGAGTTCGAGGTTTGAAATCTGCTTACTCGGCGGGTCCAAATGTAGAAGTAAAAAGAACTGATATGAATATGGGATTGATCCCTATGTTAGTGATTTTAATTCTTTGTATTGCCATGATGCTAGGTCTTTATGATTACTTAACTGGAAGCTTCGGTGTTTCTGTAATGACTACGATTCTAATGACTGTGATCTCATTCATCATGGTTGCGGTATCTAGTTATATCGTTGGTTTGGTAGGAACTAGTAACAACCCTGTTTCTGGTATGACTATCTCTTGTCTTTTAGGAACTGCGGCTTTCTTCTTAGTATTGGGATACGAAGGACAAAGTGCAATTTTAGCAACTCTTGGGGTTGCCGCTGTAGTTTGTTGTGCGGCTTGTACTTCGGGTGACTGTTCGCAGGATTTAAAAACGGGTGTGTTGGTTGGAGCCACTCCTAAATATCAACAATACGCTCAGGTGATCGGGGTTGTAATTCCAGCTCTTGTTATTGCTCCTGTACTTACTCTTCTTCACCACTCTTATGGAATTGGTGATCAACTGAAAGCACCTCAAGCCACTCTTTTTGCTTCTATTGCCAAGGGTCTATTTGGAACGGGAGACCTTCCAATGGGAATGATCTATACAGGTATGGCTGCTGGTGTGGTGATTATTGTCTTAGATAAAATTATGGCCGCTAAAGGTTCTAAAATTCGCCTTCACTTGATGCCGATTGCAGTTGGTGTTTACTTACCAGTAACCCTTGCAATTCCGATGTTTATCGGTGGATTGATCGCTTACTTTGCAGATAAAAAACTAGGTAGAACTGGTGACGAAGCGGAAAATACAGATAATGGTGTTTTAGTTTCTTCTGGCTTAATTGCTGGTGAAGCTTTGATGGGTGTTATCATCGCAATCCTTCTTTACTTAGGTACTGACCTGAAAATTGAAGGAATCGGTCATACTCTTTCTGACATTTTAAGTGTGGCTGCATTAATTGGTCTTGCTGTTTACCTTCGTAAGAAGGCGATTGAGCAGCCTAATTAAGTGTTAAAAAATGTGAATTGATAAAATGCTCCTTGTCTCAAGGGGCATTTTTTTATCTTGTTCTGTTGAAAATATATGCGGCAGCCATTGATTCCAAAATTTCTCATCTTGTATCTAAAACCTGAATACTCCCATTTTTTTTTGTTTGTTTTGAACTATTAGCAATGTCTAAACTAGATGCTTTAGTAGAAAGAGCTATCTTTCTTAACACTTAAGTCCTAACGCAGAATTTCTAGCATTTTGCATATCTGCCTTCGTCTAGATAAAATGACCCTATTAAAGTTCATTTATAGATGAACCGAAAAGTGTTACAGAATGAAACGAGAACCGAGAGCAGCAAAAATTAAGTTTAAAGATCAAAAGGCTGAGGGTAAAAAACAAACTCATCTAAAGCTAGTTGGTCAAAAAGCAAAATTTCCAGAGAAGTACAAAGAGTTTTCTCAATTGGATGGAACGCATCCATGGCAAACTCAAGTTCCTGAAGGTTATATTGGCTATCAAGCGCGAGTCGTGGAAGAGGCTGAGGTTGCTTATTTTAATTATGATCTGGCCATTGAAATGGGGCTACTTCCTAAAAATCATCCCCACAAAATGACAAAAGATTTAAAAGACACTCTCGTTGAAACTTTTGGTTTAGTCATCATTAATGAATATGATCTTGAAAATGGCATAAGCTACGCAGAAGAAAGCATTAAGCCTAATCTCTATATGGCTACCCGATATTTACAATTACAGCATCCGAATAAACAAGGTAAAACCTCTGGCGATGGTAGAAGCATTTGGAATGGAGTCGTAAAAAAGAACGGTAAAATCTGGGATGTCTCTAGTCGCGGAACTGGCGTAACCGCTTTAGCTCCGGGAATCATTGAGGCAGGAAAAAACCTTCAAACTGGAAGTGAAGAATTTGGTTACGGTTGTGGCTTAGCGGAAATTGATGAACTTTATGCTACTGCCATCATGTCTGAAATTTTTCATAAAAAGGGAGTTCCTACAGAGAGAACTTTACTTGTATTAGAAACTGGTCCAGGCGTGGGAATCGGTGTAAGAGCTGGAGAAAATTTACTTCGCCCTGCTCACCTTTTTTCCTTTTTAAAACAAAATAATCACAATGCTTTAAAAAGAGCTTTTGACTACTACATTGATAGACAGGTCCAAAATAAAAAGTTTGTTAGCTGTAGAACCGACTCCGCAAACTACAACAAAGTAGTAAAAGAAATCAGTGAGTCTTACGCAAAGTTTGTTGCAAAGTTAGAAAGCGAATATATTTTCGCATGGTTTGATTGGGATGGAGACAATATGTTGATGGACATCGGCATATTGGATTACGGTAGCATTCGTCAGTTTGGCATTCGCCACGATGAATATCGATATGATGATGTATCAAGATATTCTACAAATCTAAATGAACAAAAAATCAAAGCCAGGAAAATTGTCCAATGCTTCTGTCAAATACTTGATTTCTTAAACACTGGTAAAAGAAAAGCCTTAAAAGAATTTGATGACCATAAATACATTAAACTTTTTGACAAAAGCTTTGATGAAGAGATGATACGCCTTTTTGAAAGTAAACTAGGCTTGGATCAAGTAGCTAAAAAATTTAAACATCGTGGCTATAAAAAAGACCTTAAAAATCTACACGCAGCTTTTTTCCGTCTAGAATCTCATAAGGTTTCAAAGCAAATTGAAGCTGTCGATGATGGTATTAATAAACCACCTTTCTTCAACGCAAGAAGCTTAATACGCCTTTTAACTAGTCAATATGTTAGCAATAAAGAGATTGAACTAGATAGCCTTTTTGATGCCATTCAATCTGAATACTCTGTTAAAGCAAGTCAGTATCAGACCGATCAAGCTTATTTGCTGATGGTAGAATTTTGTGATCTTTACCTGAACTTTATGGGACATATAGAACTATCTGAAAAACATAAAAAGGCTCTAATTTCTAAAGTAGAAATCGTGAACCATCCGGATAGGATTACCGGCAATTCCATCACCTACATAGTAACTGAAATTATGGCTTTGAGGTCCAAAAACCTTGCTGGTGAAGGACTGCAAAAATTCATAGAACTTTTCATCTACAACCAACTAAAGAAAACACAACCTGATCTGCAAGTTCCAAAATTTTCTAGTGTCCCACGCGAGACATTAAAAATAGCTATGCACATTGTGCGTGAACACTACGAAGACATTTAACACAACCATAGTCAAAAGGGTGGCTGCCACCCAAATAACATAGTGATTAATTTTATATCATAAAAATCTGTCCAGATTTCCAGATCTTTTCGGAAACTTAAATCGACTTTTTGATAGTCCTTGTTTTATTTTTATATAGTCCTTGTCATAAAAATCATCGTTAAACCATGAACATAGATTCTTCTCAAACAAGACCAATGGTTTTTCAAAGTAATGGCAGGATATGGGTATTTTTGCATAAGATTTCAATTGAAAAGAAGACACCGTTGAGTACTGCCAATTTTCTACTTTGGGACAAAGCTTTGCTGTTACCGGATTTCTGAATACATATTTCAAGGCAGCTCCATAGTAAAATTGATCTCCTATCAAAGATGCACGATATCTTTTTCCGTACACATGATTTATATTTCCGGATTTTATATTAATTTCCTTTGCTGTTATTGTTTGAAAAACTCCCATCACCTCAGCTAAATTATGATTTTCAGAGCAGGTTCCAATCAAATGGTAGTGGTTGTTCATCAAAACAAAGGCATGAATTTGAAAACCAAATTTTCTATTTATGTACCTTAAATTGCTTGTAAAAATATTCCATACCTCTCTTAGGGGTAATTGAAACCACTCTTGGTTGTTTGTTCTCGCAGTAATGTGATACGGTAGTTCATGGGTATAAATTAATGGAAGTCTTGGCATACCCCTTCTTAAGCAGCTTTCATGCCAATTATAAATCACATAAATGTAGTTTTATGTATGCAAACGGGTGGCTGCCACCCAAATGACATATTGGGGGTTTTTGGGTATTTTTTTCGGACAAATGTCAAAAGGGTGGCAGCCACCCTTTTGGGTGTGGTATATGCTTGGGGGTGAACTTTTTAGGGAATAGATAGCCCTCGGAGTAGATAATGAGCCAGAAACTGACTAATATTAAAATTCGTCTGGATGAAAATTTAGATGAAATCGTTGAACGACATATTCCTAATTATTCTTCTTATCGCATTCTTAGAAAATCCATTGATGCTCGAAAAAGACATGAACTTCGCGAGGTCTATAGCTTAGAAGTCTTTGAACAAAATGAACAGGCTACAAATCCTGAGTTCCCACTAGAAAATGCCAAAAGCCAGCCGCCGCAAAAACCCATTATAATTGGCAGTGGACCAGCAGGCTTATTTGCAGCCCTTCGGTTTGTGGAAAGAGGCGTTCCCTGCATTCTAATAGAACGAGGAAAAGAATGCGCGCAACGAATGTTAAAGATTAATCGCTTTTGGCGTTATGGCGAATTGGACCCAGATAACAATGTTTGCTACGGAGAAGGAGGGGCTGGTCTCTATTCCGATGGAAAACTTATCACTCGAATTAAAAGCGAGTTTATCCCTTATGTACTTGATCGCTTAATACAATTTGGTGCACCAGAAGAAATTCGTTACCTCTCCAATCCCCATGTTGGTTCTGATCGAATTCGTCGCGTGATTCCAAAACTCAGAGAATTTTTAAAAGAAAAAGGTTGCGAGATTTATTTTGAAACCAAAGTAGAAAAACTCTTAGCAAAAGACAATAAAATCGTAGGTTGTGAGAGCAAAGATGGACGAGTATTTCATTCAGAAGATATAATTTTAGCAACAGGTCATTCAGCCAATGATATGTTTTTTCATTTAGAAGAAATTGGGGTTTTTATGGAACAAAAACCCTTTGCTGTCGGCCTGAGAATCGAACATCCGCAATCGAAAATTAATAAAATTCAATATCGTGACTTTCATGATCACCCTAAATTAGGATCTGCCAATTACAAGCTAACCTGGAATTCCCCAGATAAATCCACCGGAGTGTATAGCTTTTGTATGTGTCCCGGTGGACTAATATTATCTTCAGGTACAGAAGCTAATGGAGTGGTTTCAAATGGTATGAGTAACTATCGCCGTAACTCCCCTTTTGCCAATGCCGCCATTGTCGTAAGTGTAGACCCTGGAAAAGACTCGCAAGATAAATTTGCTGGTTTGAAATGGCGCGAAAACTTAGAACAGAAAGCTTTTCAACAAGTACAAAAAAACTCTGGAAGTAATGAGCTTCCCGCCCAACGAGTTACAGACTTTCTTAAGGAAAAAATAGGTTCTGTTGAAAAAGGCTCCTGCCCAAGTGGTGCCAGTGCTGTGGACTTTAATCAGTTGTTGCCCAAAGAAATTTGTGAAAATTTAAAAGAAGCCCTAACTAGCTTTGATAAGAAAATGCCTGGCTTTGTGGATAATGACGTCCAACTTTTTGGCGTAGAAAGTAGAACCTCTTGTCCCGTACGAATTACTCGTGACAAAGAAAGCTTAGAATCTGTGAGTCATGCTGGACTTTATCCAACTGGTGAAGGTGCAGGTTATGCGGGGGGAATTACCAGTGCTGCAGTTGACGGAATAAAAGTAGCTGAAAAGATTATTCAAAAATACAATTAAAAAAGCCCCGACAGTATGTCGAGGCTTTTGATATTTTTAAGCCTTATGGCGGTGTTTCACAATAATGCTCACTAATTCCTGATGAGTTATAGTCTCCATTAACATAAGCGCCATAATCACAAGAACTACAATAACAATTTGGCGTTGTCACATCACCGTGATTAGGCTGTGGAATCCCATAATCCAAGGCAATCTCCGTACAAGTGGCGGTTCCCATATTGTCTCCGCTCTGAGCTGCCGTACAGGCGTCTCCATGTGGAGATGAACAAGACTCTCCATTCTCACTAGGACCAGTGGTCTGTACTGAACCGCCACAATCCACTCGATAATAGGTAGAGGCAGAACACATATTGGAAGTGTTATTTGAACTCAATGTATCCTGAGACCTACTTGCAAAGTTTTGCCCACCAGATGTCCCCCAAACTGTATCCGTACCATCCGTAACACTAACAGCTACAATGTACTCAGCTACATCCCCAGGAGTACAACGGGCTGTGAAGTCACCGTAAGGAATTGACCACTGATTTTGCACACAAGCGCTAGTGGTAGTATTTGTTCCATCACCAGTGAAAGTAGTTCCACCGCTAGAAGTACAAGTATACTCAGGCATAGAGTTTGGACCTGGCGAACAAGGAAAAGCACTGTTTTGATAACAAGTTTCTCCCAGGTCAGATGAATCTGTACAAGTAGAAGCTACATTAGAGCAATGATCAGGGTGGGAAGAGCCCAATTGACATTGTGTTCTTGTAATATTCGCTGTACCGGAGCTAGTCCATCCATAAGTTGTTGGCCCTGGAGTTCCTGAACTCGTCACATAATTAAATGTAGCAACATCATCTTCACAACCCGCTCTAAAGTAATATGTATAAGTCAGAGTATCACCATCTGCATCTGTTGGAGGAGAAGTAATATTTACGTGTAAATCACCAGAGTACCTCGTATTACTTCCTCCCAGGAAAATATCAAAGGTAAATGCACTTGGTGGGTTGTTTGTTCCACCAGAGCTAGTTTGACAGAATGACTCTGAACAAGTCGTCGCTGGAGTGGACGGTGCTCCGCTACAGCTACAAGTAGCATCATTAACGTAAAGAGATGGCCCACTACCTGATTGATACGCATAGTAACAGACCGAGCCATTCTGAGCACTTGTACAGTTTCCAGCATCATTCAGATTCGTGGTAGAACTAAGACCACCATTACACATCTGCCAACCATTTCCAGTTACGTAAGTTTCAGCATCACTCCACTGACTCGTACTCCATGGAGCGGTATATCCAGAAGAATCGTTTGGTGTTGCCGTACATGTAACTGCCGAGGCCGGTGTACAATAAACTTCTATAGATTCATATCTATCTGGATCAACCGGAGGACAGCTTCCACCATTTGGAATATCATACTCCGTACACGCTCCCCACTCTCCAGCCACAGCCTGACCAGAACAGGTAGCTCCCGTGCCATCATGATAATTAACTGTAAATTGATCCGTTACCTGCTGACAAACTCCTGGTAGACCACCTGAGTAAGTTCTGGATTCACAACGATCAACGTTATTTTCGGAACAAGTCGATCCACTACCTGTGCTAGTTGCAACCCTATATCTTTCCGGTGCATCGGCACACTTTCCAGTTGTCCACTGTTTTGTAGATGGTGATGTTGTTTGTTCAGGGGTGAAAGTTCCAGAGCAACTACATCTTCTCACCCTACATTGTGATCCAACATCATCACATCTATAATCACCTTCATTTTCAACTCCACAAGATGTGTTTGTCTGACATAAAGGGAAAGGCCCACCATTTGCCGTTGCACAATCAAAATTCTCAATGCTTCCAGGATTTTCCCAAGCCATAGTTCCACTACAACTTGCAGGAGTTACAGTCGGTGGCGTAGCACTAGCAGCAACAGTGGATGTACAGAATAACTCCTCTGTCTCTGGCAGCCCATTATCAACTCTGTCATAAGTATAGGAACCCAAGTAGTAACACGATCCTGAACCTGAACAACAAGATGCACTAACCGAGTCTCCAACATTTGGAGTGGAACCAACACAACTTGCGTCATCTCTGGCGTAGGTTGTTCCTGAACAACCTGATTTATCCTGACAAGTTCCAGAATCAATGATCGCTCCACAAGACGCAGGATTTCCTGTGGCGAGAACGCAATCAGACCAATCATAAAACTCCACATCAGGGGCACAGCAAGCATTTGTACATTGTACAGGTCTTATTCTACAGTAAGGAGAAGATGAGCTATATATCGCCCCACTTAATCCTGTCAAACTTACAGGGTTTGAAGTACCTGAGGTTCTTAAAGGATAAGTCGTAGTATTCTGTGTCGTCGTTGGGGCTTGCGAAGAAGTTCTAGTATTTATAAAACTTCTAATTTCACATTGGTAAGTTCCGCCATCTTCACAGGCAGTAAGACTTGAATAGCCTTTTGGATCTGAAGACATTCCTGAATCCGTTGGGCAAGTCGCAGGACACCAAACTCCACTCCCCGATCTTGTTTCAGCACATTGAAGATCATGGTTCGGTTGGGCCGAATTTTCACAACTTGCCTCAGAAGCATAAGACTGGATTCCTCCTGGACAACCTCTTCCACAATATCCACCAGCTAAATTGTAAGCCGTGATTGCTGAACAATTTGAAGAACCATGCGTGGAATAACAATCTGCTTGATTTGCGTAATACAACTCGTCTGATGCACAAGCCACTTTTGCTTCACAATTTAATGGAGTTGCTGAAGTACAGTCAGTGAAAGGAACACAAACCGTTCCAGGCGCTCCTGAACAAGTTGCTTTTGGAAGATTTGATGAGTCTCCAAAACATTCCATGGCGGCTGTTGACGCTCCCGCATTTGGACAGTTAAGAGTACCACCCGCACCATCTGGAGCGGTAAAACTTTCTCCAGAGCAGTAATTAGCCGCAAAATATGAGCAACTTACGGTATCATCCACACCAAATGGATTTAAGTTTGGACAATAAGCATTGTCAGTACCAAGACCAGAAGCGGCATTACTTGGAAGGTTATCACATGTACCTTGCGTAGCAATACAAGTACCTGCGAAGTCAATATCAACATTGTTCGAGTCATCTGACCACGGATTTGGGCTAGTTTCGTTATAGTTACACTCTAGGGCTGGGACACTACAGGACTGAACCTCACATTCACGATAGTGAATTCTATCCGTTGAAGAGTCATAACAATAACCGGTGTTTTGAGTTCCATCAGCTCCAGCATCGTCTAATGTTGTACAGCTTGTTGAATCAGAACAACTTGGTAAGGTGGTCGCATCGCTTATAAAAGTTCCCGAACTTGCTGCGAAAGGATAAGTTTGAGAAGAGGAAGTTGTAAATTCACAACCAGTACATTCATAACTATAGGTTGTATCCGCATCTGTTCTACTACAGGTTTTTCCAAATGTATCTTGAGTACAACCAACTTGAGGAGATGTAGGATCTGTGAAACCATCCGATAAATTCTCACAATTGCTATTACCACCTGAGCCACAAGAACAAACATAGTTCTGAACAGCAGTACCATTTCTCCTAGCTGTGGTATTACCCGCTGTAAAACATGTATCCCCCTGAATATCCCCAGTGCTATAACTTCCACAAGATGAGGTATCGTTACAAGAATAAAGCGTTTGAGTGGAACCTGATATTTCATCACAAGTATCACCGATCGTACATGGGCTTCCTAAAGAGTTACAAGTATCAGCAGGGCAGGATCCTCCGAGTGAAGTACAATGTAACATTGGATCACAGTTTGCACCTAGTGAATCAAGACAAAAATTTGGTGAACCACAGGAAGTATTATAGAAACAAACGCTCCCTGCCGATGAACATGCATTGCCTAATGACGCCCCTCCTGTACAGGGAGTACCAGAAGGATCACATCCAAATCCAGCAGAAGTCCAAATTGCACTCCCGCCACAGGCACTAGATGCACCAGCAACCCAAGTCCCCGTACATGTGGTTGGTGAACCACTATATTCCCAAGTTAAACCTCCAGAACAGCTAGTGGATCCTGTTGAACTCCAATCACCATCACAAGTGTATGGGCCTCCCTTGTTAACCCAAGCAACAGTTCCGGATGGAGCACTTGGAGCAGGAGAACTACCATTATTACAGTTAATTACATCACCAATATTGTAATCTGTTTGCCCTGGCTTTAATTCTAAGTCACGACAAGCCCTACCATGTTGAGTTAGACAGGAATTGTTTGTATAAGCATTACTTGCAAAGTTAACACAAGTAGCATGATTAGTAGAAGAGTTGGTCGTCCAATCCCAGTCCCCATAAACATTCGTTCCAGCAACACACCATTCATGACCATTGGTTTGGTGACGAAGGTGTTCATTATCTCGAGTTTCTTCCCAACCACAAGTAGCACCATTTCCTTTTGCCCATGTGCAACGGCCACCGTTAACATCATAATCCGCAGATTCACCAGCACTTAGGCTTTCAGCATAAGTAATAGCTGGCGTCCCTGTCCCTGAATAATCAGTTTGGTACCCGATATAACCACGATAATTTGCATCCGGTAAACATGCTGCTGGATTTAAAGTATTACCTGACATAAGAGGCGCATATGCCGTTATTGAGGTACTCGTATTGATATAATTTGGGCGTCCACTGATATCGGATTCACTAATTCCAGTTCCACCAATAGTACCAAGAATTAAACAAGCCGCGGCCGATGCTTCGTTCGCATTACAATCAATCCCAGTATTAGTACATTTTAATGCCGCTGAATTACAACTTCCCAAACCGGTAATATTGTTATTACAGTCCCTAGCCCAACCACAAGCACAGTCGGCACCAATAAAATCAGTTCCAGCATAAACCCCACAAGCAGGAGATGGAGGTGGTGATCCTCCTAAAAATCCCATAGTCGTTCTTCGAAGAGCTCCTCCTGGGGTTCCTGGGCCTCCATAAGAATTAGTTCTATCCCAAACGATTTCATCTTGCGCACGACAAACACCAGCAGCATCGGATGGTAGATTTGAAGTTCCACCAACACTTCCCACTTGGTCACAATAATAACCAGGAGCACAATCCACTTGATTACATCTGTCGTTTCGACCATTTCCACTGCCCGCAGAATAACCTCGCACTTGATAGGTGTTTACTTCCGTAGAAGCATCTATCGCTACTTTAGTGCTTGGTGGATTATCTGGTCTAAACCTACCACATGCGTCAATAGCTGCACCAGCGATTACTCCAGTAATAGGTGGAGCGGTGTCTTCCCGACAGGCATCACTTAAATTAGGTTGGCTACAAGTAAAACTATGGCTAGAATACTGATTATTTGGATCAATTACCCAATTTGGGTTTCCGTACAAATCCGTTGGATTTACAGGATCAATCACATAATTCGTATGAAAACGATCTGTCACATATGTATAGTTATCTTTATTGTTCGCTGAAAAGGAATCAAAAGGAGCATCTACACTAGCTACTTCACAAACCGCCGCCATAGGAAGTGGTTTCGTATTGGCATATCTGCCAACCTGGTGGGCTGGTTTTTGAACTCTTATTCCATATTCAAATACTGGCGCTACGGCCGATTGCATCACATTAAAAGTATTACTAGATAAACTCGTGTTTCCTCCATTTACTTCCACTGTAAAACCCGAGCTATTTTGTGGAGTAAAATCAGCAATCCAATACCTAAATCCCATTTGGTTTGGTGCACCATCTCCACACAAATCACACAACTGCATGGCAACCATATATTCGCCACTATTCGCTTCTATAGCTTCAATCAACGGTCCAACTACAGTAGAGGAATCCAAATTACAATCTGTATACAAGAGTTCATTAGCATCAGGAGTACCCGTAATTGCGCCATTTTTAAAATAGTCTTCAATGGTATCACCACTGCCGTTATCATATATTTCACTAACTGGCCTACTTGGTCCGAAATACCATTTCACTCCACCGCCTAGAACATCGTAAAGATGGACATAATCCGCTTGATCCGGTGGATTAAACATGGGAGTCCCTCCACCACATTGATAAAGCTCACCGCTTTCGCCATCGGAAGATTGACCAAAATTAGCATTTAGAGTGTTTAAAAGAGCTATTTCATTTGGACGAGTTCCTTGGCCGGGTAATTGTTGAACCCAATCATTACTAGGGTCACCATCACCATTTACATGTTTTGAGCCCACTAAAGGCTGACCAAACTCACCCACTAAATATCGTCCGTTGGAGTCTTGCACGGTTCTGATGTTTCTTGTGATTGCGAAGGGTCGAAGTAAATCCACCTTCCAAGTTGCGCTTCTTGCGTCTGATACTGATCGACTTGCATCAACGATTTTTACAGAGAACTTATACTCTCCTTCTGACAAGCCTTTAATTCTCATTTTTACATTTTGATTTGTTTCATCCAAAGTAGTTCGAACATTCTCAAATACCACCGTAGAAAGATCGTTGTCCGTTTGCATTTGGCGCAGACCTTTTTTACCGTCAGAATTCGTAGAATTTCCAAAAGGGTCAGTAATATCTAAAATCTCAGGATCAAAACCAGCTTGGAAATCCCTCGGTGGCATCGTACATAAAAACCAACCAGAGTCTTTATAGCCCATGGCCCATTCAATGGCAGAGTTAATAGCGGCAGCATCAGGCTGACCTGCATCAACGAACTGTACTCCATTATGAAAAGAATTTCCGTAGTCAGGTCGCATATATTCTAGACGACAAAATGGAACACCAGCAACGGCTCGCAAAGTTGTATCCACTTCCATGATCGGAGCTGAACCAGTATCACCACTTCCTTCCCTGACCTCACCACAATATTCATCATTTCCGTTTGGATTGATAGTTGTAACGGGCGAATATGGGTCCGCGGTATCATAAGGCACAGCCGTAACAACTGGGTCCCCTAAAACCTCAGGTTCAACAGACAGTCGGGATTGAGAAAAGGAGTTGCTAAAAATGGCGACCTTTGTTTGATTGTTTCCGCTGGCATCAGTTTCGTCATACTCCACCTGAATCGTTACACGTAAACCAGCACTGGTTAAGTTACCTGCACTGGCTTGTGTGCCTGGAGGTAAGGCCTCAAAATCAGCACTACATGTTGTAGCCTTATTCGCAGAGAGAAGATCTTCTTTTTCAATTTTTAAAAAAACCTGCAAAGTATCTGGCTGAGCACCAGGTATATCGAGCAACTGAGAGTCTACTAAATCTACAAAAAAGTCTAGAGCGTCTCCTCGATTTGTTTTATTTGTGTCAATCCAAGAGTCTATGGCAGTACCGTAGTTACTATCGGTTACAACGGGTAAACCTATGGTTTGCGTACAAAAATCAGGATATTCATTGTAAAAGTAGGCCATTCTAGAAATCAAAGCATCCATTGATTGCCAAGTATTTATCGAGTTGGCCATAACGATATTTGCATCATTTTCGTATTGCTCTTCACAGGCTGCAGTCAAATTGGTAGTTCCGCATACTCCTGTCGCCTTCAATTCTTCATGGAGCCCTGATGAGGCTCTAAAATCAGTGATACTTGCATCTAAAACTTCATCATCAAAGCTTCCAGCGGAAGCTGCCTCAAACACCCAATCCGTTGAACTCACCAAAGCTGATGTATCTTTACGCCAAACAGGGGCAAAATAGTATCTCGCTCCTGAGTGGTTGACGGTATAAATGGTCAAAGGATCGGTATTCGTACCAGGTGTACTACTACTATAGTTATAGCCTGATAACTCATCTTTAGGATCATGATCAACGACATTTCCCGTCGAGCCGTCTGCAGCAGTAAATGGATGATTGGAAGGGTAGTAGTTAACGTTACTTGTTCGAGTAGCGTTATCTCTCGTCTTCATATAATCCATTATGTTCTTAGCAGCAACCTGACCTGAGCTAGCCTTATTGAGCCGTGTGCTAGTCTTTCTCGAACTAACCACACCTTGTGAAACTAATATAGCACCCCCTGCTAATAGACTTGCTCCAATTAGCACATTAATGAGGGTGTTCCCTTTTGAATCTTTTAATACTTTTAATACGCGCACGATCATATTTTATATAGCTTCGAGACACTAAACAAAATGAATCAGGATTTTGCGCCAAAACAATACACTAAGGTCTAGGTGAATGTATCAAAATGAGACAGCCTCAACATTTGCAAAATTAAAATCATTAAACTTTGATTTAATATAGACTTCTAGTTTGCCACTAGATGCATAGCCCACCTAAGATAACCAGTTATTTAAAGTTAGATAGACATTAATTTTAAAGAGACAAAGACTCCTGATAGATCAGCTTCATAGAGCTAGAACTAGCTGATTTTAGTTTTTTTCGGTTTGAAAAAATCCAATTGCGAATAAAAGGTGTTTCATATTCTACACAAATCTCATGCTCTTTCTTAAACTCTTTCCAGGTAAGAGGGATTCCAGCCTCAAACAACAAGCGCCAAACATCTTTTCGGGTATCCTCTATGGGCAAGTCAAAGTCTTCCGTTCCATGGGTGATCAAGATTGGTGTTTCGTATGCGGCCTCACTTATCTCTTCTAACCAGTTCTCAAAAAAGTAGATGTAACCACTAATACCAATGATTCCACCTAATTTTTGCGGGTAGCGAATTCCAACATCGATGGACATTAAAGAACCCTGGGAGAAACCTAAAAAATAAATATTCTCTAAGCGCCAGCCTTGTAGCTGCAACTCTTCAAGCAAACGAAATATTTTAAGACGATTTCGAGCAACTTCTGGCCCTTGCTTTGGAGGGAAGGCATACCAAGTGAAACCGCCATCATATTTCCTCGGAGCATTTATAAGCAAATAGGTAAACCCCTCTAGAGGTAATTCTTCATCAAATTCGCGAAATGGCTTTAGAGAATCTCCCCGACCATGTAGTACTATCATTAATTTTGCGTTTTCAGGCCCTTTCCAGGTTTTTGGCGGGATAATTTCGTAGTCAAATTCAGTTGTAAATATCATAGATTTCAGTTTCCGAGATCGATTAGGGTTTTGACGCATAGTATAATATCTGAGACAAAAAGTCAATTAGCCACTTGGTAAAAAGGGACTTTCATCTGGGCCAACCCTAGAGGCCGATCATAGAAAATCCCCTTAACTGATTGAAAATACTTAATAAAGCTTAAACTCTTGTACAAGGAGAACTTAAACTCTCTCTAAACTTCAATCTTGGTTTTCCCCCTTCGTCCATCAAAGAATGCTTCCCTTAATTGCGGGTGTAAAGCTTCAGGTAGCAACAAACTCTCAAGAATTGCCTACTCAGAAAGTCTAAATTTGAACATCACCAATACTCATAATGATTGTAGGTACATAGGAATAAGCATCCGCAATTAGGAAGCCCTGTTTATAGCCACCAAGCTAGTTATCCAAAGTGCCAAAACTTCTACTGCCCATGTATAAAAAGTACTCAAAGCCGACAGAGCCTCAGAAATGAAATAGATGCCAGCCTATAGCTCTTATGTTATAAATCCAAAAAACTAGGAGAATCGTATGTATATCGTTACTGGAGCAGCTGGCTTTATCGGAAGTGCCTTGGTTTGGAATTTAAACCAAATGGGAATCACCGATATCATTTGTGTGGATCAATTTCGTAAGGGTTCTAAGTGGAAAAACTTAGCCGGCCTAAAATTTACTGATTTCATTCAAAAGGAAGTTTTTTACGACATCCTTGAAGACCCCGAGTACATCAAAAAAGTGGAAGGGATTTTTCACTTGGGTGCTTGCTCAAGCACCACCGAAAAGGACATGGATTTTCTTTGTGACAATAACTATTACTTTTCTCAAGTTTGTTTCAAATGGTGTAAGGAGTTTGGCAAAAAGTTTATCTACGCAAGTAGTGCTGCTACTTACGGTGAAGGGGAAAATGGTTTTGATGACCGCACCGATAGCTTCGATCTTTTACCTTTAAACCCTTATGGTTATTCAAAAGTTTTATTTGATCGCTGGGTAAGTCAACAATCTAAAAAGCCAAAAGTTTGCGCTGGCTTAAAATTCTTTAACGTATTTGGCCCCAACGAATATCATAAAACTGAAATGTCTTCTGTGGTTTTTAAGTCTTTCCATAAAATCAAAGAAGAGGGTAAGATGCAGCTTTTCAGAAGCCACCGTCCTGATTACAAAGACGGTGAGCAAAAACGTGACTTCGTTTACGTAAAAGACATCACTCGTTGGATGATCGAGTTAATGCAAATGAAAGAGGTTCATGGTCTTTTTAACATGGGTTTTGGCGAAGCTAGAACTTGGAACGATTTAACCAATGCGGTTTTTAAAAGTTTAGATCTCGAACCAAAAATTGAATACATCGACATCCCAGAGCATATCCGTGATCAGTACCAATATTTTACTGAAGCTAATATTTCTAAACTGAAAGAAGTTGGCTTAAGTGAACCACAATGGCCTTTAGAAAAAGCTGTTGAGGATTATGTTGTGAATTACCTTTCCAAGGAAAGTCCTTATTTGCGATAAGTCAAAAAGCCTGCTTTTCAGCAGGCTCTTCTAATTAGCTCTAATAGCTACAAAATTGTCCTTCGAAGCTTTATTTATCGAGGCTTAAACTTCAATCAAGGCCACATGTTACTGATTTAATTTTAAAGCCTGGAGAATCCGAATAATGGTAACCACCATTTTCATGAAGGACAATCATTGCCCCTCCCCACCTGTTAGGTTCGGTCTCATACATTCCCAAATCTCGTAAATTAAAATACTGACAATACTGACTCAAACTACTAACATTATTGGAGCTTCCGAAAAACGGTGATATCACAGTTACTGTTTTTTTAATTTTATCTAAAGAAACTTCAGAGCCCTTCATTTTTAAAATGGAATATTCTTGTGTGAGTTCTTTCATCAAGACTTCAAACAATTTTTCGCTTAAAAAATACTCCCCATCTAACTCGTAGCCAGCCAATACATTTAATTCATGAATTACTAGTTTATGCTTCTCCATCCTAGACAGCTCATTCCAAGAAGAAATTTCGATAGAATCATTTACTAGCAGCTCCACCTGATTAGAAGAAGGATAGCTTTTAGCCGTTCTATCCAAAAATATTACGGGAACGCACGACATAACTTTCTTCCTTTCCCAAAATTCATTAACATCAATTCCAGGAACAATTTTTTGAACTTTTTCATTACCAATGGCCAACAAATCATTTGCTATTTTACCCGCAATATTCGAGAACTGCATACAATACTTTTCTCCCCCTTCGCTTGCTTTACCAGCCATTGCGACGCCCGTAAAAAGAATAGGAATCAGCATTTGAAATAATATTTTAATCATTATTTTCTCCTCTATATATTTTCATAAAAACATCTATATAAACTTAAAATTTCATTCTCACTTTAATCATCTAAAAGCCGCCTACAAACATGTAAACGGAATCTGACTTTTTTTTAAAATCCACAATTAGCCAAATGTAAATATTCAGTGGCATAACTTGCGCTTCCCCATCGAAAATGGTAGTGCTCACCTCTTGAAAGTAAAGCGACACCCATTTCTTCCTGCCCCTTATAAGGAAAGGTACTTTTCACCTTTATTTCCTTTAATCCATAAAACATACAATAAGCACTATTCGCTAAAATAGACATGCCCTGAAAGCTTGGCTTATGTACGCTTACAATGTTTGTTCTTCGATTTACAACTATCTTTTCACCTTGCAAGTCGAGCATAAAATACTCTCCACCAACCTCATTCTTAAGAAGATCTAAAATTGCAATGGACAAATAATTCTCTACTTCAATTTCAAAACCTGCTAAGACCAAGAGGGCATGAATAATTAATTCATACCTTTCTCGGATCTGAAGATTTCCCCAACCCACGGCCTTTGAAGAATCGATTACTAGCAACTCAACTGAGTTTTTTTCAGCATATATTTTTAGAGTTTGATCCAAATCTCTCACCGGAAGGCAGGACATGCTATCTAATTTTTCTTTAAGCTTCTTTACATCTACATTAGAGACCCAACGATTGACTCGCCTATTACCTAGCATTACCAGGTCATTTGTTATTTTCTCTGCAACAGGGAAAAATTCGGTTGAGCAGTAACTTCCACCACTAGTCTTTGCAAATACACTGGCTGAAATACTAAAAACCATTATTGGAAACATCACTAGCCTAAACATAAATTTCATTATTCCTCCTAATTTAATAATTTTATCTCTTCGAAACAGGAAAGATGGCACTTGTTAGTTGGTAAACTTCATCACGATCTTCATCTGCTTCTAACTCTTTCTCTAATTCTGCTAAAAACTTTCGTACTCGCTTTCGCAATAGCGGGATTTTCTTTTTTGATACAGCAAGAGTCATGGAGCTTTGAACTCGATCCTCATAGGGAACATTGTCAATTGCCTGACCTGCCAATCCTAAAATATTTTTCTGTAACTTTTTTTGGGCCGCCGATGAAAACTCGTCTGCATATATTTCTGCCGTTTCAATTCTATCAATCCAAGCGCCATTTCTGATCTCTAAATATCCGAGACGAACCAACCTATCTACAGCAAGATTTACCTCCATCGGCCGAATTCCCAAACGTTTTGCGATCCATCTTGGTTCGCCAATAAAATCCTTTGTGTGAATCAGTTCTAAAATAGCAAAATGATGCCACCCTGATATTAATTGGAATGCATCCATAGAAAGCTGAACTCTTTCCTTTTGCTCAAGATCACCTATAGCTTTGTGAGCAGATAGTAAGGAAATTGTTTTTTCATCCAATTCTAGGGCCTTCAATAGGCGTATTTTCATTTTAGCACTGAGAGGGCGCTTGCCTCTTAGAATTTGAGATAATGACGAAGCTTCGACACTTAAACTTGCAGCAAAAGCCCTTAAGGAATAGCTAGGATTTTGCTCTAGCTTTTTCTCTAAAGTGTGTTGCAAATGTTTAATAAACTTATCGCTTGAAATCTCCATCATTCCCCTTTCCAGTAGTTTGATAAGCCAGGAAGGACGAAATAAAAAGCTTTTTTGACACAAAGTGTGTCAAAACTGTCAAATAAAGCCAGAAAGTGAATTTGATTTTTAGTGTTTCATTGAAATGATTAGGAAAATATTCTTGTAAATTACTGTTATTTTTTAGAAAAATAGTTTTCTTTAAATAAATTTTTCTTAATTGGGATCAGAGAAATTAACGCCTGTTGTTAATTTAAAATATTTTATCTCTCTTAATCCTTAACACTTTTTCTATCATGAACTTATTATCCCAAAAAACAGGAGAAAGTAAAAACTCAATCTCAAGATAAGCACTACAATCTATCTATCTTAAAATCACGATGGTTTTACCTGACGTAACTCCCAAAGAACTTAAAAAGATAGTCCCTTGTTTTAACTCACTGAGGTCTGTGTTTTGATGAAGACGAGACTTGATATTGTTATATACAATAGAGTTCGTAGCGGAAGTGTATCCTATTCTGTGGCCTGTTGTTATATAGAGGTTGGGTCCATAAAATTTATCCAAAGCCAAAGCCTTGGCATTTTTAAACTCAAGCATCTCTTCACTACCTCCTAAAAAAAATTGATTATCCGCCCTAAGAATACTTTTATTTTGGTTTTGAACGGCAAAGTAATACATTTTCTCTGATGATTCTATAGAGATAGAACCATTTTTTTCTAGATATGCATCCGCATTCACCGCCTCAACTTGACCACCGCGAGTACCGCAAATAAAGCTCTCCAAATTATCAAGTACTACAGCTAAATTAGCATCAGCACATAAAACTTTTCCATCTGCAGATTTTTCTTCAAGCTCTTGGTATCCTCTTAGAAAAAGACTTGTATAAACAGCATTCAAATGTTTGGTCACTGGGTGCTTTATTAGTAGAATATCTGCATCTTCACTAACAAAATCGCTAGCCTCAATGGGAATATCCTCGTTTTTCACCACTTCATTCACAACATGTTTCCCTGCAGCTTCAGAGCTATTGTTTTCTAGCATTTCGCTTTTCATCAAATAGCCGGTAGAATAATCTTTGTATAGAAGATGAAAAACATTGTAGCTTATTGGGCTTGCACCAGACGCAATTTTTACGATACCAGCATAATCACTAAAGAAAAGATTAATATGCATCAAATCGTAATCATCAGTTCGAAAAACCAGACCAGATCCTGAATGCTTTAGTTCTTTAACCTTTTCAAAAACCTGAATACCCGTCGAGCTTACATAATAAAGATCAGAAATATTTTTAACAACATACTCATCACGCTTCGACTTAAAAAGTTTTGTAGATTTTGTTACAGGAAAATCAAAGCTATCTAACTTCTTATACTTGTCAAAACAAAGATGCAAGGCCCCTCTACTATCCATCAATGCAAAACCCAAATAACTTGGTAGTATTTGAATGATCTCTAGCCCGCTTTCAAGAGAGAAGCTTTCATCGCAAGATCCACCTGATCGATTTTTTCCCCAGGTGTGAATGCTTCTACGATCCTTCTCTACAGCCAAGAATGATTCACTACTTGAATATACGTTCAATACATTTTCAATGATTGGAACACTCGCTTTGTATTCCCCAAGTTCTTCACCAGTGGCTTCCGCTTCATAGGCTCCCCATGAATATAGTTCTCCTAATGAATTAAGAACTACAAAATGCTGGTCGATACTGATCATTTTTATACTCAATCCTGAATGTTCTTTAGGACTAAAAAGGTTTACATTCTCATAGACAGTTTCTTCTTCACCATTATTTCCATTTTGACTTTCGTCACTAACGCTGGAGCTATCACTATTACTTGAATCATTAGAGGTAGAATCATCCTCATTATCGTCACCTTCAACCGTCTCCACTTCATCAACACAAAGGCCTGTGCTACAATCTAATACCAGCTCTGAGCTTAGTGAATCCAAAGCATTCAAACTTTGACCACAGTTCTGATATAAAAATAGCATGGTCAAAATAGCTAAAAATATTCCTACTATTTTTACTTTGGGCTTTTGCAAAACTGTCTCCCTTTGAGCTAAGATTATTCCCAAGCTATTCGGCTAGTAATGAGATATAATTTAGAAAAATATCTCATTTTTGGAAAAAAGCTTTTCACTCCCCCAATATTTCAACGGCTAGATTTCAGCAAATAGATTCGAAAAATTAACCTTTTCTTAAAAAAATAGCCTATTTAAGAGTGTTTTTACCAAGTATTATAGTTAACCAAAGACTGACTTATACTTGACCGGTATTTTCTATACTGAAGGAAACTAGATAGATTGTATTTGATGGAAATCTATTGTGGTTTTCAGGATATGGGCTAAAACAGGCGAATGGGAAATCGGAATATGTGTTGGGGCTTTAGATAATAGAAGCCCATTCATTTATTAGGAGAGGAAGATTTTGACCCCCGTTCATGTTGTACTTGTTAACACTCAATACCCTAGAAACCTAGGTGCTGCGGCTCGTGCTTGCGGCAATATGGGAGCTGGAAAGTTAATTTCTGTGGCGCCTGAGTGTGAGACCGATCATTTCGAAGCAAGACAAGGTGCTGCTGGTGCTCAAAAGCATCTAGAAGAACTTTCAGTTTACAAGAATATTGAAGAATTTATTTCTTCAGAGCCAGATGGAATACGCATAGCCATGACAGCTCGTTCTGGAAAAAACCGACCGAACTTCTTACTTCCTCAACTACTAAAAGAATTTGAAACACAAAACCAAGACGGAAGCTTTCAGGAAAATACACCAATCTATTTGATGTTTGGACCTGAAGATGATGGCCTTAGTACCGAACAATTAGAAGCATGCCAGTACTCGGCAAGTCTTCCAATTTACGGTGAGTTTAAGAGCCTGAATCTCGCACACGCTGTACAGTTAGCTTTGTATATCGTTCAGTCTTGGCGCGAAAGCATGGACTTTACTAGCACTACTGACTCAAAACGCGAAGTAGTGGATTTACAATCTGGTCCTTTAGTGAAAGCCTGGCTATTAGAGCTGGGCTTTGATTTAAGTTCTCCAAGAGTAAATGCCGCGAAAATTCTTACGAACTTGTTAGACAGAAGTCTTCCAAGTGCAAAAGAAAAAGAAATCTTCGAGAAAGTAGTTCAACAAAGTCTTCGCAAATTAAGAGAGGGAAATAAAGAAGATGGAACTACTGTGTAAACCGATTGGTAAAATTAAATCACCATTCAAAAACAAATTTGCAGTACCAAGACAAGCGGGTTTGATCAAAGAAATTCATTCTAAGATCAGCTTCAATAAATCCTACCAACCAAGCTTAAGCTTACAAGGCCTTGAAGGCTTCAGCCACGTTTGGATCTTGTGGGGTTTTCACTTAAACAATTCGGATACTTTTAAAGCTAAGGTAAGCCCGCCTCGTTTTGAAGGGAAAAAACAAGGGGTTTTTGCTACAAGAAGTCCTCATCGTCCAAACCCAATCGCCATGAGCGTTGTTGAGTTGGTTGATATTGGACCGGATCATATTTGGGTAAAGGGTGCAGACCTTGTGGATAAAACACCCATTTTGGATATCAAGCCTTACATCCCTGAATACGATAGTATTCCTGATGCTAGATCTGGTTGGCTAGAGTTGGTTCGTGAGAGTATTGACGAGGTAAATATCTCAATGAACTGTAAGACCAAATTTGACGACTATTTTGAAAGAATCGATGCAAAGAAAGACTTTATAAATTCAGAGCAATTGATCGGTTTTTTATCCAACCTTATCAAAGAAGATCCAAGACCAATACAGTCTAGAGACTCTAGTAAAGGCAATGTGAAAGAGGATTTTGTTTTAGACATTTATAACTTTGAACTATTCTTTCACATCAAAGATCGCATGGCAGAAATTAAAGACTTTAAATTAAAACGTGGGCCGCGGGCTAGTTAATTGACAGCTTAAATCTAGTTCAGACATAAAGATAATGCGCAATCTCATTTAAAAACTCCTGCCTTTTTCGTTGGAGTTTTTTTATTGGGCTAAAATATTTTCTGAATAATCCTTTCTTTTTAATTCTTGATTAACTCTGATAATAAACAAATGAAAAAGTTAGAATAGTAAATAGTCTCCTTCATCACTCCAGTTCTTGGTTATTGTTTTTTAAGTCATCTGTATTTTTTTACTAGCTAATTAAAGATAAGTTATAACTATTCAGCAAAACCAAAGACGTAAAATATAAGTGAGTCAGCTATATTTAGACTAGGTTTTATTACTTCTTTTAAAACCCCCTTCATTCGAGTTAATCGGAGCGTAAATTTGAGCAGCGATCTCGAGGCTCTTAAAAACTGAATCGGCCAGATGCAACCCACCTGGCCGATTTTCTATTTTCTATTTTCTATTTTCTATTTTCTATTTTCTATTTTCTATTTTCTATTTTCTATTTTCTATTTTCTATTTTCTATTTTCTATTTTAAAAAAATATGAATCCACACCAGACGGATACAAGAGAGATCTTTTAGTTTTTTTCTCAATAGACACATTGGAAAAATTAAGATCAACAAGAATCTCTTCTAGACTTGAACTACTGTGTGTTCTTAGGCAGGAAACAACACCGTCCCAAACCAACATAAAAGGGATGACTGGAATCAAATAGGTAAAAATAAAGCTAGGAAGTACAAATTTCTTTTCCACAACGAAAGGGAAAAATAATAGACTAAAAACTCCACCAAATAACATCGACATCAAACTATCAGGAGTTTTACGACAATATTCTAGAACTAGTAATTCTTTGCCTTGGCCCAAGGTGTTTTTTAAAATTTCCTTCACATGATCTCGATCAAAATGATGGAATGAATTTACAAACATTTTAGGCATTTGATTAGAAGCTTCAATCTTTAAAAGATCTATCGACTTCTCTGCAAACTTAAGATTTTCAAAACCCAACGCATTTATTTGTTTTGCAAACTCTGGACTTTCATCAGTCATAAGATCGGATAAATAAAATTTCGCATTTAATTTTTCATCTAAGCTTTCAAATATCAGTTGGTTTACATAACCACTTCCAGCACACGGATCATGGATACTTTGCGAACCTTGCCGCTTAACAAACTCAGTAATTTCAGTTCGCCACAGCTTGTGAATACCAAACACTAAATAAATCTTACTCATAAATTCCCTCAAAAATTGATGGTAAAATGCTGGTACAGCCTGTAAATCTCCAAACTCAAAACTATTCACGCGCAATGGGCTCTCCTTGTCTCATCACATTCATTTTTTGAAATAAAATAAATTTCATCATTTACATTTTAGCACCCATCTCTAATATTCCCGTATCTATTTTTTTGACAAGTCTAGAGAATCTACCCCCTGGCCTAAATATTGGTTTTATTTGCTCAAAATATACCTTATCTAAGTACTTTAAATACAGGAGAGTATTGTGCTTCATAAATTATTTTTTGCGTTTTTCTTTTTAGGTTCGATGCAGGCTTTTGCTCAAGTTGACTTCAATCAAAAAGAACTTTCTATTTTGAATCATATTTATAAAAGCAAACAACGAAGTGGCGCTATTTCAAAAAAAATGAGCTTTCGAAAATATATAAATGAAGAATCTGCCGTCACAATGACAATTTTTCGATCTAGTAAAATAAAGTATGTCGAGAACACAGACCCATTTCATCGCCTGCAGATTTATGGTGATATACAAAGTTTTGAACTTATGAATGGACAATATTTTTTAACTGCAGTTGACTATAACAGTTATTCTCCTTTTCCACTCCATGTCCAATTTGGAAAAATGGAGGGTGACAAAAAATTCAAAAGCGCCAACCGTATGCCGTTTAGGGCAGAAAACATTGTTGTTAGAAGTGTTAAAGTGGATGGAAAACTAGGAGTAATAGTATCGGCTGCTGCTGAAGATAGATCAGGCCCACTAAAAATAGCTGAAATCTACATAGAATTTAGCTCTGAGAATGTGCCTGAAATTAAAAGCTTACATTTTTTCGACCCTTACCTTGAAGAAAAACAATTGGAGGCTTCTTTGCAAGCTTTTTACGATTTTAGACTTTTTAAAGTATTTCAACATTCTTCTCAAGTTTACTTTGATGGTGATTCATACAGGAGTACTGACTCAAAAATAAAAATTGAAAATCAAAAAGAAATTCGTAAAGATCTAGAAAGAACTCTTTTACCAATACAGCAAAGAAATTATTCGCTATTTGCAAAACCAAGTAATCCTTGCCCTGCAAGTCCTAAAGCAAAAACTGATTCCCCATTTAACAATACAATGAAAAACATGAAGTTGGGTAAAAAGTTTTAAACTTTAATTTCAAAAAACTGGTCCCCTGAAAACTCATTTTTTGCAGTCAGTGAATTGCAAAGAATGTCTTTCTCAAACTCCAGTACCTTTGAAAAAGCTTTGGCCGCATCCCCCTGAGTTTCTTGTCCAACGAAAAAATAATATCTATCTATTATCTTTCTTTGCCATAGAAAATCGAAAAGCTCTGCTCCCGGTTCAATAAATATAGATGAGTATTTTCTATTTTTATAAAGGTGGTTTTGCATCTTTAAAACAGACTCTTCTGATTCCCAATTCACCTCTATAATTTCATGGGCTTGGATATTTCCTATTTTGAACTCTTCGCCTGGGACTAAAAAAGCTACTTGTTCAGCCGTTCTTTGGTTTAGAGCCGGAACTTTTAGTGATAAATATTTTTGAGGGTCTGTACAAAAAACCAATAAATCAGGATAGTACTCTTGCTTATTATGAATCACACTTAATTTAGGAGAATCCTGCAAAAGGGTTCTCCCACTCACAGAAATACATGAATAGCCATGCCTTAAACGATACACCTCTTTACGAGATTCTTCATTGGTTACGCGAGCTGTTTTTCCCTCTGGTCCTGTGATTTTATAATCTTTGGAAAGACCTTGCTTCACAGCCCAGAATGGGCGTTTTTCTTTCATATTGGTTAAGAAAATAGAATTTTGCTGCTCTAATTCATTTAAATACTTGGTATGAGTTTCTACTAAAATTCCTTTTTCAGCAACTAACATAGCCCCTTTGCCATTGACCAATGGATTGGGGTCCATTAAACCAATGACTAATCGTGCAAAAGGAAATTGCCTTACCAATTCGGCACAAGGCGGAGTTTTACCATAGTGAGAACAAGGCTCAAGAGTCACAAAAATACTCCCACCTTCTACTTGGGAGGCCTCAACATTTTTTAGAGCATTAACTTCAGCATGACCTTCGCCATACTTTTCATGATAACCAAAAGAAACCAAATTTTGTTCTGAGCTTAAAACAACACAACCTACCATAGGATTGGATTTAACATCTCCCCATCCTTGGTAGGCTATATCTATGGCTAGCTTCATCGCTTGGTCATCAGAATATTTTTCGCCGAGGCGAGCTTTGCTGATCACAAAACTCCTCTTCGCTCTTGGTCTCTTTCGATGGCCTCGAACAAAGCCTGAAAATTTCCCTCACCAAAACCGTGATGATTTTTTCTTTCAATCACTTCAAAGAAAATGGGGCCGCATAAGTTTTGTGTGAAAATTTGAAGTAAGTATCCTTCATCATCTCCATCTACTAAAATCCCTAACTTTTCTAATACAGCGAGATTTTCTTCCACATTTTCTAAACGATTGGGAATGTCTTCATAATAAGTACTAGGAACGTTCAAGAAATCGTCATGCTCTTTTCTAACATCAGTCAATGTAGACACTATATCATTAGTCAACAATGCGATATGCTGAACGCCACTTCCTTTGTATTCGTCTAAATACTCTTGAATTTGAGACTTCTCATCGGATGGCTCATTTACTGGAATCATAATTTTACGACAAGGTGACATCATTACCTTTGATGTTAAACCTGTTTTTGATCCATGAATATCGAAGTATCTTTTTTCTTGGAAATTAAAAATCTTAGAATACCAATCACACCACTTTTGCATATCGCCGGCGGGAACATTATTTGTTAAGTGATCAACTCTTTGAAAACCTTTACCCTTCACTTCTCTACGGTCAGAAAGGTAATTGTATTCGTCTTCAAAAATATTTCCTTTTTCACCATAAGTTTCAATAAAATAAATTAGACTATCACCTATTCCAAATATCGTTGGGTAATCTGTCAGGAAACTTTTTTTATTAGCTTCATTAAATAATGTGGCATCTTTCGATAAAACCTCCTCTACTGCATTAGGAGCGCTTTTTACACGAAAACCCATAGAGCAAACGCTTGGTCCATGCATTTTACAAAACTCAGCAGCAAAACCAGTCGTTTCAGTGTTTAACAGAAAGTTGATGTCGCCCTGTCGCCATAATTCAATTTGTTTTTCTTTATGATCAGCGATCTTTTCAAAACCGAATGCGGTGAAAATCTTAGTAAGTTCCTTTTTATCCGTATCCGCAAACTCTACGAAATCCATTCCATCTAGTCCCACTGGATTTAACCATTCAGACATAAAAACCTCCCCTCATTCGACACGATGATATATTAGCTTTCTATAAGACTTCAGGAGGCTATCACGAGCAAATGGCCGATACAATCTCTGAAAAGCCGTTTAATAGCCTCTTAGATAGCATTTTAAGCATTCTCAGCTAGCTTTCACTTGATAAGTAAAACTAATAATCCGGAAACAGTATGAATAATTAGGCTTTTCGTTAGCTTTCTATTATAACTCTTTCTGTCGCTAAGGCGGTATTGGCTCCCCCCCCTCCTTGCTAATATCGCCGTGACAAAGATTTCCCTCCTTGAGCAGAAATGCTCAAACCCCCGATTGGGCCGAATGCGTTCGGCTCTTTTTTTTGCTTTTTAAATAAATAAATTAAATTTATATTCCGCTTTTCGTAGCTTTTTGGCACGTAAACTGCTCTATATCGATTGTGAGAGACTTTCCCACTAATGATTGAGATATATTGTCCCGATTGTTTAAATACAGGGACGTTTTGTAACATTTTGGGTAAAAAGGGATACAATGCAAGAAGCTAAAGGCCATGTTCTAGTAGTTGATGATGACAAAGAGATGATGAATTTGATCTCTGATTTTTTATTGGCGAATCAATACAAAGTAAGTTCATTTACTAAAGCCACTGAAGCCGTTGTCTATATTAAAGAGATGGAAGAAAAAGGTATTTTTCTGGATCTCGTAATTTCAGACATTAATATGCCCGAACTTACAGGCATTGATTTAATTCGAAATATTCACCGCACCCAAGCAGACCTTCCGATTATTTTAATTACCGCTTTTGGATCTGTAGATACAGCTGTTGATGCAATCCGAACAGGTGCCTTTGATTATGTAGTAAAGCCCTTTCAGTTGTCTGAGTTAGGTGTATCCATTGATAGAGCAGTTCGATTTGGAAAGATTCAAAATGACAACAATACATTAAGAAAAGAAGTAAATAAAAAATGGACCTACAAAAACATTTTAGGCAAAAGCCCTGAGATGAAACACATTTTGGATTTGATTCCTCGAATTA
Source organism: Bdellovibrionota bacterium (assembly GCA_036140815.1). GTDB lineage: Bacteria > Bdellovibrionota > Bdellovibrionia > Bdellovibrionales > UBA840 > UBA6502. The sequence goes on along the minus strand of JAYZXX010000046.1, from coordinate 28,901 downwards.
CAAATGCAAAAACCAATGTACTGATCACAGGAGAAAGCGGTACAGGGAAAGAAGTCATTGCGAGAGCCATTCATGAATCGGGCGAAAGAGCTGCAAAAAATTTTGTCCCAATTAATTGCACAGCGATTCCTGAGAACCTTTTAGAATCTGAACTATTTGGTCATGCAAAAGGTTCTTTTACAGGGGCTCATCAAAATAAAAAAGGTCTATTCGAAGAAGCCGATGGTGGAACCCTTTTCTTAGACGAAATTGGTGATATGGATTTATCTCTGCAAGCCAAATTACTACGAGTTTTACAAGAACGTAAAATTAAACCTGTAGGTGAAAACCAATACAAAGAAGTAGATGTTCGAATTTTAGCAGCCACTCACAAAGATTTAAAAGAATTGTGCAAGCAAGGTAAATTTCGAGAAGATCTTTATTATCGTTTGAGCGTAATTCCAATTCACCTTCCACCTCTTCGCGAAAGAAAAGAGGACATCCCTGCTCTGGCGGAGTTATTTTTAAATAAATATTCAGCAATTAATAACGCCAAGGCCAGAAGCTTTTCCAGAGCTTCAATGGAAAAATTAGTAGATAATTACTGGGAAGGGAACGTTCGTGAATTAGAAAACGTTGTGGAAAGAGCTGTGGTGCTTTGTCCTAACGAAATTATTTCCGAAAACTTTTTTAGCTTTGATCGCATTCGCCCAGAAGAACAAAAACCAAATAAATCCAAGCCTGTTTCACTAAATTTTGATGAAGACCTGATTAGTCTCGAAGAACTGGAAAAACGCTACATCAAAAAGATCTTGGACCACACAAGAGGAAGAAAAGAAAAAGCCGCTAGAATATTAGGAATAAACCGTAGAACACTTTATCGCAAAGAAAGGCTTTATGGTTTTGTGGAAGAAGAGTGATCTTATTCCCTAACATCAAAGCTTTCGTTTGTTCTACATTTTTAAAAAAGTTAATCCTTAGTGTCCAATGTTGAAGGCGGTTTCCCAGAAGTAGTGATAAATATTCACGATGATAATGCGACTGACGATACAAATAATTTGTAATTAGATTCATAATTTTCAGATTGTATTAGATGGTTTCTCAACATCATAGACAGTAGAGTGTGCCACTCAAAGTTAGTCGCTCAAATACTAATAGCTTTTTAGAATTAGTACAGTGAATGAACCTTCAAAAATACGTTTTAGACAAACTCAATAATGAATTCAGTACCAACATTTAAAGTAGACTCAACAAAGATCTTACCATTCAATTCATCCACTATTCGATTAACGATTGCTAAGCCAAGGCCGGTACCCATTCCTATATCTTTTGTTGTAAAGAAAGGCTTAAAAAGATTAGTTAGGTTTTCATCTGGGATACCACAACCATTGTCTTGCACCTTCACTACCACGGTATCGCCATGTTTTTTCGCAGAAAGTATGATTTTACCTTCTAATGACGGTTGCAATTTTTGTCTTTCTTGGATGGCATGAATGGCGTTGATGCTTAAATTTAATAAAACTTGGGTAAAACGAGCACGCTCCCCATTTACTTTTAAATCTTCAGGGCAATCCAGTTGAATTTCCACATTTGAATATTTAGCTTTTTGAAACAGTAACTCACCCAATTCATGAAAAATCGGACTTAAGCGCATTGGCATTAGCTCTACACTTTGCTTCGATCTAGAAATTCGCAGTAAAGAATCGATTAGTTTAGATACTCGGTCAATCTGACTAATAATCACTGATAGACCACTTTTCATCATATCGGTTAACTGCGGTGCCATTTGTAGAAGTTCTGCTCGGCCACGAATGGTACCCAGAGGAGTTCCTATTTCATGGGCTAAACCAGATGCAAGCATACCCACCGAAGCCAATCGATCTTGGTGCATGATTTGCTCTTCTAATTTTTTCTTTTCACGAATATCTACAGCAATTCCCATATAACCAGTGACATTGCCTTCGGATCCTTTGAAAGGTGTAATGGTCAGTAAAACAGGAACCTTTTCACCATTTTTGGTTTTATTGATAATTTCACCACGCCAATAGCCCTTTTCAGGATCTAAAATATCCGCCCACATTACCTTATAAAACTCTGGATCTTGGGATTCAGCGCGCAGAATACGAGGCGTGTCCTTAGTGGCCTCCTCGTAGGAGTATCCATAAATTCTTTGCCAGGCGGGATTAACATAAACCAGTTGGTTATCTTTGTTAGTGATCATTATGGACTCACTACAATCTTCAACACAGCGAAAAAATATATTTTGTGGATCTCTCAATATTTCCAATGACATGGCTTGTATTGATCGCAATTTTAAACAGGACTGTCAAACAGATGCAGTTTATTGGGATTATATACCTCATAGTTTTTCTCTTTGGGACTTTATGAAACCTATTTAGTAACAATGCCTCTAACTTGGTACTTGAAAATCAGTGGAAAAGAAACACATTGGCATATGGCAAATTTTTGTTCAAAATTTAAGCTCGGCATAGTCTTTGCCCTATTAAGACATATAGGTGGAAATGAGAAGCGTGAGTATGGATAAATTAGCTCAAATCGAAAATAATGGCATTACAGAGCTTAAATACTGTAAACACTGTGGGACAGTTTGTCCCGACAGTCGTCGTGAGTTCTGCTGTATCGGCTGTGAGAATGTTTTCCAGTTCATTAACGGCTTAGGCCTAAATGAATATTATAGGCTTAAAACCAATGATGGAGAAAAAGCCAATAATCTTGCTACTGGTTTCGAAAAATACGATTTCCATGAGCTTAAATCCGAGTACACCCAGGATCTCGGACAATCTTTCCAACTAAACTTATACGTTGAAGGCATTCATTGCGCTGCCTGCCTTTGGATTTTAGAGAGAATCCCACAAATTCTAAATGGAGTCTTAAGCGCAAAACTTAATATGGGTAAATCTCTTCTACAAATGGAGATTGAAAAAGATCAAAAGATCTCTGAGATTTTAAATTTAATTTCGAAATTTGGTTATAAAGCCCAGCCCCTTAAAAGCATTGAGGATTTAAAAAACAAAATCGATAAAGAAAAACGTGATGCTATTACGAAAATTGGTATTACAGCTGCCATTACCGGAAACATCATGCTTATGTCTACTTCAATTTATGGTGGAGCTACAGGGAAAGAGGCTGTACTCTTTAACCATATCAGTGCTGGATTAATGTTGGTAATCCTATTCTATTCAGCGACTGAGTTTTATAAAAATGCTATCCAATCCATACGAAACTTTCGCTTCTCAATTGATATAAGCCTAAGCCTCGCCATTTTATTTGGTACCTTTACCAGTTATTGGCACTATTTATCTGGAAACTCGGCGATTTATTTTGATAGTATCGCAGGCTTTGTATTTCTAATACTTAGTTCAAGGTATCTTATAAAATACGTTCAATGGGAAAGCCTTAAAAAGCCCAAAAAAGAAAGCCCTTATTTTCCTGAATTAAGCGAAAGGATTTTGAAAGCTGGAAAGACTGAAGAATGCCTAAGTAAAAATCTATCCATCGGTGATCACTACTGGTCCCATAAAAACTCTTATGTAAGCTGTGACTCAAAACTGGTATCAACTTCAGCTATGATGGACGAATCCATGGTTACTGGAGAGTTTCAGCCTGTACTGAAACAAAATGGCGATACAATTTTAGCTGGTTCAAAAAACCTGAGTAAAAGCATCATCCTTGAAGTAAATAAAACTCAAGAGTTTTCTGAAATTTATAAATTGTTCTCAGAAACCGATCGTCTACAAAAAAATCATTTTAATTCTGAAGCTGAAAAGTACGCGAAATACTTGAGCCTTATGAGCTACCTCTTCGCCTTCGCCGGTTTTTTCTATTGGGAACAAAACTCTGGTTTACAAGCAGCCATGGAGGTTGCCTTGGCAGTGCTAATTATTAGTTGTCCTTGTGCTTTCGCAATTGCAACTCCTTTAAGTATACGCCGAGCTAGTGATCTTTTAAAAGCATGGGGAATTTTTATTAAAAACCCCATGGCTCTAGATAAACTGAATCAGGTTCAAAATATCTTTTTAGATAAAACAGGTACCCTAACCCATAGAGACATTGAAATCGATGAGCTGCAAATCTTGGACAAAAGCTTTTCTAAGAACGACATTCTTTTTCTTTTATACCAATTAGAAAAATACTCCGCTCATCCTTTTGCTTTGGCAATCAGAAACTTTTGTTTAAATGAAGACTCTTACCTAGAAGAAGATGAAAGCCTTCTTCCTAAAGAAATTTTAGGAAAACAGGTCTCGATGAATTACAAGGGCAATGAATACATTATAACTGGCAGCGATAGCTCTGCAGAGTTTCAACACACTTTAGTATTAACTAAAAACGGAAAAGAAATTGCAAAACTACACGCAAACTCTTTTTTAAAGAAAAGCATTCCTAAATTTATTAAGGAACTACAAAGAAAAGCTTACCATTTAGTCCTGCTTAGCGGCGATAAGAAAAGTTCTGTAGAAAAAATTGCAGAGATATTGAATATTAAAAACTATTTTGCAGAAGTAAAACCTGAAGATAAAGCTAGCATTGTTAAAAAATCTAATAATAGTTTAATGATCGGTGATGGGGCCAACGATGCTATGGCCTTAAAAGTGGCTGATATTGGAATTGCCACCACCAACAGTATCGACTTTGCGAACCAGAGTGCAGACATCTGTTTAGAAGAGGCAAAACTAGAGAAAATAGTAGACCTACTTGCTCTAGCCAAAGCCTTACGAAACAATATTCTCAGTAATTATATGTTGAGTCTAGCGGCCAATGTTGTATTTATTTACCTAGCTCTTTCAGGTTTATTAAGTCCTCTTCAAGCTGCCTTTATCATGCCAATTCAATCCTTTGTATTAAGTGGTAAGAGTGTTTTTATGTTGCGTGAGTCACGGTTTAAAAATCAGGAGCAACTATGGAAATCGTAAGTTTTTTAGTAATAATTGCGATGTTGCTAGCGTTAAGTTTTGTTGTCGCCTTTGTATGGGCGAGCAAAAAAGGTCAATTTGATGATCTCGATACGCCGGCATATCGTGTTTTAATTGATGATCAACCAGTTCAACCAAATCAGGGAGAAAAACAATGACGGATCCAAAGGCCGAAAGTTTTAAATACGATGATGTCATCGTCAGAAACTTTCTAATCGCAACTATCACATGGGGCGCGATTGCATTTTTAGCCGGCTTACTTGCGGCTTTGCAATTAGCAAGTCACCACTTTAACTTTAACCTAGAATGGTTAACCTTTGGTCGACTTCGTCCACTTCACACCAATGCAGCGATTTTTGCTTTCGCCGGTAATACCATTTTTGGTGGTATCTATTACTCTACACAGAGACTATGTAAGACAAGAATGTTTAACGATACTTTATCTAAATTGCATTTTTGGGGGTGGCAGTTAATCATTGTCCTAGCAGCAGTAACTCTTCCACTAGGAATCACCCAGTCAAAAGAGTACGCCGAACTTGAGTGGCCGATTGATATTTTGATCGCTGTGGTTTGGATTATCTTTGGTACAAACGTAGTTGGTACTTGTGTAAAGAGAAGAGTAAGTCACTTGTATGCGGGGATTTGGTTCTACCTAGCTACCATTGTTACCGTAGCTGTTTTACACGTAGTAAACTCTTTAGAACTTCCTGTTAGTTTGGTTCAGTCCTACCCTGTATTTGCTGGAGCTCAAGACGCTTTGGTTCAGTGGTGGTATGGTCACAACGCGGTGGCATTCTTTTTAACAACTCCTTTCCTTGGTTTAATGTACTATTACGTTCCAAAGGTAGCTCAAAGACCGATTTATTCTTACAGAATGTCTATTGTTCACTTTTGGTCTTTGGTTTTCATTTACATCTGGGCAGGACCTCACCATCTTTTAAATACGGCTTTACCTGAATGGGCCCAAACCTTAGGAATGGTATTTAGTGTTATGCTTTGGGCGCCTAGTTGGGCTGGTATGTTGAATGGTCTATTAACTTTACGTGGGGTTTGGTACAAAGTTCGCCAAGAACCAATCTTAAAGTTTTTCGTAGCCGCTTTAACTTTCTACGGTATGTCGACTTTTGAAGGTCCATTACTTTCCATTAAATCTGTTAGTGCCTTAGGCCACTACACAGATTGGATCATTGGTCACGTTCACTCCGGTGCATTGGGTTGGAACGGCCTATTAGGTTTCGGAATGATCTACTATTTGGTACCGAAACTATGGAAAACTGAACTTTACTCTAAACGTTGGGCCAATTACCACTTTTGGTTAGCCTTGATTGGTATCATTCTTTATGTAGTGTCCATGTGGACCGCTGGAATTACTCAAGGTTTGATGTTGAACGAAGTGACTCCTGAAGGTCAATTAGCCTACCCTGACTTTATCGAAACTTTAGTAAAAATCATTCCAATGTACTGGGTTCGTGCCATTGGTGGAGCAATGTATATCGCCGGATATGTTTTCTTAATCCTAAACGTTGTGAAAACAGTTAAGTCGGCGAAAGCACCGGTTCAAGATGAGGAAACTTCATTTGTTCCTGAAGTGGTTCAAAAGTCTTCTAGCTGGCACAGAAACCTTGAGGCTCTTCCTGTTAGCATGCTGATTTTAAGTCTTTTAGGAATTTTAGTGGGTAGTGTTCTTGAAATCCTTCCAACTTTCTACGCCCAAAGTTTTGTTCCTAAGACTGTAAAAACTGTCCCTTACTCTGCTTTAGAGATACAGGGTCGAGACATTTACATTCGTGAAGGCTGTTACGTATGTCACTCGCAAATGATTCGCCCAATGCTTGCTGAGACTCTTCGCTATGGTGCTCCATCTACTCTAGAGGAAAGCATTTACGATCGTCCATTCCAGTGGGGATCAAAACGTACAGGGCCAGACGTAGCTAGATTGGGTGGTAAGTATCCTGATCTTTGGCATTTAAAACATATGAAAGACCCGCGTAGTACTTCAGCTGGATCAATCATGCCGAACTACGCTTGGTTAGAAGAAGCAAAAATTCGCTACGATCAACTGCCTAAGAAAATTCGTGTGATGCAAGCTCTTGGTGTTCCATACCCAGAAGGTTATGACGAAAAATCCATCGAGTTGGCAAAAGCTCAGGCAAAAGAAGTGGCAGAGAACTTAAAACTAGAAGGTGGCTTTACTACTGACTATAGCCAAAATGAAATCGTTGCTTTGATCGCCTACTTACAAAGACTTGGAAAGATGGACTCAGATCAACCAATGCTAAAAAAGGAGGAGTAAATGAAACTCGTTAGACTCGCTTTGAGCGACTATCCCTTTGTGGATCTAAGTGTAATTGGTTTTTTAATTTTCTTCCTGATCTTTTGCGGCATGCTTTTTTGGATTTTCAGAAAAGGAAGTAAGAAGTTTTACAACGACATGAGTAATTTACCTTTAGAGGATTAAGAACATGAGTGATGATAAAAATTTAAAAAAAGACGAACTTTTTTCGGATGAGGAGATCCTTGATCATGATTACGATGGGATCAAGGAGCTTAATAATGGGATGCCATTTTGGCTAACCTGGCTGTTTGTTGGTTCTATTATGTTTGGAATCATCTATTACATCCACTACACTTCTGAGTCTGCTGAAACCATTGCCCAAAGCTATGAAAATAGCTTGGCAGAACATACTGCTAAAATGGAAAGTAAACGTGCAGCGGTTTCCGTAGAGGACATGATTAAGGAACTAAATACTCCTGAAGCAATCGCGGAAGGAAACCAAGTTTACACCTCTCGCTGTGCGGCCTGCCATGGGCAAGCTGGTGAGGGAGGAATTGGACCAAATTTAGTGGATAAGTATTGGATTCACGGGGACGGAAGTCTTTCTGAAGTGGTTAAAGTGGTTGAAAATGGTGTGACTGAAAAAGGAATGCCTGCCTGGGGACAAGTGATGGGTATGAAGGATGTAATTACTGTTTCCTATTACATTGAGAGCATTAAGGGCACCAATCCACCTAATCAAAAAGAAGCTCAAGGTAATTTAGTCGAGTAGGTAATTATGGAAAATGAAAAGTTAGATAGTCAGTTGACGACTCAAACCGAAAGCGGCCAAAGATTAACAGTGATTCCTGCGGTAGTAAAAGGTCACTGGCACAAAAGGCGCTTTTACTTTCAATGGGTCCTGCTTTTCATTTTCCTAGCCATTCCTTGGATTGAAATTAATGATAAGCCACTACTTCTTTTTAATGTGGCTGATCGTAGATTTATACTTTTTGGGATAGACCTTTGGGCAACAGATGCTCCATTGGTCTTTTTTGTTTTCGCAATACTCGCCTTCGGACTTTTCTTTGCAACCGCCTTATGGGGTAGAGTTTGGTGTGGATGGGCCTGTCCCCAAACCGTATTTATCGAGCGAGTTTTTAGACAGATAGAAATTCTTATAGAAGGAAATCATTTAAAAAGGCGTAAGCTTCAAAAGCAAAACTGGAATTTTGAAAAAATCAGTAAGAGATTTTTAAAATATTCTATCTTTGTTGTTTTAGCTTGGATCTTTTCAAATAGTTTCCTTGCCTACTTCGTAGGAAAAGAGCACTTATTTGAAATGATGGGACATAGTCCCTATGATAACCCTGAGAGCTTTGCTGTCATGATGGTATTTTTTGGTGGTGTTCTTTTTGATTTTGTTTGGTTTAGAGAACAGTTTTGTACAATTGTTTGTCCTTACGGAAGATTTCAATCGGTCTTAATGGACACCAATAGTATGTTAGTGGCTTATGATGAAAAGCGTGGTGAGCCCCGTGGAAAACTGAAAAGAAATGAAGACAATAGCGCTAAAGGTGATTGCATTGATTGCAATAAATGTGTCACCGTCTGCCCTACTGGTATTGATATCAGAAATGGTACACAAATGGAGTGTATAGCTTGCACCGCCTGTATTGATGCCTGTGACGATGTGATGGAAAAATTGAAAAAGCCAAAAGGCTTAATTCGTTATACCTCAGAAAGAGAACTACAAGGAAGAAAAGTTCAACGTTTTAATGTAAGAAGTGTCGTATACAGTATTTTACTAATTTTTCTTAGTTCGGCACTTATCTATAGCCTAGCTGGAAAAAAAGACCTTGAGTTTCAGCTTTTACGACAACAAGCTCTACCTTACCAAGTCGTTGAAAATGAAAGCTCTAAGCTAATTCAAAATATAGTACAAATTAAGGTCATGAATCATTCAAGTAATGAGCATGCTATTTCCTTTAAACTAAAAAACCAGGAATCTGACACTAGAATGATCAACCCTATTCCTGTTTACAATTTAAGTCCTGAAAAAAACATCAATGTTACCTTGATATTGCAAATAGAAGACTTTAAGCAAGTTGGAAAAACAGTTAATATCGAGGTCTTTGAAAAAGAAAAGCTTTTACAAAGTATTTCTTACCAGCTTAAAGGACCTAGTGCCGAGGTGATTGAGTGAATTTTTTAGAAATGGTTAACTCCGGCCAATGGATCGTGCCCTTTGGAATTTTAGCTCTTAGTGCCTTTGGTGGGCTACACTGTATTAGCATGTGCGGCCCCTTATGCTTAGGATTTAATAAGTCTGTTTCTGATTCCGTGAAATACCATCTTGCAAGACTAGTTTCTTACCTAATCCTAGCTAGCATAATTTTTTATTTTCGAATTAGTTTAAAGGCTTCAGCCATTTGGCAAAGTATTAGCTCTGTAGCGGAGCTTTCACTTTTACTCAGCTTGTTGGCAATGGGTGGGTATTTAATACTTAAAAATTCCAACTGGAGTCCCCTCAAGAGGAAAAGTTCAAATTCTATTTTTCCTTTTCAAAAAGTTGGTAATTTTTTAGCAAGAAGAAATCTTTTAAAACCTGCAGTCATCGGCTTTGTAAATGGCTTCATACCTTGTGGCTGGCTATACTCTTTTTTAATTGTCGTTAGTTTAGCACCCACACTAAGTCACACTTACCTTTGGACTTTCTGCTTTTGGTTTCCCAACTTTTTAGTGCTTATACTTCTACAAAAAGGATATTCTTTAAGTTCGGCTTTTTCTTTTCGCAAAGTGCAGATTTTATTTGCAAGTGGACTGATTCTATTCTCTACTTATCGTATAACGAATTTTAAGTACCAAAAACTTTATCAAGAAGAACCGAGACAAGAAATGCACGATCAAGAGTCTTGTCACTAAATTCAAGGACATCATATGCGTAAACATCTATTGATTTCATTATTGATCCTTCCAACCTTAGCTTTTGCGAAAACAGAGTCATGGCGCTTAGAAATGCAAAAAATGCGCGCCAGTATCTCAAAGCTCTCTATCTTCTTATTTTCAGACAAAGAGTTCTCAAATAACACCCAAACCAAGGAAATCTCTGAAGGCTTAAACTATCTGGTGAAAGTTAGTGACCAATTAGATGGAAAGATAAAGGACTCCTCCGAAAGTGGTGACCCCGCTTTCCCTTATATCATTGAGCAGCTAAAAGAGGATCTAAAGACCGGGCAAAAGGCCTTTAAAGAAAAAAACTATGCATTCGCCAAGTCTACTTTAAAGTCTGCTTTAAATCGCTGCTTTCAATGTCACACACAAGCTTACAAAAAAACACAGTGGAGTGCGCCTCATAAACAATACGTATCCAAATGGTTAAGTACGGAAGAAAAAATTAATTACCTAGTAGCCATGCGTGACTTTGCAAGTGCTAAAATGTTTCTAGAAGAAAGAATTGATGGATTCGTCTCAAGCAAAGAAAGTAAGCTAGAAATGGAAAACATTCTTAGCAAATATGCTGTTGTTGCCATCCGCATGAACCTAAAAAAGGAAGAAATTCTAAGTAAATTAGAAGCATTCTATGCAAAGTTGAAAATGAAAGACTCTTTAGCTGCAAAAACGCAAAAACTCATTGAAAGCATCAAGGATCTTCCTGATCTGAAAGATCGAGATAGTTTGCCAAAAATTAAAAAGCTCGTTAGTAAGGCTGAGAACAAAAAAGAATATATCACTGATGACTCCGCCTTGATTGAAAGCTTGATTGCGGCCCAGTCTCTACATGATTTACTTAGAGAAAAGAAAGTAAAGGACTCTGAGAAGGCTGAAGTTTATTTTTTACTCGGTCAGTCGTATCAAAATATCAATGACCCTGCATTTTGGGATATGCACGAAAACTATTATGAATATTGTGTTCGCAACAAACCTCACTCTGCCCTAGCTAAAAAATGCTTTGCTGAATTTAAAGATAGTATCGTTTTTCGCAATACAGGTAGTGCAGGTACAAACTTAGGTTTAAGAGAAAAACTAAGAATCAATCAGCTACAAAAATTAAGTAAATAAAAAATCCTACATTTGATAGCAAAAAAAGCTAGATCATATATTGGTTTAGCTTTTTTTATTTTTTAAAGCTCTCGTAAAAACGGACTACCTCTTGGGCTACTCGAACGGATTTTAAATCCCATCCTTCTACATAAAGTTGATTCGGATCTTTTGCTCTGGATAAAGCAACGTATGCATGCCCAGGTTCCCAAAGGCCAGCCATATCAACGCGCATTCGATCCAAGCTAGTTCCTTGGGCTTTATGAATGGTAGTGGCATAGGCAAGGGATAATGGAAAATTTCTAGCGATCGCTACCGTATCACCTTCTGCATCTTGAAAAGAAAAATTGGTTTTCTCTAAACGAATGAAGCGTCCATTAAGTAGTTCTACTTCTATTTCTTCTGAAAAAATATCACGTATATAACCAAGAGACCCGTTCACAAACCTACCCATGGGATCGTTTTGTCGAACCATTACGAAAGCCCCAATTTTGAAAACCAACTCTTCAGGTACGGGTGCACTTCGCTTTAAATTTTCAAGATATCTTTTATCCCCTTCGTAGATCGTTTCAAACTTTACAGGGGCATCATCAATTTTATCGAGTTTTTCTAAATTATAAGATTCTACTTTTGATTTTCGTGGGTACAAATGAACAATGTCTTCATCCTCTGGAGCCTCACGCATTCTCTCGCTTAAAAACTCATTCAAGTCTTTAGTCATTTTCCCTTGGCGTAAATCAGACAACAAATGCACAAACTCAACATCATCGGTTCTCATATTATGCATAAGCTCAACTGACTCAAATTCACTCGCCTGCCATGAAGGATCTAAAAAACACCAATCCTTTTTTGAACCATACATATTTACCGGTGGTAGCTGAAAAAAATCACCTACAGCAATTACTTTAAGACCACCCCAAGGAGTGCTTGGGTCTAAAGACAAACGGCAAATTGCTTCTGCCGCACGAAAAGCCATGGCGGAAATCATTGAAACCTCATCAATGACAAAACCCTCTACTTCGTTCAGTCGAGAAAAAAGCTTATTGTCTTTCAATGCCTTTTCAATGGTATCCTCAAGCCCACCTTCCATGATTCCTAAGGAAAAGAAACTGTGAAAAGTTCTTCCACCAACTAAAACAGCAGCTGCCCCGGTACTAGCTAAAACGGGAAAGGTTTTAGGGCTCTTATCTTGTAAAAAATTTTTGATCAGATAAGACTTTCCTGTTCCAGCTCCACCAGTAAGAAACACCCGTAACTTGGTGTTTAAAGCGTGTTCAGCAGTTTGTTGTGAAGGACTTAAGTGACTACTCATATTCTCCAAATATAAAGCAATCCCTCCAAAAAGCAACCTACCTTCGCCAAAGCTTCGATGAGCACGCCCACTCTGGTGGTTGGGCTTATTTGAAAAGAGTAAAATGGCGCTGTCGAAAAGGTGGCAGCCTCCCTTTCGACACTTTTGTACTTAAACGAGGATTTTTTAAGAAGGCCTAGAATTATGGCACACCCCACCAAGCCCCCAAAAGTGCCTTGAAGTGCGCAGCAACTTCAGCAGCCAACGGCGGCAAAGCCGCCCCATCCCCCCGCGCTAGCATCCAAAGAAAAGAACTACGAGATTTAGGTATGAAGAAATATGAAAGAGGCCTTTTGAAGCAAAAGGCCGGTTCATCCAAAGAACTAAACCGAGAAGTTAAAAATATACCCCAACAAAAACACAAACAACCCACAGCCGAAGACCAAGAAATGCGTCTTAGTAAAATACATTTGCTTCAGAAGGTCGGTTCATTCAAAGAACAAAACCGAGGAGTTAAAAATCACCCACAACAAAAATACAATCAACTCACAGACGAGGGCCAAAAAAATTAATGATTTAATTTAATCCGAAGCTTCTTAGTAACCCGAGAATCCACTTTTGCCTGCTCAAAACCAGGTGGCCCAAAACTACTTGCAGGAGCGTTATTTGAAACTCCCCAAGGCTCTAAAGCGATTCCAAAAGCATCCATTTTTACCTTTTGATTTGCATCTAAATCATGAACCACACTCACTGCGTAGGTTCCTTCATTTACAAGTTTTAACTGACACTTTGCTTGTTTGTCTTTAATCAAAACAATCTGCTCATCTGTTGGCTTTGCTGATGGCTGTAAAAAGTCTTTGGCTTCAGTAACCAAAGCGCAAAGAACCTGTCCCTTGTTATTTTCGAATCCTTCGATCTCCACATCAATCGTAATCTGAGCATACGCCAAAAAAGAAAAAGAAATAAAAAGTAAGGTTTTACAAAAGAGCATCACGAGTTTCCACCGATACCACTTCTCTATAAGTCCAACCAGAATCAAAACAGTCGACTTCTATTAAGTGAGCATTTTCGATAATACCAGAGTCTTTGATCCCCAATGCCTTTTCCAGTTCATGCCAAACACCACCATGAGCTACAACCAATGCCATCTCGTCATTTTGTTCTAAAATATAGTTCATTGCTTCCACAACTCTCGCTTGAAAAATTTCCCGGGTTTCCCCATTGGGTGGCTGAAATTCAGTAGTACCAGGCAGTGGCAATTCGTGAAATGGAATGCCTTCCCAGTCACCTGCTTGCCACTCGCGAAGCCCTTCTACTAACTCTGGTTTTAACTCGTAATTTTGCAAAACCTTTTCTGCCGTTTGCTGTGTTCTTATCATTGGTGAACAATACACTTTTGTGATTTTCAAGTGTTCAGGAGAAATGTTTTTCCCTACAGAATCAGCTTGTTTTAATCCTGTATCATTCAATGGAATATCAGTTCCCCCCCCTGCCATGATTCCATTTTTATTGGCATCAGTTTGAGCATGACGAATGAACAAAAATTTTCTTTTAGGTATAGGCATTTATACTCCTGGTTTTTTCACTAAAAATTGTACTACGGCAGCCATTCCACTTTGTGCTGCCCCTTCCTTTAACTCTCTATCAATTTCTTGAGCAATCAAAATTTGGTAATCCTTAAACTCTTCAAGTAATTCGGAGAGTTGAAAAAGAAGTTTTTTCGTTGGAGGGCCAAAATTTTTATAGTTTTGATTTTCTTCTCGCAAGCCCTCAAAAATAAAAACACCACCTTCATCCAAACTTTGATGAACTTTTCTAAAAACTTCTTTTTTCGCGCCCTCAGGAGCATGAAACCAAACCCATAATATCAATGATGCTTTTGGGTATTTTTCCAGCTTAAGAAGATCATCATGAAGGAAACTCAATTGTAAGTTAAGATTTTTCGCTCTATGCTTTGCTTGATCGATAGCAACTTTAGATTTATCTATCGCAACTACATCATAGTCTGTCCGAGCCAAATGAAAGGCATTTCGACCTTGTCCACAAGCTAGAACTAGGGCAGATTTTTTACTCGGAAGATCTGATTTTCTTTTTAAAAACTCTAAAGCTTCCAATAAAAAATCATTTGGATATCGACCAAATGCTTCCTCGTTTTCTTGATAAAGCTTATCCCACATTTCAAGCTCTCCGATCCCAACTAGTTTACGTGAAGAACACGGAGTCTCAAATCCTTTTTAGCTTTTCCTATATTTTTCGAAAACTTTGAACACTGCAGGATCAGGACAATTCATCTCATTTAAAAATGGTAAATTCTTTCCTACAACAGACCAAAGGATGACGCCTTGCCGTTGCTGCTTTTTCACAAGAAGCACCTCTTTTAGGCACTTCGACCAGAGCTATTTAATTTCCAAAAATATTATTGTTCGAAAGGTTTTTCCTATGAGAAGCTAAAGAGATGAAATATTTAATGATCACAGCTCCGATTCTACTTGCTCTATCTGTCTACTTTTTCAATCAATCTCACTATAGTCCCGAGATCAATGACGAACCCATTGTTAAAGAAGTTCCTGTAGTTAAAACTACCGAAGAGCTGTTTCCATTTGTCATCGCTAAAAATCAAAGCCTGTACGAAATATTGAAATCTGAAGGAATCAGTTCCCAAGAAATCTTCAGCTTGGTGGATGCCAGCAAAGATACTTTTAATCTATCTAGATTAAACCCAAAACAAAGAATTGCCATTTTTAAAGAATCTAAGCCAGATGGAAATATAGACCTTCATGGTTTGCAAATATTGATTGAACCAACAAAGATTCTAAAACTAGAAAAGTTAGAAGGCACATGGAGCGCAGCCATTCACAATGAAAAAGTGGAGGTTCGAATCAAAGACTACCAAGGAATAGTAGTCTCTTCTCTTTGGGAATCTGCAACCGAAGCAGGTATGGACTCAGAACTAATTGTCCAATTAGCTGAGATTTTTGCCTGGCAAATTGATTTTAATCGTGAACTTAGATCGAATGATCGCTGGAGAATCGTTGTAGAGCAACAATTTGTACGTGGAGAGCCTATTGGTTGGGGTGATATTTTAAGTGCTGAGTACATCAATGAAGGAGAAGTATACCAGGCCGTTCTATTTAGACAAAATGGTGAAAATATTGGTTACTTCGATGCCGAGGGTGAATCATTAAAGAAAATGTTTTTGAAGAGTCCAATCAAATTTGGTCGAATCACGTCTGGATTTAACCGTCGTAGATTTCATCCTATTTTAAAAATTAGACGCCCACACTTAGGGGTTGATTACGGCGCCAGAAGAGGAACTCCTGTGATGGCAGTAGGTGATGGAAAAGTCACTTTAGCCAGCTGGAGAGGTGGCGCTGGAAACACAATAAAGATTAGACATAATTCTATTTATCGAACTGCCTATAAACATTTACACAAATTTGCCAAAGGCATTCGACCAGGAAAACGTGTAAGACAGGGACAAATCATTGGGTACGTAGGATCCACTGGCTTATCTACGGGACCTCACCTGCATTATGAATTTTATAAGTATGGCAAATTTGTAGATCCACTAAGACAAAAATTTCCATCAGCAAAACCAGTACCTGAAAATTTAAAGATGGCTTTCATTGAACAGTCTAGAACTCACTTCTCACAACTTCCAGATTGGAACGGTGTTGCTGTAAGTGCTAGTTCAGAAATAAACTTGGAAGACCAAGATAAACAAGCATTGTAAGGCCTTTAATAAGACAGATTGTAAAAGAATATTTTGAACCTCATTTTATTTATTCTCATTGAGGCAATTTATCTTATAGTTTGACTATCCTTGTCTTACAAAACAAAAAAGCAGCATCCGCCGTGCTGCTTTTCACTTTAACAAAGCCGTTCTCCGAAGTTCTACTCCTCTGGCTCTTTAAACAAATCTATGATTGAATCGACCAAAGTTCCCCCCTTTTCCGTCCATTCAGACTTTGAAAATTTCTTCTTTTTACTTTGGAATAGATTTTCAATTCCTTGGTCGAATGCATCAACTCCCATCGTTCCCGTTTTTATATAACCTGAGGCATCTGTCATATCGACTATTTTTTCAAAAGCTTTTGCAACTTCAGGGGTATAATGCTGTCCACTATCTCCAAAAACATAAGCATAGCGATTGAATTTTGACATTGGATATTCTTCCAATATTTCTATACTTTTTCCGACACCTTTTTCATATGAGGTTCCACCGCCTCCAGTAACACTCCAGGCCTGCTTCTCTGTAACCTCTTTTGCTTCGGTATCAAAAACAACATACCTAATGATCACATTGTTGTATTCTGATTTGATTTTCTCTTTTAAATTAATAGCAACAGTCTTGGCTCTCTGCAAAGGATCTCCCTTCATAGAGATACTAAAATCAACAGCAATTACTATGACCGCATCAAACTCAGGCTGCATCACCTCAACGCTAGACTTTGCTACGTATTCTCCTTCTGGCATATAGCGTAGACCAACTTCCACGATTTCCTGGTAACTAAGCTTATCGATCTCCTTATCCATAAAAATAATTTTTTCTTCTTCAGTCATTTTCGAAAATCTTTCTTCGCTATCAAACCTCTGTTGCCATTCAAACTCTAAGCCTGCAAGTCCATAACCCATTGCTTTTTCCACCACTCGATCTTCGCGTAATGGATCCCTATTAAGTGTAACAGACCCACCTCTACGAGTTGCAACTTGACGACTTCTACCTAAAGTTTTTCGAATATTTCTTAGCTTAAGCTTATCATTAATTAATTCAATCCAATCTTTCCAAGGAACTTCAACAAATTCAGGATTAGATCCACCTGCTCCGCCAGGACCTTCACCTTCTTCAGACTCTTCGCCCTCTTTTGGCTCTCCTTCACCTTTACCCTTACCTTTTCCTTGACCTTCTCCTTCGCCTTCTCCTTTACCCTCACCTTGTTTTTTTGCAGGAATTCTTAAAATCTTTCCAGGCCAAGCATCAAAACTAACTAAATCAGTAAAAGCATCTGCATAAGGATCAGCGACACCCTCACCATCAACAATAGCTTTCTTGTAGGCTTCTCTTCGTATTTGCGCGTATCTTTGGTCCAGTCCAAAAAATGCTATTTCAGGAAAAACGCGAACTTGCATACCTTTACTCGTAGCCACCCCTGTTCCCTGTCCGTTCATAGCTCTTTTTAGTGCGAGAACCGTTCTTTCTTCAACAAAACGAAGATATTCAGCAACTGCTAAAGAAGCAGAAGGTGCTGTCGGCAAAATGGCAGCGGTATTAGAAACAGCACCTTGAGTTGCGGCTCCAAATTTCTGTCTCAAGTCTGAATCGATAACTCCTTGGTACTTTTCGCTTAGCCCAAGAATAGAGTCTTCGTAGTAAGATTCTACTGAGCTCATTAAAGTTTCTCGAAAGCCCTCCAGCTCTTTATCTAAGCTATCATTGGTGCTCCAGTATTTTACTTCAACTTTTCGATCTGGAGAAACAATGATACGCACCGGGATCAGCATAGGCTCATTCAGTTTATGTACCTCTCCATCCTTTGGAAACCATTTGGCATTTTTTTGTATGTCTTTAATTTCCGCCTTGGTTTGTGCATCTAATTTTTCAGCAATATAATAAGAAGGAATTGCTGTATCTACCGCTACACTTGTTTTATAGGTGCTTGCAAGGTCGTAAATCTTCTTCGTCGCACTAAAAATCTCTAAAGGAATTCCATGGTTCTGAACTAAATCTTGTCTTAACAGGATATATTTTCCTGCATGTGAATCCTCAATAAACCTAAGCCTTGGCATCTTATCACCACGATTTCCTACTTGCCTTGCTATCTTGTTTATTAACCTTCTAGGATCATTACTCACTACAAGAATCAATTTATCATCTGGATCCTGTTTTATACTTGCATCGTAACGGGGATCGTCTTCTTTCAGTTCTCTAGTCATGATTAGCTTTTTATCAATCAACCATTGCTGGTCTAATGCTAAACGTAGAAAGCTGGCATCTGAATGGGTTTCAATGATTTTACTCGCATAAGAAACAAATGCTGCGTCTAAATCAAATTCAGTTTCATATTTCTCTTTATGGTTCTTTTTGAATTTGTTGTATAAATTCATCCATGCTTCAAGCCCCAACCAGTACGGATTGTTTACAGCTGATGCTGGATTTACTTTCTCTTTCGTCCCTAGAACCTTGGCCAACAAACTAGAATAGTCAATCCAGTGCCTCATTTCATTGTACTTAGAATGCTTCGGTATAATAAACATAGAAAAAGTGGCAAAGCCCTCATTCATTGTTTTAGTCATGGTTGCAAAGCCTTGCCAAGCTTCCCTTTGTTCGAAAATGCGTAACATTTCATGCTGCCAAGGCTTTAACTTGGTCTTACTCAGCGCCGTCATAGACTGAAGCATTGAGCTGCTGCCACTAAATTTTTCGTCTTCGGTTCTTTTTTTATCTAAAGCTTTGATTAAAGAATCAACACTGTCATAGGAACCAACCACCAAATCTTGGTCTATCTTCATGCTATATATTTTTTGATAAAAAAGACTAATCTCCTCCCAGGAAATATTTTGGTGATATTTCAATTGGTTCATCAACTCAACCATTTCAAAAGCAGAACGAGCAGCATCTTCAGGTTTTCGAATTTTTCCATAAGTCGAAGTTTGCGATACATGATTATGCCCCAAAACGTGAGCAAAAATAGAAAGTTGCTGAATCCATGGAGTTGTGTCCTGAAAATAAGAGTGACAAAGTGGACAACCTGAGGTTACGAACTCATAAACAGAGCTAGATTCTCTAGTAGCTTTAAACACCAAACTCCCATCAATTGCATGAGGGGCAGGATGGGCTCCGTTTGCTAACAATAGCGCAAGCTCCTGGCTAGATGCAAAAGTAGCGACATGCTTGGGGATATTAAAATTTAACTTGTGAGCAATGTCAGTAAATTCTTCGGCAGCCTCTTTGATTTTTGCCATTTCATCAACATCACGGTGATGGTCTACCCAATACAATCTACCACGCTTTGAAACAGGAACTGCTGAGCTAGCACACTCTTGTTTTTTTATTCCCGTAACTTTGTTAGATGGCTCAGCTGCGAGTAACTCAAAGGCCGTAAAAAGGAATAGAAATAAAAATAACTTCATTACTGGCCCCCTTGCTTAGGAACTGCGGAAAATCTACATTTATTATAGAACTGACTAGAGCGAGTAGAGCTTTTCTTGTCAAAATCAACATTAAGATCCTTAATCAACTCAGAGTTCTCCATTAAATTTAACAAAGAACTATGAGCCCTAGGCCATAAGAGAGAAAAACGATTTTTGAACAAATACTCTTGAACGGAGGCTCTAGAACCTACAACCATATTACTTGAAAACTGTTCTAATATTGCCAACTTAAAGCCAAGATATTTATCCCAATTTAGTCCTGCGATTGTTTTATCCATTACAAACAAAAAGATTCTTGTCTGCTCATAGACAGAGTAAGATTTACGAGAGTCTATATCTACCTTCATTAATTTTCGCACCATCAAGCTAAGTTCTTGAAATACAACATCAGAAAACAATCGCAACTCCTCAGCTGTATTATTTACGGCAATTCGTCTCTCTGCTTCTTCATCAATTCGTTCTAGCCAAGTCTCTAGACTGGCATCGGAACTGGTATTTTGATAAACCATTTTTTCAAGTAAAGATTGAAGGTGTGGCCGAAGTGCCGAACTCAAGCCTCTAAAAACATTGGCTTCTTTATTGTCACCGCTAGACTTCTTTTCACCAATTAACACAGACAAATCATCGCGGTCTTCCGTCCTAAAGAAATCAGGTGAGGGATAAAATTTATCGGAACTGTTTCTCTGTCCATCAATACTACCTAATAAGCGATAAAAGCTTTCTATGTCATCTGCGTGTTTTAAACCATAAAATGAAGGGTCCAGTCGCACAGCACTCAAAGGAATTTGAGGCTTCTCAGCCAAATGTTCCCCCAGTGCCAACAAGATTTGCTGGCCAATCTCCTGCGCGAAATGCTCCCCCACTCCAGAAAAGTTCAAAAGTGTCTTCTTGTAAAGTTGGTCAAAAATCATTACACGATAGCTATCAATCATTACCTGAAGTAAGCGGAAATTAGCTTCCTGACTTTCTCCGATTTTTAAGACCTGAGTATAATTTTGCATGAAATTATCAATATCTACTGTACCACCGCCAAGTTTAACTCTTCGTTGCAACATCTCCATCTTCTGCTCCTTTGAAGGAGCAAGTATCTTTAATGGGCCATTAACATTTTGAGTGATTTCCATCGCCGTTTGAACTGCTCTGGACTTAAATGTTCTAGCATCCATATCAGAGAAATACTCAACAATACTTGAAACAAAGTCATTGGTAAAAAGGCTCAGACGGTTTTGCGACGTAAAATCTGACTCGATGGAAGACTTTAGATCTCTAATCATTCCAGGGAGCTTTGCATTTTCCGAAAATTTATCGATCTCAATGATTCTGGAAAATCGTGCCAAATGTGATTTATCGAAAGAAAACTCATCACTATTTAATGTTGCCACAATTAACTCTTGAATTGTCATATCCTTAGGGGCCTTACTATACTCGGAAAGCTTCGACTCCTTCTCTGTAGGATTTAATGTTAGGGTTATATTCAAATTTCCCACAGGCACTTCCACTACCTGTCCATTTCTTCTCGCATAATAGATACCATCTTCAGCATCTAAAATTTCATAAAGCTTAGCTAAAAGTTTACCTAAAACTTTTGGATGTGCTTTACTTACATCATCAAGTAGAATATCTCCCCTTGCTCCATTAGGCCCGGTTAAAAAGGTGTCTAAATGTTTTATTAATTCGGTAATTGTTAAACTGGAGCCTCTGTCTGAGGCTTTTGTATTTGGTCCATAATCAGGAATTACTTTCTCCAAATTTATAAAGAAAGCTCTCGCCTCCGTGTTATTGTCTTTGTCAAAATTATAGATTTTGTTATCTACCGCCTTTTGAATTGCTAACCAAAGACTTGTCTTCCCAGTTCCCGTTGGTCCTACCAAAATAATCGAAGAAGGTACCAATAAAGCAGGGTCCTTCTTCGTTTGACCAAGTCGTGTCTTTTTAATTTGTTCAATAATTTCTATGTCGGCGTCATGATTAGACTTAAATATCAAATCTAAAAAACGATGAGAACTTACAATTTTCAACGGATCATTTTCCGGAAGAGTTTCTAAATTTAAGGGTGTTCCGTACTTTTCACTCAAAATTCTTTCAATAAGAACTGTTGTAATGGTTCTTTCACTACGCAAGTCTGAATTACTAATCAACTGTCTATAAAATTCATTCACAATAT
Organism: Bdellovibrionota bacterium; assembly: GCA_036140815.1. Classification (GTDB taxonomy): domain Bacteria; phylum Bdellovibrionota; class Bdellovibrionia; order Bdellovibrionales; family UBA840; genus UBA6502. The sequence goes on along the minus strand of JAYZXX010000046.1, from coordinate 7,089 downwards.
TAGACAATGCCATTACAGGAGCTATGCCATTCGCATCGGCAACGGCGTTAATTCTCTGCACGTAATAGTTAAACATCATTTTTTTAACATGGTCGCGTTCATCAAAGCTCAAGTCTTCCCAATTTTTTTGCAATACAGGATCAGTACTTGAAATATTCTTTGCATCAAACTTGTAGCGAAGAAGCTTTAAATCCGGCTTCTCTTCAAACAGCCTTTCAAACAGTTTTGACTGATGTTCTAAGCTTGGGCGTGGGAGTTGATGAATTTCGAAATGCTCCAAAAGACCATAGTTAGCCTCAAAAGACTCGTTTTTAAATTCATTGATTTCAGATTCAGTTGCCAGGATAACCAAAGAGTTTTTATTAGTTGACTTGGCCTTAGGAAAATCTTGCAAAGCAAGTTTCTCGCCCTCAGTTGCCATTAAGTACAAACTATGAGGATTCTTAGATACCACGTGACTTTCATTTCCTTCGTTTTTAAGGATATCTCGTTCCCCCTCTTCTTCACTAAAGTCATCAGATACATAACTAAGTTCAAAGCTGTTGTCCCCTTGATCCACTTTTAACCTGCCCATGCTATGAACTTCCGACCACTGTCCTAAAATTATACTCGTGTTACCTTTTGTTTTCTCTTTATCTAAAGTTTTGTATAGATCCATTAAAGCATTTTGACTTGTAACCGTAGATCCATTGATTACATTTAAAAGCAGTTTTCTATTACTCATACTCAGAAAATTTTTGCTATCTTTCCAGTTCGCTAAGATCGAGTGAAATAAATAAGTCTGCAAGGCATCGGGTACTATAAATATGTGGTGCTTTTCGGGGGTTTCACCTTTAGCAATTGCTTCTAATTGCTGAAAGAAATTATCAAACAACTGTGACTTGTACTTTTCGGAACTAGATTTCTTTAAAAAAGCAAAGCTCTCATCATGATTTGGGTTTGTTATTAGCCAAGGGTTTTCCCAAGCACTTGCATCGCTTCCAGAGGAAACTCCTGTAAAGCTAAGATGCTTATACTGACTACGATTAGGAAAAATTCTAGACTCTGGCTCTGCTAAGTCGATTAACTTTATGTTTCTAGCTGAGGCTTGGGAGTCTTCTAGTAAATAAGGAGCACCAGACTTTTCAAAGCGCAATCTTGAATCTATAGATTTTTCCATGTAGTTGAAGACTTTAAATGTCTTTGGCAGTGGAACACTCTCATCTGCATCGATTCCAAATTTGAAACTTAAAACCTCCGCCTGTTGCTTTTCATCAATTTCTGTAGCTAAGAGCAAATAAGCAGCCTTATCATCTTTCACAAGTGGCAGTACTACACTCGCAGAATGAAATTTAGACTCTGGAAACCCATCAATTTCCCCTAGTCTATAATGTTTCTGACCAACTCCAGGCACAACCAAATTCACTTCAACAGATTTTTGCCCTCCTCGAAAGCTTTTATCCACAAAAAATATAGTTGCTTGCCTTTCTTCTATTTTATCAACTACAGGGTCATAAAAATTAGTATTTTTAGAAATAGATAATAGCTTTTCATCTCCTATATTAACTTCAACAAGCTGACCTTGTACAAGCAGTGATTCTCCATTATAAATCCCTGAAACTCTATTCTCACTAGCTACGCCCTCTTCTTGGAAAACTTTGTATGTCAATGATGGAGTGATCACAATTTCTTCAATGGGCTTAAGGTACTTCTTTTCCACCTTTCCATTTTTCACACTCTTGACCAAATCAAAAAGAGGTTTTGTATAGTCTAGATCTTGTTCCCAAACAACCCGATCTTTTTCATTTTCAGATTTCGAAAGGATGTCAAAATACTTTTCGTCAAAATGTCTATAACTAAGTTCTTCGCTGGAATAAAAATAAGGGCTAATCTTAAGAGACATAAGATATTGCAACTTTCCAACGCTTGAATCAACGGGCAAACTGATTTCTACAAGACTAGTACTTTCAGAAGTCTCAAACTTTTGCGATATGATTAGATAAATACTAGTTCCAGATTTATACACAAAAGAAGCACTGAGATCTAATGGCAACTCTGGACTTAGGGAGGATATTTCTGCAATCTGACCATTATAATAAAAATGTAAGACTTTTTCAGCAAAGAAAACTTCAGCTTTTAATTCATTAACAGCTCGAACGTACGGACTTTCGCTTTCGCCTTCAGTATCTACCCAGGCACTTTTCAAAGGTACTTTGGGATTCATCATCGCTACGATTTCAGCCTTATTTCTTTCAATGTCCACTATTTGTAATAAATTATCGCCTAGTGAAACCTTAAGCGGTGGCAAATCTGCAATTTTTAAGCTTCTCAAATCAATCCGAGGAATGCCGGTTTGACCATCCCAATTATTCTCATGGTTTTGGTAGTTAGTTACTATCATACTTTTATGATCTAGAACTCGCTTCGCATCCTCGTGTTCAGGAAAGCTCAAATAGCGAACTAGACGATCTGAAATAAAGCCTTCCTTGATCAGTCTGTTATTTAGCTCATAATTGTTATAAAACTTATTATCTAAAAGAATGGGCCTTTGCTCAAAATATATTTTACTATCTGAAGATTCACTTAGACCTATTTTAAAGAAGAACGTATAACCATCCTCCATCAAACCTTTCATTGAAATTAAATAACCGCCCTCTATTTCAGTTTTCATAACTACAATGTCTGAGTGCTTCAATACTGGTGGAAGCCTAACAAAAGATTTATTTAATTGATCTAAAACCTCATTTTCACCAGTTCCAATTTGAAGGAAACTCTCAGGGGAAGAAGCATCTGTGTATCTAGATATAATAGTAACTTTGCCATCAATTACTACGACAGCTTCGTATCTTCGGTTCTTTTCATGAACAGTATCAAGCCTACCTAGTAAGACCCCCTCAATGGGATTGATTAGAATATCACCTTCTAATGCCAATTTAGGTTTATTGATTGAGTCTTCTAAACGATACAAGCCTGGGCTCAACTCACTATTTTGTGAATCATCAGCAACCACTAACATATAAGGGGTAGCGCCATTGTAACTAACTGGATACTCTTTGTTAGCAAACACAGAAATAGATAGATCTAAGATGAAAACAATATATAGAATTATGCGGGGCATAGCTTCCTCCAAAAACGGAGGCCCCCTAAGCCTCCAAGTAATCCCCCCTGAAATTTAAAACTAATAGCGTATTATTCTACTTCTGTACTAGAATCAGCTGCTTCTTGATAAATTCTTTCTACTACAGACTGAAGGGCTTTTTCATTGTAGCCATATTGTTCCATCATCACTTGCTGGAATTTTTGCCAAGAAGTTAAAATTTCTTGGTTACCTATGGACTCACCCTTTGAAAGGTCTTTGTAACCTGCCAGCAAATTAAGGTCCTCGGTCACTTTTGAAGAAAGGTAATGTCGAATCGCGGCCATTAATCCCGGGTGTTCTTCACCTGATTTTTCTCCAGAAATCATACCATCTAAGGCAAAGCTAGCAATAAAATCTAAAGTGAACTCTTCACCCTCATATGTTAGGAAGGCTTTCTTTACCTTTTTAACAAAATTCTCATTCACAGGCATAACTTCATTGGAAGCATCTTTGTAAGTAGACTCGCCTGCCTCCATAGCCTTGGCCATTTTTAGAAAGGTTTGATAAGTACGCTTCTCGTGAGCAGGATCTGCGATCACAGCAGTTTCAAAGTCTTTTCTAAACTTTGGAATGTAGATAACTTTTAGTAAAGCCTCAAAATATCCCACAATCTCGTGGTAAAGTTTCGCTGGAATTACATCACGATTGTCATTCGCCATTTGATCTAAAGCAACTCGAAGCGCTGTCATGTCTAAGGTATTATTATATCCAGGCTTTGAAGCAATGTATAGAGCGGTGTTGATCCAACGAGTGGCTTGACGAGTTGGAATTCCAGCCTCACCTTCGCCCATTTTTTGAGTGACACTATAAAGCTCATCATGAATGCCTCTACCGAAAGTAACATCGCCATTAAAGTAACGAATTCTTTGAACTGGCTCTGTGTAAACGGTTTGAGTCAATACATCCCCAGCCAATCCTTCATTTTTTGCTTCATTTACTTTTGTATACATTCTACTGGCAGAAACAACATCTGATATTAACTCCCAAACATGAGGTGCGATAGAAATTTTGTCTTTCCCGTTACCAATCCAAAGACGATAACGACCATGAGGCACAACTGCTTTCTGACCAATTTCTGGAGAAACCCAAATTTTATTTAAAATACTTTCGCTTTTTCCTGATGAGTTCGGAAATACTCTAACCAGTTCACCGGTTGCATCTTCACCCAGTTTTTCAGCAAACAACTCCCCACCTTTCATATAGGCTAGAGTTTGCGCGATCACATTAGGTTTTGTGTCGTAATTAAAAGGAATGTTTTGGTACCGATCTAATGCCGCATCACCGGTTTCATCTTGTTTTATTTCACGAATATTTGCCGTATTGGTTGCCGTTAAAATTAACATATCCAAAGGCACTTTCATACTGCTACCATTTTGAATGTAGCGGTCCTGGAACAAAGTTAACCATTTGTTTTGCAAATCTTTTTCATTACGAAGTACTTCATCTAAGAACAATGCAGTTCCTGATGCTCTGGCAACAATACCGTATTCATAAAGCATAGGATTATCTGTTGCAAGACTCATTGATTTAACAATATTTTGCTTAATGAAAAGCTGATCTGGATTCCAGTCTTTTCCTTGGGCATCGAGCATAGCCGTATCTTTTAAAACCACTCGCTTCACATCAACATATTCATTAAGAGCAGCAATGATATTTTCAGCGGATAGTTCTTTACCTTGTTCAATCAATTCTTGCGCAAGAATTTCTTCGCGAATTTTTTCGGTAAGAGGACTTGTTTCCAAAAATGGATTTGGATCGGTTCCTACCATATCACGAACTACTTCTTTAACCTCACCATCGAGCATTGCTTTTTGATAATTTTTAGGTAACAAAACCAATGGATTTTCATTCAATCCATTCTCCATCGTTCCAACGTATTTTCCATCTAACTTTTTTAGACCTGAACGAAGGGCTTCAATTTTGTCGAGGTTTTTCCAACTAAATGTGTAATATGCGAATTTCTGTCCACCAAATTCAGTAGCAGCTTTAAGCCCTCCAGTTATTACTGATAAGATCGCCGACTTTCCTGAACCATGAGGGCCTACAAAAGAGATTACGTTTGCGTCGTCTGCTACCGCTCGCTTTAGTTGAGAAACAAACATGGAAGTTCCGGACTCTTGCCCACCAACCATTTTAAAACCATTCCACTTACTTGGAGTATGAAAAAAGTTAGAAACGAATGTTTTACCTGAACCATAAAGGTCTTTTTCAACGAAGCCAGCATTGTTAACAATTGCTAAAATTCTTTGAGCGGCATTCATTGCTAGAAATGGCGACTCCGCTAACATATTCTTTTCAGGTGATACTAAGTCTTGTAAAGTCCAAACCTCGGCTCTTGCCGCAAGCTTATCATCTATAAACTTTTCTTTGGGTAATTTAAAACCTTTAGTTTCTTTTGAGTCTTCTACTGCGCTTTTAGAGCACTTAGAGTCGTCAGCAGCCAGAATTGGCTTTAGTAGTAAGAAAGATAACGCCAAACCAATAAATGATTGGATAAACAATAATTTAAACATATTTCCCTCGTGATTCTTTTGAATGACTGGAAAATACTCATTGTTGTTTTTATACTCAAATTGTTTTACAGTTCATGCAAGAATTACAGTTAGACCCAGTGTTTTATGACAAGCTCCTTTGAGAACTATAATTTTTTTTAATAGTTACTAGGTAAAAAATAAAACAAGCGCTCTATTAGTAAGTTCTCGAACTAAAGTTATTTAGTGAATTAGAATCTCTCACAAGGTCTTTTTCCATATTCTAGCAGTTGGATAACTGACACTTAATAGGTAATTTAAATTTCTCAGGGAACAATCCTTGCCCCCAATAACTGACAATCTTGATTGCGGATTTTTTAAAATCTAAAATCTAAAATCTAAAATCTAAAATCTTTTAAACCGACCAACTAGTCGCATTTCAAGCTTTTCAGTAAATAATTACCCGACTGATAATAACTTTTTTTAAGGGGGGGCCTAAGTTAAGTGGGTCAAGTCGTACTCGCTAATTTTTTACTGAAAGTATGGCTATTGATTGTGCCCCAAACTTAAAAATACAAGTGCATTAGTGGCTATGCTTCTTTTTCAAAATACTTTTTCTGAGATAACTTTCCAACGTAGAGCAATATATAGGCGCCTACTTAAAACTGATCTATTTTCTCTAGCAAAATTAGGCCGCATATTTCTTGAGGAGTTCATCCATTTTATCCAATAAAACGGGTTTCACTAAAACATCTTTCATACCAGCTTTAATACACATTTCACGATCGTCTGAGAAGGTATTTGCCGTAAAAGCGATAATGTTTGGTGCCTTATTGCCCAATAGACCTAGGATCTTCTTAGTCGCTTCCAAACCATCCATTTTAGGCATTTGCATGTCCATAAAAATTAAACTGTAGTAACCCACGGGCTTGTCTTCAATGATTGCTACCGCTTCGAAACCATCATTAGCTACTTCTGATCTATAGCCTAATTTTTCCAAAAACTTTTGGGCTACTTTTTGGTTCACTAAATCATCTTCTACAACTAGAACTAGTTTTTCTTTATTCTCTGCATGTGTTTTTAGTTCAATCACCGGTGCATTCTCTTTCTTCCTTATTATAATCGGCAATTCTATCTCTACATCCATTCGAGTTCCCTGATTCAATCTAGATGTCATGCTTATCTGACCGCCCATTACTTCTACTAGTTTCTTTGATATCGACAAACCAAGTCCCGTGCCCTGAGTTGTTTTTGTTAGGCTATCTTCTGCTTGTGTGAATGGGTCGAAAATTTTAAGCTGTTTTTCTTCACTGATACCAATACCGGTATCAATAATGCTAAATTGGAGCTGAACTTTTTTTCCTTGCCTCTCCAATACACTCAATCGTAGTTCAACCGAACCTTCATTCGTAAACTTGATAGCGTTGCCCAGCAAGTTCGTTAGTATCTGGCGGATTCGATTCTGATCGCCTAAAAGATACTTAGGGGTTTGGGGCGAAA
>JAYZXX010000045.1:0-11836 GCA_036140815.1 Bdellovibrionota bacterium | reverse complement strand
AAATCTTGCCTTAAACAAAAATTCCAGTATTGTAGGGCCCTCAACAGGGGGATTTATGAATATCAAAGCAAAACTGGAAAGTGCTCCAGACAGTTTGTTTAACCTTTATTGTATTTTTGCAGCCTTTTCTACTTACTTTTGCATGTACTCTTTTCGCAAGCCATTTAGCGTTGCAACCTATGAAGGCTTAAGCGGTGTTTGGATTGCTGATCTCGACCCCAAAATATTGTTCATCATTGCTCAGGTTTTTGGATATACCTTTTCTAAGTTTTTAGGCATCAAATTTGTTTCTGAAATGACAACAAAAAGTCGCGCAAAGGCACTAATACTTTTAATCGCCATTGCTGAAGTTGCTTTGCTCGGATTCGCAGTTGTTCCTCCCGTACTAAAACCCATTTTTCTTTTTATCAATGGCCTACCGCTAGGAATGGTATGGGGAATGGTTTTTGGCTTTTTAGAAGGTCGAAAATCCACTGAACTTCTCGGAGCAGGACTAAGTGCCAGTTATATCGTTGCAAGTGGCTTCGTAAAATCTGCCGGAGCTTGGATTTTAAGCTTAGGTGTCAGTGAATTTTGGATGCCTTTTGCCACAGGAATTCTATTTTTGCCATTTTTCCTAACAGCTGTTTTCTTATTAAACCAAATTCCAAAACCAAATGCTGAAGATATAAAACTAAGAACGAAACGCAAATCCATGAATTCAGATGACCGCTCGAAGTTTTTTAAAACCTTTGCACCTGGGCTCATTCCCTTAACTCTTCTTTATATGTTGTTAACTGCCTACAGAGATTTCAGAGATAATTTTGCTCGAGAAATATGGGACTCTCTCGGCTATTCGGCAGAACCAAGTATCTTCTCTTATTCAGAATTACCAATTGCCTTTGGAGTTTTAATTGCTCTTGCCCTATTGTTTATGATTAAAAGTAACCGAAAGGCAATGTATACAATTCACCTTATCATGTTAGCAGGAACTATCTTGATCGGTGCAAGTACTGTTTTATTTCAGTTTGGATTTATTAGCCCTGTGGCGTGGATGATTACCGTAGGATTAGGCCTTTACTTAGGTTATGTTCCTTACGGTTGTATATTGTTTGATCGATTAATCGCAGCAACTCACTTTATAGGAACTGCCGGATTTATGATTTACGTAACCGATGCTTTTGGATACTTAGGAAGCGTTGGCTTGATGCTTTATAAAAATTTTGGCCAAGCAAATTTAAGCTGGCTTGAGTTTTTTCAAGCCTTCAGCTATGCCACATCTATCATTTGTAGTATCTGTTTTGTTATGTCATTGGTGTATTTCAATAATGTTTTGAAAAGAAAAGGCCAGGAACAAGAAGTGGGTCTCACAGAACTTCAACCCACTACTACTTAGTGTAAAATAGAACGCACCTTTACCTTCCCGCCTTTTTGTATATTTACAACCGAACAGGCGGCTTGGCCTATCAACTGATCTTCAATGCTGCCAAAGATTCTCTCTTTTAAGCTCATAAACTGAGGTTTTGCAAAAACAAGTAAATCGTATTCAGCAGTCATCTCCACAATAGAAGCTTTCTTGTTAGCACAAACAAAAATTTCTGTTGAATATGGACGATTGAAATTTTCCAACAATTTTCCAAAATAAGCTTCTTCTAAATCTGGATTACAGTCTTCATGATCTTCATCGATAAATCGCATAAAACAAACTTCTGCCCCGTAGGCACCTGCTAACTCTTTGCATGCTTCTACAACCACAGCATCATTTCTAGTTTTATCAAGTAAGACCATGATCTTCTTAAAATATCGAATTCCATTATCTCTAAATGCAATGATATTGCAGTCTAAATGGTCCCGCAGCCAGCCAATTGGGTTATGAATTGTAAAGGCACCACGAGTTCTACCCACCCACTCAACTACTAGCCAACGAATTTTTAAATATTCAGCGATATCGAAAGTTGTTCGTAAAATGTCATGATCTACAATTGGATCAAAAGAAATTTTTGTCCCCTTTTCTGCAACCATGGCCCGTATTCGTCTACGTATACTTTTCACCTGCGCACTATCATCTTGTAAATCAGAAAGCACCGTCTGTTCTGGAACTTCTAATAGGTGAACTACTTCTACAGTTTGATCCTTAGCAATGGCTTGTCCCATTCCAATTAAAGTATCTTGCGAGTGTTCCTTACCAAAAAGTCCAACCAAAACACCAGCCTTTTCTGGAAGGTCAACATACTGTAAAATAGCAGCTTTATTCATTGGGATGTCTTCTTTTTGAGTACTAATTTTTGCACCCTTAATGCCTATTACACCACGACGATCCATTCGCTTGCGACTATATAAAAAGAAAATGATAAGCCCCGGGATACTGATCCCTACTATTGCGGTAACAGAAGTAAAGCCCATGATGAATAACAAGTATAAGCTCGAAACGATTCCAAATATTTGCATCCAAGGATAGAGTCCTGCTTTATAACTTGGCTTATACCACTGCACTCGAGTTTCACGTAAAACTACAACCGCTACGTTCTCAAACATATAAATCAATAACATAAAAGCAGAGGCAAGTTTTGCAATCTTACCCACATCTAAAACCAAAATAGATGCACCAACCACTGCACCTGATAACACAATACTTAACACTGGAGTTAAAAACTTTGGATGTAACTTACCAATACTACTAGGAAGAAGGTTATCCCTACCCATTGCGAAAGGAAAACGTGAAGCGGCGAGAATTCCCGCGTTTGCCATAGAAGTCATTGTTAGTACCCCTAATATCCCTGCTGCAATACCAATAATTTCTCCACCTACTTTCTGAGCCAAGCTATAAATGGGCTTCAAATTTCCACCCAGTTCTTCCCCTGTCAAATTACCAGCTAAGATAAAAGTGGTAGAACAATAGATGATGGTTACCAAAAACAATGAAAGGAGAATCCCTTTAGGAAGGTTTCTTTCAGGTTTTTGAATCTCTTCAGCGATGGCTGCCACTTTTGTAACACCAGCGAAACTCACAAACACCATTGCTGTAGCGCTCACTAAGCCTGGAACACCATTGGCTAGAAATGGGTTGAAGTTTTCCCTTAAAATCGTTGAACTGCTAATGGTTCCTAAGCCAAACAGCCCAAACACACTTAGCAATACAACAATTATTAGAAAGCCCGATACCTTACCAATCCCAAAAATATTCAGTAGAACGATCAAGCATAAAAGACTCAAGGAAGTGTACATCAGTGGCAAATCACTAAAAACAGAAAGATAAGCTCCAAAACCAACCAGGGCAAAAGCACTTTTCAAAAGCAGGGACAACCAAAGCCCAAGACCGGCAATTGTTCCAGACAAGGGACCAAAAGTTCTTTCCAAATAAACATAGGTTCCACCACTAGTTGGCATTGCCGTAGCCAGCTCAGATTTCGACAAAGCAGCAGGTAAAACACAAAGTGCGGAAAATAGATATGCCATCCATAAGCTAGGACCTGTTTCTAAAAAAGCTAGGCCTGGCAAAACAAAGATACCACTTCCCAACATCGAGCTAATACTAATAGCAACTACCGAGCCTAAGCCCAGGCGGCGTTCCAATGCTTTCACAATAAACCCTTTTCAAATTGTATTTTGATTTTCTTTATAAATATTTTCAGAGACTCTTTTTCTTTCGCAGGAATTTCTCGCCAATCCAAATCATTGCAAGCCCCAGAAAGAGCTAAAAGAAAGTTGAAATTTAATCTTTCTGGGTATTGATCTATGACTAGCTGGAAGGCTTCTTCTGCACCAATTTCTTTTAGTTTTTGGAGTGACTTCACCCCAACATTTTTTAATTCGGCCGCTGTGATTGGGCCGATATTTTTAGCATTTTCAATATCAATCACTCTATGAGCTTAGCCTTTGATTTGATATCGGTCTAGGCCTTTTTCTAATGCCTTTGCACGAAACTTTTTCATACCTTCTCGCCAGTTCACACGAGATTTCCAGGCCTGTAACTTGGAGAAAATTCCCACATTTGCTCTATCAAGTAATACAAAGTCTTCATTAGGACTTGGTCTACCGTTATACTCCATATTTGAAATAAATTCTTTCACTACACCAAATGGGTTTGCTCCTTGGGCAAAATAAGTTCCCTCTTTCATAAACGGGCCGTAAATTTGCCTTACCAAATTCATATGTCCTAGTACAAATTCCTCACTATCACCTTCAAGGATTAATCCCAAATTTTGTCCAACTTGTCTGTACAAATCACTGCTATCTATTTCTACCGCATATTGTAAGACGGCATAGTCTTGCACAAACTCCTCAGCAAATTGCTTTGTACTACCAAAGTCAAAAATAAATATTTTAGAAGGCTGAAACATATAGTTTCCGTTTTGGGGGTCTGTGTGCAAATGTCGCTTTTCAAACAAAGAAAATAAGAAGCTTTCATAAAGTAGAGTTCCTAACTCATCTCTTTGAGCCTGGGTATAGTTTTGACTTTCTTCAAAGCTATCACCTTCTACAAACTCTGTGGTGATAATATGCTTTGTGGAGTATTCAGGATATGCCTTTGGAATATAAATTCCATCGAAATAAGAATTTAAATCTTCTCGAATGCTATTCATATTTTGTAGTTCCAAAGTATAGTCACATTCATCTATTAAACTTCTTTTAACTTCGTTGAGAACATTATCCAATTGGGGTTTTGGTATACCAAAAATATCAAACAGCTTCTCGATGCGATCCACCTGATTTAAATCAGACTTAATGGCACTCACGATTTTAGGATATTGAACTTTCACTGCTACTTTTTTACCAGAGGCAATTTCGGCAATGTGTACCTGACCAATCGAAGCTGCCGCTATTGGCTTACGTTCAAAACTTACGAATACTTCTTCTGGCAACTTGCCAAATTCCTTTTCAAAACATTTGAGTAAGTCTTCCTCAGGCATATAACTAGAACTTTTCTGCAAACTAGTGAAAAGTTGGGTGATTTCCTTAGGTAAAACCAAATCACCGCTGATGGAAAGCATTTGGCCAATTTTCATAAGCCCACCTTTCATCTCCCCCATGGTTTGAATCATTTCTTTGGCCGCCTTAATTTGAGACGGACTTACAGTCATTGCTTCGCGATTACCATTTTGGATTCGATCTTTGGCAAGACTAAATCCCACTTTTGCTACTGTTTTCCCTAACTTAAAAGCTCTTGAGAGGCTGTCTGATTTTAGTTTTTTTTCTTTCATTTTTAAGTCCATTTTTTGTTAAGCTTTAAATTATTTCAAACTCTTCACCGATAGTATATTGCATGGCAAATTTAGATTTAATTGTAGTCGAAGAAAACCCAAATCATCTAGAAGAATTTCGTAGTTCTTTAAATGATTCTAACCTATCTGTGCAGTACTTTACAGATGGAGAAGAAACATTAAACAAACTTGAAGAAATTCGTCCAAAAGTTTTGGTGATATCCCTTGAGATGCATTCAGTCTCAGTAGAGGACTTTCTCATTCGCTTCTCTCAGAAGTGTGTTTGGGACAATATGGCAGTGATTATCGCCTCAAATCAAGATATTCCCAAAAAAGACTTTTTTAGTTTAGCTAGTCTCGGTGCTAGTGACACTCTAAAAAAACCTATAAATCGCACTGAATTTCTTGAAAAATTGAATCATTTTAAACAGGTCGCATAAGTATATCCATTGATGAATGGATATGCTCAAAACACTGTCTCGGATTTACCGGAGGAATCTACTATAGATCTCTACACTGGATTTTTAAGACTCCCAGAAAAACCTCAGATAATTTAAAACTTTCGTATAGAAGACTTTATTCAAGCAAAAATTGAAATTTAAATTTCGTTTATTTTTTAAAAGAATATCTTTCACTGCTTCCATATTTTAGCAAGAGGCGGCACTGGAAGCTTTGCCTCCGGCCTTTGTATTCTAGAATAATTTGTCTAAAGATTTAAATCCAATAGGTGGATTTCAGGTTCTTACTTTTCCTTGATGAGGCCACTTTTATATGATGAAAGATTGTATCCATTTTATTGTAATTTTAAAAATCAACTTATACCTACAGCTCTTTAAGGTAACCAGCCTCAACCATTTTACCAAGCAACTCCTTTGAGTCCATGCCAATAATGATTTCTACTCGTCGGTTTTTAGAACGAGATTCTGCATCTCTGTTTTTAACTAATGGCTGAGTATCTGCATGACCTCTTACTTCAAATCTCTCTTTGGGCATTTTTCCATACTTAATAAATGCCTGGGTTACAGTAACGGCTCGACTACTAGAAAGATCCCAATTGGAACGAAATCTTTGCGACTGAATCGGAATATCATCCGTGTGCCCAGCAACCGTGATTTTACCTTTTACTTTCTTTAAAGCCTTCATAATCTTTTGAAGAGTAGGAATAAACTCTTTTTGAAACTTATCCGATCCAGATGGAAAACTTGCTTGCTCCTTTACTCTAAGAACAACATTCTTTCCTTGCTTTTCTAGCTCTAAGTTTCCCTTGGCAATGTCTTCTTGCAAGGCCTGCTCTAACTCTTCCGCCTTCTCATCCACAATCTTCTTTTCTTCTTCTTCTTTCTTTTCTTCAAATTCATCTATAGTAGGAACATTAATTTGAAAATCCTGTGCCAAGGTATCAAACTGAACTAAATCGGGCTTACCTGGTGAAAATTCAGTCATAATAGTACTGTTTCCCTTAGGAATTGCATCGGCCATCACTACTCGCTGGATTCCAAAAGCATTTTTTAATGAACCACTGGCTTGCTTAAACTTCGGTACATTCATTTCCGCAAAGGAAAGTAAAAGAACGAAGAAACACATCAACAGTGACATAAGATCAGCAAAGGTTGCAAGCCATCCCGGGGCCCCCGCGGGGCAGTCGCATTCTTCTTCTTCATCAGACATGAGAATCTCCCCCTAGTTAAGCGGCTATATCTTCCGTTTTTCTTTCGCTACGTGGAATATAGTTTTGAAGTGCATCACGAACAATGTTTGGATGCAAACCCGCTTCGATACAACTTATGGCATCGATGATTAATGATTGATTTCTTTCTTCTTCACCACTTCTCATGGTTAGTTTGTCACCGATCGGTGCCGTAATCATATTTGCCATCATGGCACCGTATAGTGTTGTTAATAGTGCAACTGCCATAGAAGGACCAATTGATTTTGGGTCACTCATATTAGATAACATCTGTACCAAGCCAACAAGTGTACCAATCATACCCATGGCTGGCCCCACATCTGTCATTGCAGAGAAGAACCTTTGTCCTTCGGAGTGACGGGTTTGAGTACGAGAGCGTTCCGTTTTTAGAATGTCTTTTACAACAGCACCGTCGTAACCATCCACTAGCATGTTTACACCACGGCTCATAAATTCGTTTTCAACTAATATATTTTCAAGTGCTAAAATTCCACCTTTTTTAACAGCAGCTGCCAATTCGATAGATTTTTCGATTAACTCTTCTGGAGTTTCTAATTTGAACATAAAAGCTTTTCCAGCCAACTTGAACGAAGATATTGTTCCAGCAAGGCTAAACTTCATCATTACAACAAAGATGGAACCAACGACAACAATAAGTAGAGAGGGAATATTAACGAAAATCAGAGGATCTCCCCCTAATACAATCGCTGCCCCCACAATTCCGAATGAGCCAACTAAGCCTACAATCGTTGCTATATCCATAGATCATCTCCTAATCTTGATACTTCAATTTTTCATCGGTGAAATTCTTATTGTTCTTGAGATTCTAATCCTTTACAGACAGAAGACTGGACTTTGGCTATAGACTTTTTGAATACTTCGTTAAATAATTTTTACTTTTTGAAACCTAAATCCATTAACGGTACTATCTAGACCTAAGGCCAAGTTGTTTGAGCAATATCTGATGACATTTGAATTTTGAAGTCTTGCCCATTTCATCAATTCATTTAATATTCTTAATATGGATATTATAGATACTCATTTACATTTAACGGATCTAAGAATTTGGGGTAAGCGTCTTGAAATCATGGAGATAATGAAGAATAAATCTATCACCTGCTTTTTAAATGCAGGCTACTGCAAAGAAGAATGGCTCCGACAAATAGAACTAAAGTCTATAAATTCCAATTTTAAAATGGCATGGGGCCTACACCCTTACTGGATCGACGCCCAAAAACACTCTACAGAAGCTCTTCATCTCGAATTTGATTTTTTAAAAAACAATATTGATAAAATAGATGCTATTGGTGAGACCGGCCTTGATTTGAGAAGTCAATTTTCTGAATCTGAAAATCTCCAAGAAGAATATTTTAAAAAACACATTGAGCTGCACCTTTCAAGTAAAAAACCTATGATCCTACACTTTGTGCGCAATCTTGGCAGAGGCATTAAAATATTAAAGAATAAAAACAAAGAATATTCAGGAATCATACATAGCTTCAGTGGCTCATGGGAAGAGGCGCAGTGCCTTATTAAACTTGGTTTTTATATTTCTATTAGCACCGGCATTTGCAATACAAACGCAAAAAGAATTCGCAAAGTGGCAAAAGAAATTTCATTAGAGCACTTACTAATAGAAACCGATAGCCCTGATCAAGCTCCCCCCGACTGCAATGAAAAATACAATATGCCTTGGAATGTTGTTGAAGTCGCAAGAACAATTGGAGCCCTTCGAGGTGAAAAAGCTGATAACATTATTCAGAGATCTAATGAAAACTTTCTTTCAATTTTCTCTTAATCGACAAACTCTGTTCGATCACCATTAAAATCCGTAGCTACACTCAAATATACGACTTCTTCACTACCTTCGTTTTGAAGGTAGTGCGCAATCCCTGAAGGTGGAAATGAATAGGACTCTCCAGCCCTTAGTTGTCGTACTTCATTATTTTCAAAAACACTTAGAACTCCAGAAATAACAAATACACACTCTTGTTTTTTTGAATGAAAATGGGATCTACTGGATCTTCTTCCCGCTTGCTGTTTTTCTTGGTGGAACATTAAATTGGGACACTTATTTTGAGGGTCCAAATTCCTAATTTCCGAATAAAATTAGCTATTTACCCCTGCTAGTTGTTTGAATTCAAACATCATTACCCCCAGAAAAAAATATAGATCCGTTAAAAATATCTTCTCAGAAAAGCTCGCTTGAAGTAATGCTTTACTCATGGCAATACGTACACTTTTCCCCACTCAAATATTTCACTCTTCCATTCAGCCATCTCAAGACTTGGTGAATTCTCTATTGAGCGATGCACTTAAAATCGCTGAAATCGATGAGGTTGGCTTAGAGTGGTCTGAAGAAAGATATTTTGGTGGGTACACTAGCTATTCTTCCTACAATCGCTTGCAAGAGTTTTCTAGCTCCTTTGCTGAACTAGAAAGTCTAATTGATGTATCTGTCGAGAAATACGTTGAAGCCCTCGGATATGACATTGAAGAAGGAACTTTAAAAATGTCCAACTGCTGGTTGAACATTATGCCAACAGGCACTCACCATTCAGGGCATATTCATCCTAATTCAATTCTCAGTGGAACCTTCTATTTACAAATGCCTGAAGACAGCCCAGGAATAAAATTTGAAGATCCTCGGTTGATTATGCAAATGAATACTCCAGGGAAATCAGAAGATCTTTCAGAGGAAATGCAAAGTTTTGTTTCCATCAAAGCAAGTGATGGAGACCTAGTTTTATTTGAATCTTACCTAAGACACGAAGTACCAGCTAATCAATCAGAAGATGATCGTATTTCTATAAGCTTTAATTACGAGTATTGTTAAGCACCAGATCTATATAAAGTTGCTCAGCTGGCCTAGTAAACTTTAGGAGTATTGACTTGGGCATTAATAACTCTCCCAATTTTTGCAAGGCCAGTCTTAGAGTAAAAAAAGTAAACTAGCCTAATCTACAAAGCTTAAACAGCAGAAGGCTCGATAATTACTCATTTTCTGCAAATCCTAATAAGTAATGTAATACAAAGAAAACTCACTCTTAGGCTCACGTTTACTCAATCCATTTGCAAATTCAGGCTCTAAATTTTAAAGACAGAACTAATTTCCTTTTAGTTCAGTTAATACTTTGAACTGTTTACTTTTGTATTAAATGTTCTCTGCAAAGGAAGTCTTCGTATGTAACTCAGTCCAAAGCGGTGCTGTCATCGATTGCCTTTTCATTGCTTCAAAAAACCATTGGTTTCGCCATTGCCATTCTTTGATGCGAGCTTCGAAATGGGATACTTCTTTGGAATATTCTTTCAATGAAGTTAAAAGTCGATTTTTATCAAATTGAATCCCTGCGTCTTTCTCGATGATGGGCAAAAGCTCGTTAATCACTTCTTCCACTTCCGTCCATCTATTTAATGTCTGAGCAACGCTTTCTGAATAAACTTCGCCGAGCAGGCCCATTACCGAATTCCAAAGAAGCTTTTCCATCTCTACTTTTGCAAGTTGGTCGGCAGTAACAACTTCCACAGGGATATTTACCGACTCAAAAAACTGAGCAATTCTCTCTGCTTTGGCCCCACTAACCAAGGTGTTTCCACCTGGCTTTGCCGTCTCCCCTTTCTTAGATACAGCAAAATAGAGTATGGCCCTACCAGCAATTGAACTTTCTAAGGTATCTATGAAAGGACTTAACATTCCGTTTTGAATCAAAACAATTTTATTCTGAGAAGCTTTGGGAATGGAATCTATGATAGGTTTTAAGGAATCATTCCTAGTGCAGACAAGAATTAAGTCCCTTTCTTCTAAGTCTTTTAGGCTGGATAAATCAAAGTCTCTACCAATTAACTTTAAACTAGGATCTGCCAGAGACAAAGCTGTACCGATTCTTCCTTTTCCTATCACGTAGATCAAATTAAGCTCCTTTGATTTCAAGACTGATACTGGGTAATCTTTCCCATAATGTAAAGGAAAAGCCTGTATTTCATGGAGATTTCAACTGAAAAGTGCTAGATTTCTCGCCATGGATTTTGATTTTCGATTCGGCGGAATACGTAGATTATATGGAGTAGAAGCCTTCCAAAAAATTCAGACAGCTAAAGTCACTGTAGTTGGACTTGGCGGAGTAGGTTCCTGGGCGGTGGAAGCCTTGGCTAGAACCGGCTATTTAAACCTATGCTTGGTGGATATGGATGATATATGTGAATCCAATATCAATCGCCAGTTACAAGCACTTGGCTCTAGCGTAGGAAAAACCAAAGGGGAAGAACTAAAGAAAAGAATCGAAGATATCAATCCAAACTGTAAAGTGGATTTTAAATTTGATTTTTTTACCAGTGAATCTCTGGACGAAATTCTAACCGAAGACACCGATTTAGTTTTAGACTGCATTGACAGCTTAAAAAACAAGTGTTTACTCTTAGCCGAATGTAGAAATAGAAATATCAAAGTAATCACATGTGGTGGCGCCGGCGGGAAACTAGATCCTGGGAAGATTGAAACTAAAGATCTTTCAAAAACTTCAGGCGACCCTTTACTGGCAAAATTAAGAAAAAAACTGCGCCAAGATTTTTCTTTTAAAACCAATGGCAGCAATTTTAATATCCCATGCGTGTTCTCTTCTGAACAGCCCATTTACCCTACTGGTGATGGCTGTGTGACCCTAGATAAAACTAAAATGGATTCCACAAAATTAGACTGCGCGAGTGGCTTTGGTGCAATCACTCATCTTACTGGGAGTTTTGGTTTCCGAATGGCATATGAAGCGACGCGATCAATTACATTCAAGGAAATCTTTTAAAAAAATAAAATTGATCCAAATTACAACTAAGCTTGAGGCAAAGATAGGGTCTTCCCGGTCTAAGGGGTAACGCATAAAATCAAAAGTGGCAGACACAAACCAAACTTAATCGTTAAAATGAAGTTACGAAGCTAACAATTTAACGAGAGAGAGGCCTATGTCTGCCGCAGAGA
>JAYZXX010000044.1:0-13262 GCA_036140815.1 Bdellovibrionota bacterium | reverse complement strand
CCTATAAAATGCATTTAAGTTTGTTAAGGTTGAAAACACTCGAGAACTGATAATATGCTAAAGATATTAAGTACTTCAAAGTTTTGCATTCTATTTCAAATAATGCTCTTATTTGGTTTTCCCTCCTATGCAAATTATCACTGTAGTAGTCTATCCAAGGCAATTTGCGATGCCTCTAAGGATCGAAATGATAAGACAAAGGATCTACAGAGAACCTTTTTAGAGAGAATTCAAGATAGACTTAGCAAAAAAATTCAAAGTTCTTTTCCTATAAACTCAGTGAGCAGCTACCAAAAGTTGAGGCGCCTACTGCCTTCTATATTTAACCAAGAATGTATGTTTGATGAAGAAAGCTCTGAGTTCAACACTGAAAAAGCAAATAACTGTATAAAAAAACTCTCGAACACTTTATCAAATGTGGTTTTAACTTATGAAGAATACTATGAACGAGAATTAGATTACTTTTTTGACCTTAACGAACCCATATTAAAAAGCTATGCCAGATCAAGTTTCATTCGAAGAGCTTTGAAGGAAATTAAACTTTGGATTGCTAACTCAGATTTTTATAAAGAGGAAGAAAAAACGATACAAGATTCATTTGATCTAACAAAAGTTATGTTTACTAACTACATCAATAAAAAAGTTACTAACATTGAATTAAGAAAAAAAGCTCTTTATAAATTAGAAAGTGTCCAACTTGATAACTCAAAGTGCGTTGATGATAAAGATTTTTTTCTATATTGGAGTGATGAAGACATTCCGCCAAATGCTGAGTACAGCAGAATTTCAAATACTGTAAGGCTTTGCCCTTCATTGCTTTCAATTGCTTACTCCCAGTACTCATATGTTTATATACTCGCGCACGAAATTGCTCATGCTTTTGATTCCTGTAGTTTCAACTACAAACTTGATAACAACAAGAGTGGACTGTTTCCAAACTTAAACCAATGTCTCATGCATTCCAATTCTATCGGAGCAGATCCAATTGAAAGGAAGTACTACTATTTCTGTGGTTCAGAAGTTCTCACTGAAGCATTTGCCAATTGGTTTAGTGGAGAGATATTAGGAGATCTCTTCGAGATGAAAAATTTTAAGAAATTAAATATCAACGAAAAGCTATTATCATTAAATATTGGCCTTCGAATGTGTAATGGTGAACAACGCATGTTTAAACTTAACCAACACCATCATTCCCTGAGTGAGGTCTTTGATAAAATTATTTTACAAAACCCTAAAATAAAGGACGCATTTTACTGCCAAGATGAAAGAAGTGAAAATGCTTATTGTAGTGGATACAGTACCACTCCAGGGCAATAATATTGGGCTCTATCTAGCTGCCAAAATCTCGGCTTTTTATTTAAATCAAGCAGCCGCTTAATTAGTTGTTGTTTCAACGAATTTAAGGAACTGTATTTACGTATAATTCAAGCCTACATTTTCTAATGCTTTTTTAGTTATTGTCATTCTGTGTTTGATAATCTTTCTTTACGATTAAATGAGTCAGAATATTTTTAAAAACATGAGAAGTCAGAAAAGACTATTATATTGTGTTTTATCAAATTCTTTCTGGCAACCACCTTAAAGCTCTTTAAATCCAAGGCCTCAGTTCATTTTAATATTCAAAAACCAAGCCTGAGTATAGCTCAAATTGACTCTCCACAGTCGGCTCTAAGCTTGTATATTTTTTAGCCTCTACGATTAATTGAGTCCTAAAAATTCCCGTACTTTTCCAAGAGTCCATTGCCGCTTCTTCGTCAATTCCACCAATGTCAAAGGCAATTCCAGCTCTATAAAAGGTGCTATTAATATTAAAACTTTTGATAGAGGTAGAAGAATCACTTTCAATGTATTTGTATTCATTAACGTAGGCACCACCCCCTACATAAGGTCGAAAGTACCAACTCGAAAAGGAATTTAAAAAAAGATTTAATCCTACTTCCCCCAAATATTGGTTTTTTAAACTTTTTTGTAAACCCGTATTTGATTCTTCACCTGTGATCGTTCCATCTTTACTACCTGTATAAAGACCTATATCCGCCGATAAAGAGAAAACTCGCCAATTATAAGCAATTGCGTAAAAAGCACCGTAAAAACTGGAATCGATGGCTTCCTCACCCGCATCTACGTAGGTAAACTGTTTTTTAAGGTAGGCAACACCAATCTGACTAGACCAAAGACTTATCGCGGGTCTTCCCTGTCTAGGTAAATCTTCGTCCATCTTTTCATATTCAACTACATCAGGCTTTTCTATTATAACAAGATTTTCATCTTCTTGTGCTACTACACTTTGAACTAAAAATACCAGCAACAACACTCTACAAGCCGTGTTAAGACTATGGCCTACCATTCCCCTACCTCCGTTGAGATTGTCGCTTCAACACCACAATTAAAGCCTCTTCCGTGGGATCTCTGTTAAAATTAACTCATGCGAAATACATTTCGTCTAGGCTTTATCTTAATTTTTTTAATCATCAGCTCTATCGGATTTGCTGAAAATGAAGCTATATCTAAAAAACCAAAAGAAAACGACTTTAATGAAAAAGATGTATCAAAACTTCTGATGTTAGGGATTTACGGTAAAAATTTAAACAAATTAAATCAAAGAAAACTACAAAAGGTTCGACCTGGCGGTATTATTCTGTTTGGAGCCAATGTAAGCTCCTATTCCCAGTTAAAAAAATTGGTGCAAGATATCTACTCTCTTTACGACAACATGAAAGAGGATAGACCTTTTATAGCCATTGACCAAGAAGGCGGAAACGTTACTAGAATTAAAACTTATCCAAGAATGCCAGCTCCCTCTCTTTTTGGAAAAGGAGTCAAACCTGATCAAATCCGTAATGTTGCCTATTTTAATTCTAAACTTTTAAGGTCCCTAGGCATTAATATGAACTTTTCTCCCGTTTTAGATATACAGCCAATTGGGGGAAATGATTTTTTAGGTGCAAGAACCTATTCTAGTAATCCCTATACCGTAGGAAATATTAGTGAACGTGTTATAGAGGGAGCTAATGAAGCATATGTTATTTCCACAGCTAAACACTTTCCAGGACATGGCGACCTGGTTGGGGATTCCCATAAGATTCTTCCCTTCTCTCACAAAACACTGAATGAACTAAAGAAAAAAGAGCTTATTCCCTACTACCAAATAATAAATCAAAATAAAATCCCAGCAATTATGGTTGGACATATTGGCTTACCTAAAGTGATACAAGGCGAGGAACCAGCTTCTTTTTCTTCAGAGATCAATACAAACCTTTTACGTAAAGAACTAAAGTTTAAAGGGATAATTCTCACTGACGACATCCAAATGCAGGGAGCAAAGATTGATCCTGACCCTGGTAAACGAGCAGAACTGGCTATACGCTCTGGTGTAGACCTTGTGATGATTGCGTGGAACCGAAAGGCCCAATACAAGGCCTACAATCATTTATTAAAGACTTATAGAAAAGACCCTAAATTTCGTAGTGTTGTACACCAAAGTTTAAAAAGACTAAAGGATGCTAAAAAAACTTTTCATATTTTAGGTAAAGAAAGTAATCCAAAAAGCCTTAAGCAGATAAATACTAATAAACAAATGCTAGAGATTGAAATAACAAAATTATTTGACCAACGTGGATATAGAAAGAAACATCTAAGCTTTCTTCAAAAAAACCAAAGTTCTATTGATAAGCCAGTAGTTGTACTATCAAAGTACAAGAGTTTTTATAAGAACCTTAAATCTAATGCCCCAAATAGGAGATTAATCTTTTTTCAGTTGAATAAAGGTTTTTCAAACTCAAAGCTAAAAGCTGTATTTGATAAATACCCTGAAAGTATTTTTTATTTCCAGGCATCTTCTAAGAAACACCTAGATATGTTGAAAAATATTAAACCAACCACACTCGAAAAAACATTTGTAATTAACGGTGCTGACAGAAATTATATCTCAAATTACTCAAATATATATACAGGCACTACCTTACCAGAATTAGGTATTTATTTAGCAGATATGAAAAACGAAAAAAGGGACATAGCCAATGCTAAGTCCCATAATAAAAAGCAAAATCAAAAAGAAAACTAATTATTTTCTCTGTAATTTCTAGCCAGAGTAAGTCTTAAATCGGCTCTTTCCAATTTACGCTGATATTTTTCAATATCAGAAACCGTAAGGCCAGCCTCTTCAAGCTTTTCTTGTGCTTTGTTGTAAGCCGCTTGTGCTCTTTCCACATCAATGGTTGCAGCATCTTCAGCCGCCTCAGCCAAAATCGTTACGCTATCGTCGCTTACTTCACAGTATCCCCAGTGAACAGAAAAATGTCTTTCTTTTTCACCAGCTTTAAAACTTAATGCTCCAGTATTTAGGATTGTCATGAAGTCAGCGTGACCTTCTAAAATGTTCAACTGACCTTCATAACCCGGAACCAAAAGATCTGTAGCCTCTTGGTTCGTAACTAATTTTTTTTCTGGAGTTACCAAAGTAACTTTTAACATTTTAAACCTCTATAGAGTTTTAGCTTTTTCAATAGCGTCTTCAATTGTTCCAACTAGGTAGAATGCTTGCTCAGGCAAGTTATCATGATCACCAGCTAGAATTTCTTTGAAGGCACGAATTGTATCAGCAACTTCAACATATTTACCTTCCATACCAGTAAACTGCTCAGCTACGAAGAATGGTTGAGACAAGAATCTTTGAATCTTACGTGCACGTGCAACTGTAAGTTTATCTTCTTCTGAAAGTTCATCCATACCTAGAATTGCGATAATGTCTTGAAGCTCTTTGTATCTCTGTAAAATTGCTTGTACTGCACGAGCTGTATCGTAGTGATCATCACCCACAACTTGTGGATCAAGAATACGAGAACTAGATGCTAATGGATCAACCGCAGGGTAGATACCAAGAGAAGCAATCTGACGGCTTAAGTTAGTAGTTGCATCCAAGTGAGCAAACACAGTTGCTGGAGCCGGATCCGTGTAGTCATCCGCAGGAACATAAACGGCCTGTACAGATGTAATGGAACCTTTGTCCGTTGAAGTAATACGCTCTTGTAAAGCACCCATTTCAGTTGCAAGGTTTGGTTGGTAACCCACAGCAGATGGAATACGACCTAGTAGTGCAGAAACCTCAGCACCTGCTTGCGTAAAACGGAAAATATTGTCTACGAAAAGTAGTACGTCTTGATTTTGAACGTCACGGAAGTATTCCGCGATAGTCAAACCAGTTAAAGCAACACGTGAACGTGCTCCTGGAGGTTCGTTCATCTGACCATAACAAAGAGCTGTTTTATTCAATACACCCGACTCTTTCATTTCAGCCCATAAATCGTTACCTTCACGAGTTCTCTCACCCACACCTGCGAATACAGAGTATCCACCGTGCTCGGTAGCGATGTTACGAATCAACTCCATGATCAATACAGTTTTACCAACACCGGCACCACCGAAAAGACCAATCTTTCCACCTTTAAGGTATGGAGCTAAAAGATCCACAACCTTAATACCTGTAACTAGGATTTCTTTCTTAGTAGATTGCTCTGTAAATTTAGGAGCTTCACGGTGAATTGCCCATTTCTCAGTAGACTCAACTGGTCCACCTTCATCCACTGGATCACCAGTTACATTAATAATACGACCTAAAACACCCTCTCCAACTGGAGCTTGAATTTTGTCGCCAGTATCTTTTACGTCTGCACCACGAGTTAAACCTTCAGTGCTATCCATTGCGATACAACGAACAACGTTGTCACCTAAGTGCTGAGAAACCTCTAGAACTAGGTTGTCTTTTTTGTCGTCGATTTGCGTGTTAGTTGTAGTTAAAGCATTGAAGATCGCTGGTAGCTTTCCTGATGAAAACTCAACATCAATTACGGCACCCAATACTTGTTTGATTTTACCAATTTCCATTTCTATCTCCAATTAATTCGCAATTGCTTCAGCACCACTAGTGATTTCAATCAACTCAGTCGTGATCGCAGCTTGTCTCATTTTATTATAAGTTAATGTTAAACTATCTATTAATTCACCAGCGTTTTTAGTCGCATTTTCCATAGCATTCATTCGAGCGCCATATTCAGAAGCTAAACTCTCAAAGATCGCTCTTTGTACTTGAGTTACAACATAACGATCTACTAGTGTTTCGATCATCATTACTGGACTTGGTTTGAATATATAATCTTTCGTAGTTTCTTCAGAAGTTTCCTCTTCACCCATCGCAATCGGAAGAAGATCAAAACGAGTTGGAATTTGCTCTAGAGCAGATTTAAACTCATTAAAGATCAATACGATATTCGTATACTCTTCATCCTGATAGATATTGATTAACTTTTCCGTTAGAGCCTTCGCATAACTGTAATTAGCTTCTTTCGCCATGTTTTCAATTAGCTCACGCTTTAACTCAACACCGCGGTTTCTAAAAAAGCTTTCCGCTTTTCTCCCAAGGAAAATAATATCCTTTTCACCTTCAGTGTTTTTAACTTCATTCATAGCAAACTTTGATATATTTGCGTTGAAACCACCACATAAACCACGATCACTAGAAAAAACCACAAACAAAGTTTTAGCCGGAAGATCCTTCTTATCACAAAGAGGGTGGCTCAAGCTTTGAGAGCTCATCAGGTTTTTTACTACCTTTTCAATTCCTTCAGCGTAAGGTCTTGAATTGGTAATAGCATCCTGAGCACGCTTCAACTTACTAGCGGCAACCATTTTCATGGCACGCGTAGTTTGCTGCGTGTTCTTGATACTTCCAATGCGGACTCTTATTTCTTTAGTACTAGGCATTTTCCTACCTTATTACTTAAAAACCGTTTTAAATTCGTCTAAAGCCTTAACTAGGTTGTCTTTTACATCACCTTTAAGAGCTTTTTTCTCAATGATATCTTTTGTTACAGCTGGGTGTTTTTGAGCTAAGAAATCAGTTAACTCAGATTCCCAGCGCTTAACATCTTTGATCTCTACGCCATCAATATAACCGTTAGTAGCAGCATAAATAACCGCAACCTGTAGTTCTACGTTGTATGGTTGGTATTGACCTTGCTTTAAGATCTCAACCAAACGTTGACCACGAGCTAACTGAGCTTGAGTTGCTTTATCTAGATCCGAACCGAAGGCAGCAAATGCCTCTAGCTCACGGAACTGTGCAAGTTCAAGTTTCAAAGTACCAGCAACTTGTTTCATCGCTTTAATTTGAGCCGCACCACCAACACGTGATACCGAGATACCAACGTTTACAGCTGGACGAACACCTTTATTGAAAAGGTCTTCTTCCAAGAAGATCTGTCCATCAGTAATTGAAATTACGTTTGTTGGGATATAAGCAGATACGTCACCAGCTTGAGTTTCAATAATTGGTAAAGCAGTTAATGAACCACCACCCTCTTTATCAGAAAGTTTCGCCGCACGCTCAAGCAATCTTGAGTGTAAGAAGAAAACGTCACCCGGGTATGCTTCACGACCTGGAGGACGACGAAGTAGAAGTGACATCTGACGATAAGCTTGTGCTTGTTTTGTTAAATCATCATATACGATCAATGCGTGTTGACCATTATCACGGAAATATTCACCAATAGTCACACCAGTGTATGGAGCAAGGTACTGAAGTGGAGCCTGCTCAGAAGCTGTAGCAGAAACAACAGTTGTGTATTCCATTGCACCGGCTTCTTTTAATTGCTCAACAACCTGAGCAACAGTAGATTTCTTTTGTCCAATAGCAACGTAGATACACTTAACATCACGACCTTTTTGGTTAATGATTGTATCAATTGCTACAGCAGTTTTACCAGTCTGACGGTCACCAATGATTAACTCACGTTGTCCACGTCCGATTGGAATCATAGAATCAATTGCTTTAATTCCAGTTTGAAGAGGCTCTTCAACTGGAGCACGTTTAACGATACCAGGAGCTTTTACTTCAACAGGTAAAGTGTGTTTTCCAGAGAACTCAGCGCCACCATCAATTGGGTTACCAAGACCGTCTACTACACGACCAAGTAGCTCATCACCAACAGGCACTTCAACGATTTTTTGAGTTCTCTTTACTGTGTCTCCTTCTTTAATGTGATAGTCATCACCAAAGATCACAACACCAACTGCATCTGCTTCTAAGTTTAGAACCATACCTTTAATGTTGTTAGGAAACTCAACCAACTCTCCAGCCATGGCATTTTCTAAACCGTAAACAACGGCAACACCATCACCAATGGAAAGCACTGTTCCAGTTTCTTCAAGCTCAACTTTTGCCTGATAGTTTTTAATCTGGTCTTTTAATACGCTACTGATTTCATCTGCTCTAATGTTCATGTTATTGAACTCCCTCGCTCAAGGACTCTTTAATTCTTTCCAATTGACGGTTTACACTATAATCCAAAGTATAATCGCCAACATTAACCACTACGCCACCAAAAAGACTTGCGTCTTTTGTATATTCTAGAAGAAGTTTTTTATTTAGAATTTTTGCTACTTTATCTTCTAAACTTTTCTTCTCTTCATCAGTCAAGTCAGTAGCACTTTTAACTTCGCCACGAACTAAACCTTTTTCTTCATCAATGAATTTTTGAAACAAAGAGCTAATCTCTGACAACAGAGAGAGTCTTTCTTTGTCACA
The DNA here is from genome assembly GCA_036140815.1 of Bdellovibrionota bacterium. GTDB lineage: Bacteria > Bdellovibrionota > Bdellovibrionia > Bdellovibrionales > UBA840 > UBA6502. Next base: position 4,681 of record JAYZXX010000044.1, on the reverse strand, counting down.
TAGAACATTCACAAAGTTTTTAGTAATATCTGAAAAGCTAGCGCTCTCCAACAAACGATTTGCAATCGCTTTTTTATCTTCTTTCGAAACAACTGGGCTATTTAAATGTTTCTTAAGATCAGCATCAGAAAGAACTTCTGCTAGAGCAGAAACTTCTGTAAAAATTTGATCTTGGCTTCCAGTTTCTTTTGCTAAGGAATAGATTGCTTTCGCGTATCTACTAGCTAATTGAACGTTCTTCATTATTAATTAGCTCCTAAACCATCAACAAATTGTTGATTCATTTTTCTGTGATCATCATTTGAAATAGAAGAAAACTTTGATTTAGCATCGCTAATTGCGTGCTCCAACAATGCTTCTCTTAAACTAGCTTTCGCCTTAACCATCTCATTTTCTACTGTTTTTGTAGTTTCTCTTTCAATGGTTGCAGAAATGGCCTTAGCCTGCTCTACGATAGATTGCTTTAAAGCTTCCGCTTCCGCTTTTGCCTTAGCAATTTCTTCTGCGTTTGTATTTTTAAAGCTAGCAATTTTAGCTTCGATTTCTTTTTTCTCAGCATCAGCCTCAACTTTTAGTTTTTCAGCCTTATTAACCGCTTCTAAGTAATCTTCTTTTTTCTGGGCAAAATATGTTTTTACTTTCTTTCTTAATAAATAAGTAAGAAGTCCGGCAAACAACACAATGTTCAACAATTGAACTAAAATAGTTCCCGTTGGAATATGTGCTCCACCAGCCGCTAGCGCTGCTTGAGAAACTAATAAAAATGCAACTATCAATTTAATCATTACAGCTCCCTACCAACAACTTTTTGAGTAATGATACCAGCCAAGGCTTTTGCTTCTGCTTCAACACTTGTTTGTGCAGCACTCATTTGATTTGTGATTTCGATTTTTGCTTTATCAATTTCAGATTTTGCTTGAAGCTTCGCAGCCTCAACAATCTTGTTGTACTCTTCACCGGCATCCTTCTTAGCTTTTGCATAGAAAGATTGAGTTTCCTCAAGCTGAGCCTTCATCATATTTGCATACTCTTCTTTTAAACGAGTAGCATCTTCAAAAGAAGTTTCAGCAGCTTTGGTTTGGCCGCTAGTACGGGATTCACGCTCTTCGAAAGCAGCAATATAAGGCTTAAATACAAATTGATTTAATGCCAAATAAGCCACTAAAAAGATAACAAATTGATAAAAAATTGTGCCGTTAATACCTAAGTTGGTAATAAGATCCATATAGTGGTTCCTCATTAATATATTAGTGAAGCGGTTCTAACTAACACTCCGCTGAGTTTTAGGTCAAGATATTTCGCTGCTTTTAATAGATTTAACCAAATTCAAATTTGCCTAAACTACCTAAAACAAAAGGATTTCACTTGGCCTTTAGGAAACTATGGCCTCACAGCTTGGTTAAACACTGGAAGGAACTATAATATTTATTTTCTTAATTTATCTACCTTTATCAATTGGCTTTTATCTGGGTAGTCATTGACACAAAAAAGCTTTCTAAGTCCTCTAAATTACTTATTGTATTGTTATTAATTGAATGCTGATTATGGCAATAGAAACACCTTTTTTGATCTAGAAAGATATTTATCTTTGTGAGCCGAATGCTTATTCAGATTTTTTGATTGCGCAGCGTTTAAATAAAAAGCCCTAGATTTAGGGCCTTTTGATTCTTTTGAATTTTTCTACATATATATAGTGGAACAAAATTCTGTATGGATTTAAATTTTCATGATGGCATATTTGAGGCGCCCTCAAACACAACCCCTTCTTCGATACTTAAACTTGGAGTTGTCACACTTCCTTTAAATACAGCGGGTGGATACATAATTACTTGGCGCCTTGCAAAGATATTTCCCTTTACAAAACCAGAGATAATAATTGTATCCGCTTCAATGTGAGCTTCTACTTTTGCTTCTTCATTTACAATTAGAGTGTCATGAGTGAAAATTTCACCTTTAAAATTGCCACCAATTCTAACTGTTCCTTCAAAGCTAAGTTGCCCCTCGAAAGAGGCACCTTTATCCAAGATGGCCGTTACTTGGCCTTCTTGGATGGTTTGATTGTGTTCTCGTATACGTCGCTGAACTTCTTCTTTGGATGTAGTTTCTATTTCCACGCTTCTTTTAACCTATCGATAATATCGTTAAACTGATCATCACTATAAAATTGTAAGGCGATTTTACCTTTTCCACCAGTGTAATCAATTTTTACTTTAGTTCCCAAAAGCCTTTGTAGTTCTTGAGCCTGTTGTGAAGCTAGTCGATTAGATATTTCGCTCGCAACATTCTCTTTCTTCTCCTTTAGAGGCTTATTAGATTGAGCAGCAAGAGTTTCAACAGCTCGAACCGACAGACTCTCATTTACGATTTTCTTTGCCAGTTCCCTTTGCTTAATCGGATCACCGATACTTAAAAGTGCTTTCGCATGTCCTTGAGAAAGCTTTCCCTCTTTAACAAAGTTTCTTACCTCTGGACTAAGGCCCAATAGACGTAAAGTGTTTGCAACACTAGCTCTATTTTTACCAACCTTTTTTGCGATCTGTTCTTGAGTTAATGAAAATTCATCCGCCAATCTTTGATAAGCTTCTGCTTCCTCTAGAGGGTTTAAATTAGCTCTTTGAATATTCTCTATCAAAGCAAGCTCTAAAGAGTTTTGATCATCAACATCTTTGATGATTACTGGAACCTCATGAAGCTTAGCCATTTGAGCCGCTCGCCAACGACGCTCACCAGAAATAATTTCTAGTTTTTGATCTTTGGTTTTACGTACAACTATTGGCTGAAGTATTCCCTGCTCTTTAATAGATTGAGAAAGCTCTTCTACTTTTTCTTTATCAAAATATTGTCTTGGTTGAAACTGATTTGGAATAATCTTTTCTACAGCAATCTTCCAAATTCTAGATCCTTCTGGAATCTTTTGTTCTTTAACAACAACTTTTTCTACAACTTTTTCTACTATCTTTGGTTCTTCAATTTTAGCTTCTGATTTTTCATCGATAGAAATAGCGGCCTCGACCTTTGGCGTGCTCTTCGTCGCTTTAGTTACTTCGGCTTTTTCTTCAGTCTTTTTGCTTTTAGCGCTTTCAGCTTCGGCCTTTTTATCAGTAGAAACTTTTTCCTTCGCTTTTGTTTCTGGCTTGTTATCTTCCAACTTGTCTTTTTCAGTTTTTGACTTAGCTGAGACTTCGTCTTTTTTCGACTTCTCTTCTTTTAAAACTTCCTTCGCTGTTTTAGAAGAGTCAGCCTTTATCTCTTCAGTCTCTTCATTTTCGTCATTTAAAATACCATTTTCATTTAATGGTATTTTATTAGCGACCTGGTTTGATGGACTGTCATCACCGGTTGGTCCCAATAAAGATCCAAGTCCACGCCCCAATCTTGAATTCTTCTTATTCTTTTTTCTAGCCACGATCTACCTCTTCAGACTCTTCCCCAGGATTCATAGAAATAGCAGGTTCAACAAAAGTCTCCTCTGCATCGTTTTTATCTATATCGCTTTCAACTTCATCTTTTACATTTGAAGACTGCTGTTCAGCCTTTTCAACTAAAGCATTTAGCTTTTCAATTTTTTCAGCTTCTTTATTTCCAAAAACTCTTTCATCCAACTCGTTTGCTAAAGAATTGTAGCGTACTGCACCTACAGACTTTGGATCATAGTCAGAAATGGCTTGTCCATAAGATGGTGCCTCACTTAAGCGAACGTTTCTTGGAATAACTGCTTTAAAAACTTTGTCTCCAAAATGAGTTTGAATTTCTTGAACAACCTGATGAGATAAATTGTTTCTAGTATCAAACATTGTGAGAACGATACCTTCAATTTTTAATCGAGGATTAAGATTCTTCTTTATTATTCCCGCTGTATTCAACAGTTGGCTCAATCCCTCTAAAGCATAGTACTCACATTGTAGAGGAACTATAAAAGAATCAGCAGCTGTCATAGAGTTCAAAGTTAGAAGTCCTAAGCTCGGAGGACAATCTATGATTACGTAGTCATAAAAATCCGATACTTCTGCAATGGCATCTTTCAATCTCTGCTCTCGACGCGATGCATCAACTAATTCTATTTCTGCACCAACCAAGTCAGGCGTGGCTACGATAACATGTAGGCCTTTTACCTCTGTCTCAACTCGAGCCTCTTCGATAGTTTGGTCTCCGATTAAAACATCATACGCAGTTGAATCTTCTGCGTCGTGTCGTTTTACCCCTAAACCAGAACTGGCGTTTCCTTGAGGGTCCATATCTACTAATAAAACCTTTCTCTTCATTTTAGCTAATGCAGCAGAAAGATTAACACTAGTTGTCGTCTTGCCAACTCCACCTTTTTGGTTGGCGATGCAAATTACTCTAGCCATATTCTTTACCTCTAATGTTCCACGTGGAACGTTTTGTTTTTATTAATTATTTAAGTAAAAATAATTACATACCGATATTAGTATCAAATGAAAAAAATTCTACTCTTTTTTATATTCAGCTTTCTTTTTATGGGGTGCAGTAAACCGGATCCAGCTCCAGAATTACGGGACCCTATTTACCAAGATATATCTAAAAAGCTAAAAGCTCAGGAAGCAAAAGTAAAAGAACTAACAAAAGAAGTTGAACAAAATAAAGATAGACTTAAATACATTGAACCTTACACCAGGCAAACCAAAGATTTCTGGCAAAAATATTGGGCTTCTAAAAAGGA
>JAYZXX010000043.1:0-11273 GCA_036140815.1 Bdellovibrionota bacterium | reverse complement strand
GGAGAATACTATGAACTTTTTAAGACTAAAAAAAGGAATTAAGGCGGCAATCACTTGCAGTTTGCTTATTACCGCCGTGGCTTGTGACAATTCAAACAACAACAACACTAGCATCAAAGACTTAAAAGGCCCCGCTGAAACTGGTGGTGGCGATGCCATGCGATTAAATATGGTGGGGATGGAAGCAGACTTGGAAAATACCATCTATGAAAGACATATGCTTTTAAGTAACTTCGTCGAGTATTTTTACGAAATCATTAAAGCCAATCCTGACCTTGGTTTAACCCATGAAGAAGCGAAAAAATACTTTGGCTCTATGCAAAGCCCCGAGCTTTTAGAACATTTTTCAAAAGAAGCCATCGAAAAGTTTCTTAAAGAAACAGATATGGTTCAAAAAATCATACAAGAGGTTCCGAAATTAAATCGCCCACTAATTTTAAAAGATGGCCCCTGTCTCGCCAAAGAAGGTGATGAGATCGTAGAGCGAGAAGCAAGTGCTGACTACCCTGGGCAAATTTGTTTTAGCCTGGAAAGACTAGCTAAAACCACTCGTTATTCAGACGCGACAGAAACCATTGACGCCTTGTTGATTCATGAATTGACTCACAAAACTGGCATCAGAGACGAAAAGGTAGCAAAAACTGGTGAAGCCATTGCAATGCTATTTACAAAAATCTTTAAACAAGGTTACGACCCTAACCAATTACAATCTACTATCAACAGAATTAAGGATGGGAAATATTACTTTGAAAGAAAAAGAGATGCTATTCATGAAATGCATAATGAGTATCTAAATGAAAAAACAAGTTTAAAAGTAAGCTTGTTAGAAAATCAGGATAGTTTTGATTTATTCACTTTAATTGACCAAGCAGAAAATTTTGAGGTAGCGAGAGAAGCCATTTCTAATTTTCTAGAAAAAAATGAAATCACGCCCAACAATGATATTAATCAACGAGACTTTTATGAATTAGCCAAAGCGGTTAGTTCTTCTGTTAATGAAATCTCAATAGACAAATTATACGCTGAATACGATTCCATCAATGCTGCAGAAGCCGCTGCCGAAACAGACGAAATCGTTATTCCTCTTGCTCACCCAATACAAAAGGAAGTGATTGAACTTGTTAAGCAAACAGCTAAAACATTAGTTGATTTAAAAACGAAACAAATTCTTCTCCCTCAAGACCATAGAAAAGCTTTGTATCAAAGAATTACTGAGTTCTCTTCTTTCCCTTCAGACATTATTGGTATGGACGATGGTGTTAATTCTTTGATTTTGAAACTATCAGAGTATAAACAGGGACTCTATTGGTTTATCACTTTTGCTGAATCGATAAATTTGTATTCTTATGCCTTTGCCAGTTACCAAGAAGAAAGTGATCTAAACAAAGCAATTAATTCGTGTGAGGAAGGATCTGTAAAGCATGCTTTTATGAACTGTGAGGTCGGAGATTATGTGGCAAACGCTAAAGAGGCTTTCGACATCGAAGAGTATGATCGCCTGTTTTCTATATCGATGAGACATATCGATAACTTGCTAGAAAGACTAGAGTACAGACATATGCTTTACTTAGTATTTAAATTAAAAGCCGACCCTGAATATTTCGATGATATGGATGAGGAAGGAAAAGAATGGCTATCTCTTGAAAAAGCACAAAAGTATTTGGAAGAGAACAAGGATACTAATGCTTCTTTGGCCAAAGTATTAGCTAAGTAAAACTAATTTTTTAAAATACCATCTATAAGCCCATTGCCTACCACAGGCCTTGGGTTTTTCTCTTGTTAGCCCTCTCTTCTACACTAATTTCTTTTTACTTGGTCCCTGCTCGTTTCTCCATTCCAAATCCAATACATTTTTCCTTTTTACAAGTATTTTCAAGTGCTTATAAATTAGCAAAAACTATATTTTTGAATATATTTTTAGCAAAGATTGAATGGATATTGGACTCTAGATTGGGGATACTCCTAATGAACCGAACCCCCAACTTTAGGAGTAAAAATGAAAACCTTGTTCATGATCCTACTACTTTTTTCGCAAGCATCGAATGCTGCTGAAATAAAATCTTAAATACAATGTTTCACCGAGCTAGACAAAGTAGATTCCCAATTCGTCACCGACTATGCAAGTGATTCCCCCAAGAGATTTCGGGCTATCCTTGATCCAAGTAGTTTTAAACTTTACCTATTGAGTAATGAAGGAGAGTTTTTTACGTCGGAGGACCCTCACATAATTAATTTCAATCTTTCCGACAGTTCAAACTATGAAATTAGAGAAGATATTGTTTTTATTATTCCCGAAACTGAAACTCAAATGAGTTATAGACTCGTAAATCTATATTCATTTCACAAGAGTTTTCCTTGGCCTAATTCCGCTTTTGATGGACTCACTGACTTACTACCAACCAATGGAAACGAACGCCAACTATATAGGTACGAGCTAGTGTCCAATGCCTATACCTACCATAATACCAACCTTAAAATTGAACTAGAAAAAGTCGAAATGAATAATATTAGTGAGGACAGCTTAGTGTTGTCACTATTGTTTAGTTTTGAAGATCTATGGCACCAGCTACGGTACGAGCATCAGGCTTACAGAAAAAATCCTAGTAAATTTAACTCTCCTCAATTAACTAAATATCTACATGCTTTAAACCAATGTAATCGTTTGCTTGAATCACCAAGTATTTCTAAATCGATAAAAAATGTAAAACCAAAGCTTTACGAGCTGGATACGAAAGAATTTTCCATTCCAGAAGAACGATTCAAAATTAAAAGACATACATTTGATAGGGTCCCAGCATTTAGTATGATTGCCCCTGATAGTACTAAAGATTGGAAATTAGTGGAACAAGACGACTTTTTAGTTCGGGAGTTTCAGTGTTTAGAGGACTTATCTAAACTCGGAATTCTGAATGACCCATTTAATGCCACCTACCTAAATTTAGTAAATCACGATTTTGAATATAATCCTTTTGTTGTTTTAAGGTCTTCAATTAGCTCTAAAATGAACATTTACATAAAAGGAGTCGGTGCCTACCAGTTTAAATTAAACACCCAATGGGGCTTCTCGGGGAGATCTAACGCAATGTTTTTGAGAAGGTTTACTGAAGCCTCAAAAGGTATAATTTTCGATTTTACACTCACCGAATCGAAAGACTTTGTCCCCGTGACACAAAACAATCAAATCATTGATTATCAAGAGGTATTTTACTATAAGTTCTCTCCATATAGAGATTATTTTGAAGCCAATAGAGTGTACTATGATGTAGACTACAATGAATTGTCCAAGATAGATGCTTTAAAAGAATTTAGATATAATATTCAGACATACATTGCTTTAGCAAAAACTAGAAAAAACATACCGGGAACATGTAAAAAAATTATTTTACCTGAGAAATAAAAATTTGCCGTAAACCAAAATTTAAAAATCAGCTAGGCAGAAAACTATTGATTTTATGGGGCGCCAACTTCAATTTGCTAAAGACCGAAGTTGGCCTGAACACACATGTATTGCTCTCTAGTCTTTCCCTAGATATTTCAAAAAAACACCCGATTCTTTGAAGGGAGAAAGATAACTCTACAAAAACTAATTGCTAAACTTGAACCCTCCAATAAACTGTAGTTTTTATCAAGCTGTCAAAGTAATATACGTTTTCAAAAATCTAATTTGAAAAAGCTCCTAAGCTAAATAAATTTTTCCCAAAAAAAACGTTCTTAATGTTATAAAGAGCAAATGAAATTTCTAAAGCCCTTACTGTTCTCTGTTATCCTTAGTAGTTTTATACCTGCCATTTTATTGGCAAAAACTATCGTAGAGCCCAGCAGTTCTGCCATTCAAGATATACCGAAAGAACATTTTGAGTTTAGCTATAAAAACATCAATGCACTAGTGGGTTTGATCTGTGTTGGTGAAGAAAACATTGCCAGGCTAACAACTGGCGGGGGCATAGAAGACTCAAGATTAAGTGTTAGTAAGTGGCAAATTACCGAAGTTGATGGTGAAGTTCACGTTAATGGTTTTTGTAATGCTAGTACATTTTTAAATGCTAATCAAATTGAAGTGGGAGACTCTTATGAGTTAGACCTTCGTTTCAACACTAATTTAATTAAGGAAAGTAAAGGAGATGTACTTGTGCGAGGTCGCATAGGGGCAGGAGAAGTTCAAATTCTTTTCAATACCACTGCTGACATAATTAATCGTGAAATTAAAAATAAAACCATAGTAAAAAACATCGCCATTGCCGAAGGCCTTGCTGGAATTCGAGCTGGTTCCGCTGGACAGTTTATAAATGATAATTTTCCAGATTTATCAACGATTCTAACCAGAGTCCCTAATATGAGTTTTTGCAACCATGATGCTCGTGAGTGTCGAGGCAATTCATGGAAAACAAGCCAAGGTAGTAAACTCTATAAGTCAGCCTTTGGCGCAGCATGGTTAATGAATTTTGCAGCAATCGAAGTTGGAGACAGCCTATTTTACCAAGCCATTAAGTATATAGAAGCAGGATCATCTTTTCGAGTTCCACCTTTTGATTGTGGAAATGGCCTATCATGTGGAGCAAGCGTTGCATTAAGAGCAAATACTCCGAGTGTCTTTAGCTGTACAAAATTCAATGAGAGATACTCCGCTCAAATGACAGAACAATTATGTCGAGAGATTCAGACTAAAATTTCTTTTTGATTTAGAATTCCCTATTGCTTGTCGTTTGGCTTGTCTTCTTCCAGCTTCTCTTCGCTAAACTCTTTTCCATCCCAACGAAAAATGCTTTCTTTATCATCCATTTTCGTATGAATATTCACAGGGCGTCCCCAAATGTAAGCCACATTTTTCAATGTTTCTTCCATATAGTTTGGTTGCATATCTACACCCTCATGAAGGTGTTTCAATAAAAGCTCACCGCGGTTATTATGATTACCATTCACAACATCAATGATTGGCTGACCATGATTGGTTAACTGGAACAACAACTGTTGCTTAATAGCCTTGAAATTTCGAGTATCTAGCTCAAACTGACCGGTGCGCTTGTTAAAGTTATACACAAACATTTTGTTTCTTACGCAAAAGTCTTCCGTTAAAAACTCGTCAATGAAAGTCACATCATTGTAGTCTCTTCTAACTTCAAAGATCTTTTTACGGCCAAGGCCAACGTGTTTATCCCAACGATTTTTTTCTTCAAAATTATCTAGCTCTTCCCACTCTCTGCCGAAGCGACCTTTATTCCATCTTTCTTCGATATCGCGAAAAAGTTCAATTCCAACTTTGTAAGGGTTAAAGCCATTCGGGCTCATCGCCATGGTTCCGGCGTGTTTATCAGCGAATGTGATGATGTCACAATCATGCATGATTTTTTCAGTCATTAATTTTGAGTGCCAGTAAGAAGCCCAACCCTCGTTCATTATTTTTGTCATGCCTTGTGGTGAGAAGTAATAGGATTCATCACGAATGATAGACAAAATGTCTTGCTGCCAGTTTTCAAGTTGAGCGTAGTTGATTAAAAATAACAATACATCTCTTTCTGGCCTGATCGGAAAGTTAGGAGCTTGAGAGGCTCGTTCTTCCTGAGCTGCTGGATCTATGCCGCGAACATCCGCACCACCTTCCATATACTCTTGCATATAGAAACGGTCATTTCTTATATTTTCTACTCTTTCTTTTTCCTGGCGACGTTCTTCTTTGGTCGCTCTTTTTACATAAGGACTATAACGATCAATTAGGTTCTCAATGCTCAAACAGCGATCAATGAAATTTTCAACAACGTCATAACCATAACGATCCATATACCTACGGATTCGTGTTGCATGGTTAGCCATGGTATCCATCATTTTACGATCGGTTGGCTCAAACCACTTATTATTTTTAAAAAAATCACAGTGGCCAAAAACGTGTGCCATTACCAGTTTTTGATCTACTAACTCATTACCTTTCATTAGATAGGCATAACAAGGATCAGTATTAATTACCATTTCATAGATTTTTGATAAACCGTACTCGTAACCTTTTGAAAGCTGCTCGTATTGCATCCCAAAGTTCCAGTGTGGATACCTTGTTGGAAAACCACCATAAGCCGCAAGTTGTGACATTTGATCGTAATCCACCATTTCAAAAATGGTTTTGAAAAAATCTAATCCATAATCGGCAGCGATTTTTTCAATGCGGTCTCGTTCGATTTGTAATTCTAATGGCAAGCTATCCATAACTACTTTCCTTTGCCTAAAAAGTCCTTGATCGATTGGATGATGGCATCGCGATTGGCAATTTGACTTAATGTCATAATTTCATCTTCAGGAAATTCTTTTTCTAAATCCTTATAAAACTGCCCACTACCGTATTTTGACTCCACCTGGCCGTAACCAAACATATTCGACTTTGGTAAAATATGCTTTTTAAGGATTTCCATACAGTATCTGGTATCATCTGTACTCCAGTTATCACCATCTGAGAAATGAAACGGATAAATGTTCCACTCACTTACTGGGTACTCTTCATCAATGATTTGCTTACATAAATTGTAGGCAGAACTAATTAATGTACCGCCAGATTCACTGGTAGAGAAAAAGGTCTGTTCATCCACTTCCCTTGCAGCAGCATCATGAATTATAAAGCGAGTTTGTAATCCTTTATAATGCTTCTTTAGCCAAGTATTAATCCAAAAGCTTTCTAAACGAACAATCTCTTTTTGTTCCCCACCCATCGAACCGGAAACATCCATCATATAAATCACAACGGCATTGGATTCTGGGCTTGGCATTTTTCGAACCGAACGATAACGATAATCTTTGCGAATCGGAACAATCACCGGATCGTCTGGGTCATAGGTATTAGACATGATACTTCTTTTTAAAGCCTCTTTATAGGAAGCTTTAAAATGTCTTAAACTATCAGGCCCAACCGGGGCCATGCCTTTTACTTTGTACTTTTCTGTTGGAGTTTCTTTGAAACCGCGAGGCTGAATATTAGGTAAGCCTAATTGCTCTCCCAAGATGTCTGCTAGTTCATCAAAAGTAACATCAACTTCTAGTTCATGCTCGCCTGGCTTATCGCCAGCCTTTTGATCGCCTTGGCCATCACCATCTACTGCTTCTCCAGGTTGGCCATCACCTTGACCAACCCCACCACTATCTTTGGGGCCGTATTTAAATCTTGGGATCTCGATTTGAGGAACAGGAATCTTTACGTATTCCTTTTCCCTTTTTCCAATCATCTCCCCTTGGGTAATGTATTTTTTAAAGTTTTCTTTAATCTTACCCTTAACTATATCTTTAAAACGCCCGTGATCCTGCTTAACACTCATACCAACTGCCAATCTTATGGGTTTTTAGTATCCCCTCTTGCGAAGATACTAGATACATAATTCAACACATCTGTCGCTGAAATTTCATCATAACCAAAGTCTTTGATTAGACGAGATTTTACGATCTCAATCTTTTCTTGCGTATCTCTGTCTGTGGCAGAACTAACAAGAGTTGAAAGCTTAATTGTATCTTTTTGGTCCTCAAAAAGTTTTAGTTCTAAAGCTTTATGAAGTCTTTCGTTGGATTTGTAGTCAAACTTTTTACCATCAATAGATAATGCACCAATGTAATTCATAATCTCCCTTCGGAAATCATCTTTTCTACTTTCTGGGATCTCGATCTTCTCTTCAATTGAGCGCATTAATCTTTCATCTGGCTCTTCGTCTTTACCCGTAAAAGCGTTTCTTACTCTCTCTTTTTGTGTGTAGGCTTTTACATTATCAATGTAGTTTCCACAAAGTCTCTGCAAAGCACTTTCATCGGCAGAAATGGCTCTTTGCACTTCGCCTTTGATTACTTCTTCGTACTCTTGCTTCACTACACCAAGTAATTCGCGATATTCTTTTTTACGATCATCATTGGAAATCAATGAGTGATTTTTCAAACCGCCTTCTAGCTCATTTAGAACCATAAATGGGTTTACACTTCCTCGATTTGAGTTTTGTGCATTTACTAGAGCATTTGAAATTTTATCCTGAATGTAACGAGCGGAAATTCCTTCCATCCCCTCACGTTTCGATTCCTTTCTTAACTCACGAACATTGTCTTCTGTGTATCCAGGTAAAGTTTTACCATTATAAAGCTTAAGTTTTTGCAAACGTGTAAGGTTTGCTTTTTTAGGAACTTCTAAACGAGTAAGAATCGCCCACATTGCCGCCATCTCAATGGTGTGTGGTGCGATAGAAACTCCACGTACCTTCTTCACATTGAAATCTTTTTTGTAAATTTGAGTTTCGTAATTTAATCGCGTGATATATGGAATGTCGATTTTCACGGTTCTATCACGAAGAGCTTCCATAAACTCATTGTTTTGTAAGCGCTTGTACTCCGGCTCATTGGTATGACCAATGATTACTTCGTCTATATGTGTTTGAGCGAATTTTTTAGGTTTAATTCTATGCTCTTGAGACGCCCCCAATAGATCATATAAGAAAGCAACATCAAGTTTTAAAACCTCCACAAACTCGATCATTCCGCGATTGGCTACACAAAACTCTCCATCAAAGTTAAAAGCGCGAGGGTCAGAATCTGAACCATATTGTGCGATTTTACGGTAGTTAATATCACCGGTAAGTTCAGTAGAGTCTTGGTTCTTTTCATCTTTTGGTTGGAAGGTCCCGAGACCAACACGGTCTTGCTCGCTAATTACCATACGACGAACTTTTACATGTTCAAGAACCTTGGTTACATCGCCATTATACTTTTCTAGAAATTGATTAAAGATAAAACGACAAGGAGGACTAAGCTCCCCTTTAATTTTAACTCTAAAGTCTCCATCCAAACCTTTATTAATTTCATTTAAGAAAGACTCTCTCATTTCATCAGGAATTAGTAAAAGAGGCTCTTCGTTCATTGGGGATCTAAAGCTAGTCATCTCTGGTCCAAGGATTCCCGAGGCCTCTTCATCAATCCACTCGAAGGTGTAAAGTGCACCCTCTTCTTTTCGGGAATAATCTTCAAGTCCCTTTTTTAGCATTCTACAAACCGTAGATTTTGCACTACCTACTGGTCCGTGAAGTAAGATCACACGCTTTTCAGTACCGTAGCCAGCAGCCGCAGACCTTAGAACGTTCACAAGTTTCATCATAGGGATATCCATACCGAAAACAGCGTCTGCACCATCTTCTAATGGATCATCAAAAAAGTTATAGTGAATGATTGGCTTTTTAAAATCAATGTACTCTCTAGTACCTGCAGCCATAATCATATCATACATACGTTGAAATGAATTTCGGGTTACCTCTGGTGTTTGACGAACAATATCTAGATATTCATCAAAACTTCCAGACCAATTTAGATCTGCATAATTTTTTTCATTTTGCAGCTTTTGTAATACATTTTTTAGATTAAAAGACTCCGACATGACGCTCTCCTTGGGTCCCGAATTCTCCACTGGGGCCTCGTATCTATTATTATGCATTCTTATATCTTCGTTCTCAAGCGGCGACTGATTTGTTGTACTCATTGTTCCTCTCTTTCTTCCTTGATTAAAGGCTGTTTCATTATAATACACAGGGCCCTATCCCCCTTAGAATAGCCCTCACGCACTTAAGACACACCAAGGTCGAGGTCCGGTTAAAACTTTTTGTTTTTTTTCGAAAATCAGGAAAATTAAAAACTAGACCAAAGGTCTTAACTATAAGCAATCTTTATATTAAACTTAAATACCTTAGTCCTGGAATACGACAAAATTTCACTCGTTTTTCGTATAGCTTTGTTAAAAAAAATTCTATGGACTAATGCTTCCTGTTAACGAAAGCTGGTTAGAACTTGTTAAATAAGAGCCTGATTGAAACCTAAGAAATGTGTAAGAGCTGTTCTCAGATATTAGTAAAACATTGCAGTCTCCCGTACTTGTTATGAGACTTTGATTGCTTGTAGAATAGGAAAAACTAAGTGAAGCACTACTAAAACTTCCTACTTCACCAAAAACAAAACTGTCTCCTGAGTCATAAACACTGGAAGCAATTCTCGCGCTAGTTACATCTGCGGGAATTTCGGTAATACTAAAGACATTGTTTGCATTGATACTAAAAGAATTTGTCAGAGAGCTAAAACTTAATGAACTTGGAATTTCAATTTCCGCCGATTCAACTAACTCTCCCGAAAAGTAATATTTAAGCGTTACGGTATCACCTGGAGATCCGTCTATATTATATCCATAGGTATAAACCGTACTATCTCCCGAACCTAATGAGCTTTCTACTGAGTTTCCTAATAAACTTCCATTCTGGTAAACTTCAATATAATCAGATGAACCAAGGGCTACTGATGAGCTTGATGAACTAGAACAACTCTCTGTAAAATTGGATTTTACCACAATATTTGTTGTTGTTGAGTTATCTACAAAAACTGCGGAAGCCTGAACACATAAATCTATACTAGTAGTCGATGTCAAATCGCTACATGAAGTGTGAATTAAGATTATTAAAAAATACTTAAGCTGTTTTAATAACATATGCTACCTATTGCCTTATCGGCATTAGTAGGGTCAAGTTAAGACGCTAGACTTTTATCAAGATAATACCGAGACAATTTGTCAATGAGTGCCTATACAACAATCGAAACAATATCGCTTGGCAGCATGATTTGCACCTCATATTCATCACAAACAAAATTTATGATTTTTATATATTTCCCCCGAACGAACTGTTAGATTTAGCCCGTTCCAAAAGGGGGAATCTATGAAAACAATTTTACTTATTTCCGCTCTATTACTAGGAGCACAATTAAACGCAACCACTATTAAGGCTAACTTCGGCTCAACTTACCTTGGGAAAGAATATGTAAAACATATGCCTACTGGAAATTCCTGTGTTGTTAGTATCGCTCATATTGCCCAGTACACTACTAAAGGTAATAACTGTAACAAAGTATCATTGATGTACTACTTCCATAACCAGGAACTTACAGGCCACCAACAAAATGGAACACTACAAAGTCGTATTACTAACTACCACACTAAAGAGTATAAAAACGGAATAAAATCTTGCGCTGAACCAATTTTAAATGAGGACGGTGTTAAAGTGGAAGCGGACATTTATGGCGCTGATACTACCTATTTATACAATCCTTTCTTTAATGGTGAAGCTGAAAAAGATGGCCTTGAATTGCATTATTTCTTGAGTCTAAACGCTTTTGATAAAACTCCTACTCGCGCTGGAATCAACGTGGTTTCTACTTTTTCAGAGGAACTTTGGGAGTGCGTCGATCTAGTTGATGCCACCCCAGTTAATTAATTTTTAATTTTTAATTTTTAATTT
>JAYZXX010000042.1:0-3917 GCA_036140815.1 Bdellovibrionota bacterium | reverse complement strand
ACAAACTTAAATGCATTTTATAGGCCAACTAATGTGGTAACAGTGAGAATATATATTAAATTGGACATGTTTCATGGATAGCGAGAGCAGTAAATAGCTCAAAAGTGGCATAGGAAGCATACAAGTTAGACAGTCTATTTCTGGTTCGTTACTCATCTAATATTGGGAAATGGCCCATTTATTTCGACTTAAACAAGAAAGTCTTTCTTCAAAAACTTCACAAGATCCAGAACTTGTGGCCAAGACACTTTAGGCATCCTTACGATCAAACGGCTGTCAGGACTTAATCGATAAGTCTTAGGTTGTTTTATTGCGAGCTCTACTAGTTTGTTAACAGCGATTTTTGTTTGGGAAGAAAAAGCTAAGCTAATATTAACAGAACCTGCCGAAATATCTTTTATACCTAAGTCTTTACAATACTTTCTAATAAGCATTACTCCCATTAGATTTAAGACTTGTTCAGGAATTTTACCAAACTGGTCAATCATTGAAGATTCGATAGACTCAATATCATCTTCCCCTTCAATTTCAGATAAGAGTTTATAAAAACTTAGGCGCACACGGATATCAGGAATGTAGGCATCAGGAATTAGGGCAGGAATTTTCAAATTGATTTCTGGTTCAATCTCTTCAACTTTTTCTTCACCTTTTGCTTCTCGAATGCTTTGCTCTAGAAGCTCGAGATATAAATCATATCCTACGGTGTTTACATTTCCACTTTGTTCAGCCCCTAAAAAGCTACCAGCTCCACGAAGTTCTAAATCATGATGGGCTATTTTAAAACCACTTCCTAGAGCTGTGTTTTCTTGGATGATTCTTAGCCTTTCTTTTGCATCCGGATCTAGTTTAGTATTTTGTGGAACAACCAAATAACAATAGGCTCTTTCTTTACTTCGTCCAACGCGTCCACGTAGTTGGTACAACTGACTTAAGCCAAAGTGATGAGCGTTATCAATAATCATAGTATTGGCTCGTGGATTATCAACCCCATTTTCAACGATGGTTGTACATAGTAAAACATCGAATTTACCTTGGTAAAATCGCAGCATCACTTTTTCCAGCTCTCCATCTTTCATTTGGCCATGGGCGACCTCTAGCTTAATACCAGGTAAAATGTCTCTAATTTCCGCGGCTCTTGAATAAATACTCTGGACACGGTTGTGTATAAAATAAACTTGTCCATTTCTTTGAAGCTCAGCTTCGATGGCGGTTTTAATTGTTCCTTTATTAAACCGATTGATATAGGTTCGGGTGGGCAGGCGATCTTGAGGGGCTGTGTTAATGGTAGATAAATCACGAACACCAACCATAGACATATTTAAAGTCCTAGGGATAGGAGTGGCACTTAAAGAAAGGTTATCTACACTTGCCTTTAGTTGTTTTAGTTTTTCTTTATGTGCAACTCCGAATCGATGTTCTTCATCTACTATTAACAAGCCTAAGTTTTTAAAATCTACATCTTTACTTAAAATACGGTGTGTGCCGATGACCATATTTACATGACCTAGTTTTAAATTCTCTAAGGTTTCAGATATTTCTGATTTAGGAGTGAACCGTCCCATAGAGCGTATTTCAAAGGGCCAGTTTTTAAAACGTTTTTTAAAATTTTCGTAGTGTTGGAAGGCAAGTACGGTGGTTGGTACCAATAATGCTACCTGTTTATTTTCTTCTAAAACCTTAAATGCAGCACGCATCGCTATTTCAGTTTTACCAAAACCAACATCACCACAGATTAAACGGTCCATAGGTTTATCTGAACCAAGGTCGCTTAAAATATCTGTCATTGCCTTAAGTTGATCCTCAGTTTCGACGTAGGGGAATTCATATTCAAATTTATGAAAAATTTCATCCGGAGGAGAATAGGCAGGACGGGTAAGCTGTGATCTTTTGGCATATAGTCGGATCAATTCATCGGCGATGTCTTTCAGAGAATTTTTAACTTTTACTTTAGAATTTTCCCAGGACTTTCCACCTAATTTATCTAAGCCATGGGTTCCTGAATACTTTTGTAAGAGCCCAATTTTATAAATGGGAACATAAAGCTTGTCATTCCCACGGTACTCAAGCTGTATAAACTCTGACTTAATTCCTTGTACATCCATCATGGTCATACCTTTGTAGATACCCACACCATGTTGAATATGAACCAAATGATCACCTTCTTTTAAGTCAGCAAATTTAAATTGATTGGCTTGTTGATTAAAGTCGTCTTTGGCCTTTTTTTGTGACTTCCTTCTTTTGCGTCCAAAGAAATCATTAGAGTTCAGGAAAACTAAATGTTCCGAAGGAACATGAAAGCCTTCTGAAATACTGTCCATACATAAATGAACTAATCGATCATTTTTTCTTTGGCTTTCCACAAGAGAAATATTTATATCTTTTGTTTGAAGTTCTTTAAAATCAAGCTCAGCATTCTTTAAAAGATAGCGTGCTCTTTCCATTTGAGTTGGATTGGAAAAGAAACAAAAAACAGCTTGGTCTTGGTATTTATAAGACTTAATTTTTTCAATAACAGGGTTTTCATCGCTATTTTTCTGTGGAGCGCGATTTTCCGCTCGAGATAAACTGAGATTTACTTTATATTCAGCCCCACCTTTTGACTTAATAAAATCGTCATCTAAAACCTGGACGGGGTTAAGATAAAAGGTTTTGCTTCCAAGCTTATGAAAGCCACTTGGCTCATGATATAAATCCTTAAAAGGTGGTCGAATATTTTCTTCATCAAAATTATCATAAGCTGTTTTTAAATTTTGGTAGTGTAAATCCCATTGCCTTAAACATTCGTGAGCATCGAAATAGAAAACTAAACTATCTGAGAAGTAATCTAGGAGCTCTACAGTCTCTTTATGTGCATAAGGAAAAAGATAATGGATACCCTCGAAATTTTGTCGTCGATTTAGTTTTGAAATATAGGCTTGATTGGAAGCCCAATCAATTCCAGTCTCTTCACAGCTTTTTTTCCAGTGGTTTATAATTTCCTCAATATCTAAGCGGGCATGCAAGACTTCTAGAGCTGGTGAGATAATACTTTCACTAATGATTTCTGAGCTCTTTTGCATCTCTGGATCAAATAATCGAATGGATTCTATTTCTGTATCGAAGAATTCTATTCGTAGAGCTTGGTCATGATTTGGGGAATAGATATCTACAATCTCACCACGACTTGAAAAGCTTAAAGGGTCTTCAACGGTATCAACTTGTCGATAGCCAAGGTCTTTTAGTTCACTAAGGAAGTTTGCAGAAACAGAAGAGCCTTGTTTTATTTTTATAGAGCATTGTTCGAAAAAAGCTTTTGGAGAACAATAGTTTACGAGATTTCTGGCATGTACGAGAAACACACCTTCGGTTGCCTCAGCTGCTTTCGCTAAGAATCCAGTTCTTTGAGCAACAGCATTATAGCTGGTAAAGACATTATTGTATGGGTTATGAGAATCCGCTTTCCAGCTGCAGATTTTCAAATTGGTGAAGGTACTGAAACTATGTTCGAGCTTTTCTATTTCATCATCGCTTGGTAGGATGATTAAAGTTTTCTGTTCACGATAAAGGTCTGGGTTTAGCGATAAAATACTCGGATTTTGAATGCCATGAAGTTCTTGAGGATAGTTCTCATTACTTCTTTTGAGATTTACTAAACTATCGAAATAATTAGTGATACTCATAATATAAACCGATTCCACCTTGACAGAAGACTAGCTTCGTTGAGTTAATTAAACCTACTTGAGTTTTACAGCCAGAGGATCATCTATGCTAGAAGTTCATGAGCTAATAATACCGATAATTTTATGGTTCGCAGTTTACCTGATCCATTATCGCTTTGGCAATATATGTACACCGGAGAAGGTTTTATCCGGAGAAAAAAACAAAAAATCCATGCCTAGAATGTACTCTATTAGTATTGGAATCGCTATTTTTTTAAG
>JAYZXX010000041.1:0-2746 GCA_036140815.1 Bdellovibrionota bacterium | reverse complement strand
TAAATTAAATGATAGAGCAAAAGATATGAAAATTCTCGCCATGCAATTTCCTTTAAAAAGTGGCCGGCATTTTTATCCGTGAAGTTATTTCGAACATGATGCCATATCTCTGCGACTGAAATTTCGCCAAAATGTAAATGAGGCGACAATCTCGATACACTTTCTAGTTTAGGGAAGTCACGGCCTTCTTTATAATTTTTAATTCCATGTTTTAAAAATTTTTGAAAGTTTTTATGAGCTCCCTTTTCCCCTGGCTGCCACAAGCTATCCATTTCTGTATACCATTTAATTTTGGGAAATAGACCCAACTGATCTAAGTATTTAGAAGACTTATCTTTTACAAGATCGGCTTTAATTTTTTTTGTTTCAGGAGTTCTAACAAGATTTGTGTTTTTCAAAAGGCGTTTATAATAAGCACTATAAACCCGATACGGGTCACCATCATCTTTTAGAACTTCCCATGGTTCCCAAAGTAAATCAGACTTATGACTTTCCACTTCAATTTTACTAGATTTAAGAAAATCTTTTATTTTTTTATCTCGCTTCATTCTCCAGGGCTCATAACAACGATTCCAATGTATCGATTGTACATCATAGGATTCCACTAGATGTTCTATGATTTCATCAGCTTTCCCATGATACAGATTCAGTTTCGAATCTAGGCTAGAATTCAAACTATCTAAACTTTTATGGAGCCAGTAACGACTTGCTCCGCCTCGTTTAAACTCTCCAGAGTTTTCATCATCCAATATAAAAATTGGTAAAATACTTTCCACCTCTGCCAAGGCGTTTAAAGCAGGATTATCCTTTACTCTTAGATCTTGTCGAAACCACAATATATGAACTTTTTGTTTTGCCATGCCGGAAGTATATTTTAGAAAACGCTTTAAATAAACAGAAACAGCGAATTCATAACTTTCCGTTTTGCATTTTTACGCTGATCTTTAATTCTCATAAATAAACAGAGCTTGTGGCATTTCGAACTCATTCATTTTATTCAGTAGTGCGGCGGTATGAATTTCTCAGATTCATCAATTAAACCCTAGGCCAAATAAAGCCTCTTGTCTCAAGTCTAGACTAGAAGATCCAATCTTTTTGTTTAATGCGTAGAAAGAAAACTGCTTTGTCTGTAAAATAAAACTGATGATTGAAAAACTTAGCTCACTTGGGCGACGGAAATTTTTAAAATTCTTTCTTGGAGCCCTAAGCATCAGTGGCTTAGGTGGCTTGTTCTATAAAAAGGATCAGATTATGGCATCAGCAAAAAAGCTCTACAAGATATACTCTCCTCGAGAAAAGCATTGGGTGGGGGATGGTTTTTATGTAAGTACAATGTTTTCAATGCACGACAATGAAAACTATCATCTAAGCCCATTTATTCTCTTAGATCACGCAGCCCCAATGGAGTTTGCACCGACTGATAATAAATTAGGTGTTGGGGAACATCCTCATAGAGGATTTGAGACGGTGACATTTGCCATTCAAGGAAAAATTGATCACCGCGATTCCGGTGGAGGAGGTGGAACCATTACCACAGGAGGAGTTCAATGGATGACGGCTGGGTCTGGTGTTGTTCATGAAGAGTTTCATTCAAGAGATTTTGCTAAAGAAGGTGGGGTTTTTGAAATGGTACAACTTTGGGTTAACCTCCCTTCCAAAAGTAAAATGACTAAACCAAGATATCAGTCAATGAACAAAGAGGATTTTCCTGTATTAAAACTAAACCATGACAATACAGAGTTAAAAATCATTGCTGGCTCTTATCACGACAAAAAAGGACCTGCCCTCACCCACACTCCTATGAATATTTTTGAGGTTTTTCACAAAAGCGAAGGAAGTCTTGATTTAAATTTTGCAGATAAGACGAACACCATTGTAGTTCAACTTAAGGGTAGCAGTAGTTTTGAAGATAAAAAAATTAAAGAAGGTGAAATTGCGGTTTTCGATCGAGATGGAGAACAAATCCAGTTAAACTTAGACAATGATTCACACCTCTTAGTCTTAAATGGAGAACCTATTGATGAACCTGTAGCAGCTTATGGTCCTTTTGTGATGAATACAAGAGATGAAATCAGACAGGCGATAGATGATTTTAATGCAGGTAAAATGGGACGATTAGTAGAAGAGGCAATAAAAAATTAAGATGGATGAGGCGAAAATAGCTCTGCCCTAATTTGCCCTCTTCCTAGAAAACGATACTTTCGATCTGAGTCCAGTCCCTTTTCAAAAAAGATCACTTCACCTAAAACAGCTTCCCCATTTTTCTTGGCCATTGCTAACTCAACTGCAGATTGAGGAAAAACATAATATACATCTAAAAATTTGCTATCAAAGGATAGCTCTGCATGTCTATGTAAAACAATTGAATTTCCCGAAATGTAAACTTCATTGGATATTTGCGCAAAATAGTCAGAAATCGTTTCAGCAAATAGACTCTCAAATTTAACATGAGGTCTCAACGAAGCTTTTCGTTGGGTAGTATTTAATTTAAATTCTAAAGAGGAAGCCTGATAATAACTATTAAATGCTTCTAAGTAGTTTTTTCCGGAAGGACCCAGTAAAGAGTTGTACTCTCTCAATTGGAGCAATCCAGTACTCATAAATTGATAAAAATAATATTCGAAGATTGACTCTTTTTCATCTCCTAGTATTTCAAATTTACTCAGCCGAGTCTGTCTTTGACTTACACGAAATGTTAATCCTTCATATTGAGGATATTTTCTTGCTAGCAAGTTGTCAGTCTTAA
>JAYZXX010000040.1:0-4227 GCA_036140815.1 Bdellovibrionota bacterium | reverse complement strand
ATCAGTTATTGGTTGAAATGGATGGTTTTGAAAGTACCGATGGAGTTATTTTAATCGCAGCTACAAACCGCCCTGATATTTTAGATCCAGCTTTAATGCGTCCAGGTCGTTTTGATCGTCGTGTAATGGTTGGTAAGCCTGATGTTAAAGGTCGCGAAATGATATTGAAGGTTCATTCTCGCAAGACTCCATTGTCAAAAGAAGTGGATTTACAAAAAGTGGCAAAGGCTACTCCCGGTTTTACAGGCGCTGACCTTGAAAATCTTGTGAATGAAGCCGCTTTAATGGCAGCTCGTTCGGCTAAAAGTCAGTTAGATATGGATGACTTTGAAAGAGCAAAAGATAAAGTGCAAATGGGTGCTGAAAGAAAGTCCATGGTAATTAGTGCGGAAGATCGCAAGATTACGGCTTACCATGAGGCTGGACATACTTTAGTAGCTGTTCGTGTAAAAGACGGTGATCCAATTGGTAAAGTGAGTATCGTACCTCGTGGAATGGCTTTGGGGGTAACTCAAATTCAACCGGAAGAGGATCGTTTAAATTATTCTAAATCGAAAGCCCTGGCTATGTTGGCTTACCTTTTTGGTGGTCGTGTTGCTGAGGAAGTTGTTTTTAACGAAATTACAAGTGGTGCTTCAAATGACATTATGAAAGCCACAGACATTGCTCGTAAAATGGTTTGTGAGTGGGGTATGAGTGAGAAGCTTGGACCTTTAGCTTATGAGCGTGATAATGGCCCTGTGTTCTTAGGGATGAACCATTCTGGACAGCCAGAAGGTGTGTACTCGGATCGAGTTGCTAATGAAATTGATGAAGAAGTAAGAGCCTTTATCGATGCTGGTTTAGGTGAAGCTCGTCGAATTATGGTTGAAGATCGCGATAAATTAGAAGTGATTGCTCAAGCATTACTAGAGTTCGAAACCATTGATGGTCGTGAAGTGGATAAGATTTGTGAAGGAGCTAGTCTCGAAGACTTAAAGCAAGCTCGTAGTATTCGTGAATCAGGTCTAAAAGAAGAAGATAAAGCTTCTGCTGAAAAATTGGCTGAAAAAGAAAGAAAAGAAGAAGAAGAGAAAAAGAAGAAGGCTGAAGAAGGGGATGACAAAATTGGTGGTTCAGACCCTGTTATGGCTTAATATAAATTTTATCGCTCATAGGATTTGCAGCTTTGAATTTTGACGCTTGGGTGTCCAACATTTTAAATATCTGGCCTCATCTAGGATGGATGGACCTGGTAGACATTATCTTAGTATGGGTTCTGGTATACAGAGCCCTTCTGTTCATTCGAGGAACCGGAGCTGTTCAGATGCTGGCCGGTCTTGGAATCGTAGCATCCGCTTATTTCATTAGTATTTGGCAGCAATTTGACACTTTAAACTGGGTGCTTCAACAGTTTTTCGAAAACCTACTTTTAGTAATTGTTATATTATTCCAAGGTGAAATTCGTAGAGCATTGGCTCTCATTGGACGAAATCCATTTTTCTTAGGGGTTGGAATCAACCAAGAAGCGAAGGTGATGGAAGAAATCATTAAATCCGTAAAGCTTCTTTCTTCCGCGGGAACGGGTGCTTTGATTGTTTTGGAAAAAGAAGTGGGTTTAGATAATTTTATCGAACGTGGTGTGGCAATGGATGCTGAAGTGGTAGCTGAGTTGATCGATTCTTTATTTATGACTTCAAGTCCATTGCACGATGGTGCCTTGATTATTAAAGGTGGTCGTATTCGTAGTGCAGGTTGTTTTCTGCCACTATCTAAAAACACAAACATTTCAAAGCGCTTGGGAACTAGACATCGAGCCGCTCTTGGGGTCACCGAAGAAACGGATGCTTTAGTGATTGTAGTTTCAGAGGAAAATCGTTCGATTACGGTGGCAGAGCATGGTGGTTTAACCACAGATTTAGATTTAGCTAGTTTACGAAGAACTCTTTATGACAGCTTTAATGTAGACATTCAAAAAGCGAAAGACGTGAGGGTTTAGAAGATGAAATTCCTTGTTGGTCTTTGGCAATTCTTAGTAAAAAATATTTCCTACAAAATCATGGCTTTATTGATCACAGCCTTAATTTGGTTGTTGGTTTTAGGTAGAGGACATCAAACGGATGACATTAATTTAAAAGTGGAGTTTGCGGGGCTAGTGAGTGGTCTTGAAATTACGGAGGCTAGCTATGATGTGGTTAAAGTGAAGGTAAAAGGTCCTCCCAAGTTAATTCGTAAATTTATTTTAGAAAATGATGCACTTGTTTTAGGCCAATTGATTGATCACCCAGGAATTCGTCGGATTCGAGTGCGCCCGAAGAGTTTGATCTTGCCAAATGGCCTCAGAGTGTTATCAATGACTCCTAGAGAAATTCGTTTAGTAGTGCGCAGCACTGAAGAGAAGGAGAAGTAATGTCTTCGATTAAAAAATTATTTGGAACTGACGGAATTCGTGGGCGTTCAAATCAATTTCCTATGTTGCCAGAAATAGTTGTGCGTGTGGGGCAAGCCTTAGGCTTAATGCTTCGAGAAGAGGCCAACGATGCGAAAGAGATTAAAGTTTTAATCGGAAAAGACACTCGTCTCTCTGGATATATGATTGAAATGGCATTGGCCAGTGGTTTAAATTCCGCAGGAGTCCATGTTCAGTTGGTTGGTCCACTTCCTACTCCAGGGATTGGCTTTTTAGCACAAAATATGCGTGCTGATGCGGGGATAGTAATTTCAGCATCACACAATCCATATCAAGATAATGGAATCAAAATTTTTGGTTCCGATGGTTTTAAAATTTCTAAGAAGCAAGAAGAGATCATTGAAAGATTAGTTTCTCTAGAGTCACTTAGTGAAATGTTACCTCCAGCTGAACAAGTTGGTAGAAGTAAACGAATCGAAGATAGTACCGGTAGATATGTGGTATTTGCTAAAGATAGTTTTCCATTAAGTAAAGACCTTACTGGCGTAAGAATTGTTTTAGACACAGCCAACGGAGCTTCTTACAAAGTAGCGCGTAGTGTGTTTGAAGAGTTAGGGGCTGAAGTTATTCCTTTAGGAAATGAGCCAAATGGTACCAACATCAATTTTAAATGTGGTGCTTTATACCCAGAGGCAACGGCAGAGGCGGTTACGAAGTATCGTGCCGATCTAGGAATTTGTTTGGATGGTGATGCAGATCGTGTGATTTTGGTTGATGAAAAAGGCAAGATCATTAATGGTGACAAGATTCTAGCCATTTGTGGAATCCATTTAAAAGAGCAAGGGAAGTTAGCGAAAGACACTGTGGTTTGTACGAAAATGAGTAATTTTGGTCTTTTTCGATTTTTTGAAAAGAACGGAATCAAAGTTGAGCAAACCGATGTAGGTGATAAATATGTTGTCGAGCGAATGCGTGAGGGTGGTTTTGTTTTAGGTGGAGAGCAGTCTGGACATATCATCTTTTTAGAGCATTCTACCACTGGTGACGGAATTGTTGCGGCATTGAATGTACTTGCGGTGATGCTGCAAAAATCTAAGAAATTATCACAATTGAGTGACCTATTTGAAACCACTCCACAAGTGATGAAAAATGTTAGAGTAAAATCAAAACCTCCTTTAGAGGATATTTTATCGTTCCAAAAAGAATTGGGATTTGTAGAACAAGAGCTAGACAAAGAAGGTCGAGTGATTGTTCGTTATTCGGGTACGGAAGCCTTAGTTCGAGTTTTAGTGGAAGGACCAAGTTTAGATAAAATCGAGGCTTATGCCGATCGACTTGGTGATTGTTTGAAAAAAGAGCTTAGCTAAGAGAAAAAAATGAAAAATCAAAAGAAAAAAATTCGCCTCGGTGTGAATATTGATCATGTGGCTACACTACGTCAAGTTCGTGGCGGAACTACCATCTATCCAAGTCTTTTAGATGCCGCAGAGATTTCTGCAAAAGCGGGAGCACAGCAAATTACAATTCATCTGCGTGAAGATCGTCGCCATATCCAAGATAAAGATGTTGAACTTCTATGTAAAAAACGTCCTTGTTTAATCAATTTAGAAATGGCTGCGACGGACGAAATGTTGAAAATCGCTTTAAAGCGTAAGCCGGATTGGGTTTGCTTTGTTCCAGAAAAACGTCAGGAACTAACTACAGAAGGCGGCCTTGATGTTGTTAAGCTAGAGAAGAAATTAAAGAAAATGCTAGAAAGCCTTCATAAAAAGAATATCAAAGTATCGATGTTCATTGCTGGCGATATCAAGCAAGTAGAAGCAAGTGCCCGCATTGGA
>JAYZXX010000039.1:0-6780 GCA_036140815.1 Bdellovibrionota bacterium | reverse complement strand
TGGTCGATTAAAAAAATTAATCGACGCGGACCCAAAAACCATATTATCTAGCTATTTAGTTTTCAAAGAGCAAATTTTGACGAAGCAGCAATATCTATTTTTATTAGCTTCTCGTCAATATTTTTTTAAAGTTTTTTAAAGAAAATAATCTTAATTAGCTTCTTTAAAAAGCCTTAAAATCAGATCATATATCAATGATACATTATCTATTTAAGAACCGGGAACTTAGCGCAAAGACTTAAAACTCAGTTTATCAGAACCTTGCTTTATCAACTTTATATAAATTGATAACTCGTAACCTAAACCATTTCTTCCTTCGCTTTTTTGACCTCAAAAAAGCCAAAGAAGAAATGGTGGAGGCTAACGGGATCGAACCGATGACCCCCAGCTTGCAAAGCTGGTGCTCTACCAACTGAGCTAAGCCCCCATCCGCCGGTAAGTTGTTTCCATCTCGCCGGTGAAAGGAGTTATCGCTGAAAACCGGTTTTGGGTCAATATTCATTTTTGTTTTTCTTAATATAATTTTTTTTAATTCTATGAATTTTAATTAAGTAGTTGAAATAACTGAAAAAAAATAAGCTTCTGTTTAACATAGGTAGTTACGGATTTACAAAGAATGCCTAACAGAAACACCTATGAACCTATTAGGACTACCCCAAATTGATCTCTACAACCATTTTTTTGCATTTTTATTCTAAAAAACTAAGACTTAACTCTACCGCCCCTATAAAACTACACAAAATCTATAACTCTAGCCTGCAATCGTTTTATATTTATATAGACATTATCGAATTCATAACGAACAGATGAGTCTTCTTCGCAATCCATGCTTCTAAATTTTTAAATCCCTTTCTTAAAAGCCAATTGAGTTCCCATAATACTAACCTGATTATACTGAACTTTTTAATTCCGAATACAAAAGCATTTAGGCATTTGAGTTTATTAACGGATATAGAATTCATTAGAAACCAAATTTAAACAAAATTGAGGCTCTTAACGAAGTCTACCTTTTATAGTTATTCACCCAAATGAAGGCGCCCCACTTATAACTAGATTATAGAGGCCAAATTACAGACTTTTTTTAGAAGAGAGTTTCTATTAGAGCAAATTAAACCAGATTTTATCTTTCATTTTTTTATAAGAAACTAAAGTCTGCAATTGGAGATGAGTGAGAGTAATTGGCCTGTATTCCTTAAACGATAATGCAATTTACTAGAAGGTTCATCTGAATATAGTTAAAAGACCTTGAGAAACATAAATTTTAGTTAACAGTATCGCTATTATGTGAACCTGTTTCTAGTTATAAAAAACTTACCCTTCAATTACTGGCAATGAACTTGAGTTTATTAAACGAGACAGCAATTGGCTATAAAGCCTATCCAGGTAAAACTGAAAACTGGAAAAACAAGTAAATGTGCCCAATGTATCGATGTCTAAGATAGTAAGTTTGGAACTAAAAATGAGCTATACTTCGATAGTAGAGTGACTCTCAACACTGAACTTAAGTTAACGATGTATCCTCAGCAAACTTGTTTAACCTGTTGGCTTTCACTAGTCCTTAATTCACTCTTTGGTAGCTTTATAACTACCTCTGTTCCCTCTCGCTCTTTTGATTTGATATGAACTTGGCCATTGAAATCTTGTACAATTTTTTCTACAAAGCTCAAACCCAAACCAGCTCCACTCTTTAGAGATTTCGTAGTGTAGAAAGGAGAAAATACTTCCTTTAAGCTTTCAGCATCAATACCTACCCCGTTATCTGCTAAAACTATTTTTATAAAATTATTAGTATCAGATATTGTTAAAGTGATCTTAGCATCCAGCCTTCCCCTTAGTGCCTCAATGCTGTTATTGAACAATTGATCTAGGCAGAGTTTGAAACGAACAGGATATTTAATTAAATAGTCTCGATTCAAATTACTTATAATCTGTACACGAATGCCCTCTAATTCTTTTGAATGTAATTCAATGCTTTCTGAGGCCAATCCCGCTAAACTCACAGGCGCCTGATTTGCTACCGGGCTTTCTACGAAGAAAACCAACTTTTGTGTGAGCTTTTGAATTCTAGATACTGCACGGAATACGTCTTCTAGTATTTTAGCTGATTTCGAATCCGAAAAATCATTGTATCGAGACAGTCTCTTTGTAGAAGCCTTTACTATAGCTAGAGGATTATTTATTTCATGAGCTAAGCCAGCAGATAGTTTTCCAGCATAGGCTAGCCTGGAAACCTCTATTGCATTTATTCTCTGTGCCTCTTGCTTCACCAAGAAATGAACGTAAGATAAAATAATCAAGGAGATTAAAAAACCAACAACAAAAATCGCCAACACAAACTCCAAAGCTTTGCTTCTTTGGTCGATAGAAGTCAAATATCTTTGATTTGGAATAATTGTAAGTTTCCCTTGAGCTCCAGATAGTTTCAAAGGAATACTTTGGCGAAAGTTATTTATTTCTAAATTTTGAATTTCTTTTAAATTGGAAAAAACCAATTTTCCAGCGATAGAGACTTCGATGTAGAAATCAAAACTTTCCAATTCGGAAAAATATTTTTCTCCATCAAAAACTCCAACTATGTAACCAAGGTAGTCGTTCTTCTTGTCAAATACAGGATGGAAAGACAAAAAGCCTCTACCTCCTTGTATTAAATCAAGAGGCTCTGTATAAGTTCCAAGCCTTCTAGAAATACTTTCTTGGAGGCTCACTTTACGCTCACCAGATTGATTGAGCTTTTTACCTACTACTTCTTCATTACCTGCTACTGGATAAATCCATTCTATCTTTGAGTCTTTATTTACAAATTCAATTGCGATGGTTCCATGAAAGTCTCGATAATAGTTCTTTACATCCTCATACCAATTCTGCCTTGTGGTTTTAGAGGTATCTCTTGTTCTTAGCGCTAAGCGATCAAAAGCCAGCAAACGATGTTGTAGATCTCTTTCAAAATTATTTTTCTCTAACAAACCAATCTCATACATTTCATTTTGATAACTCTGCTGTTCGCTTTTATTAAGGAACTCATAGGTTTGGAAGCAAAAAGAAATCAGTAAAACTTGCATGATTAAAAATGCAATCCATTCTCTTTTTTTGTTTTGTACAAGCTTTTGTAAAATTAAGTTCAAACCAACCTCTGAACTTAACTTATCGGGAAATTAGAGCTTGTTTTGCAATGAAAAGGCCATTTCTAGACGAAGATCAGTCACCCTGCTTTAGAGCCTTTTTCTTACTACCCCAATTGTTTGTGGATAGAACTAGATAAGCCTTTGAATGTAGTTTTGATATCTTATTAATCCGAAATCTGTTTTGACCTGTAATCAATAGATAAAGAAACATCAGGGACTTAATTTAATTTCATCCGCAATTAAAGCGCAATTTCTTGCCTTTTTAGACGTAAAAATTCATAATTTTTATACTTTTCCCTCATTCAAATATTGTATTTGCCTTCCATAGGTCTCGAGCATAATAGATAGATAAGCTTCTACTTTCCTTCGACTTAAAGAGCGGCGAATCTTCGTTTGCGCTGGAGGAGTAATTTGCATAGGTGAAAGTTAGTCCCCATCGGTTTTTATGATAGTGAGTCGTAAATCGCAAACTTAAATAACCAGACAAATAGCCTGCCTCTGCATTGTAAAATGGCCTACTCGAACTAACAAATTCTTGCTCTACAGAATAAAAATACTGGTTGAGCTTCTGAGTTGCCAAGTTTGCACCAAGAACAAAGCTCACCTGACAACTAAACTTACATGCTAGTGAGTTTTGAATTTGTACTTTTGGATTTAACAGTATCCCCTGCTCTTCAGTATGCTTACCGCTAGTGCTTCCTACAAAACGAAGAGGTAGATGAAAACTCCATCTTAGACTAGAAGATTCTAGAGCTAATCGATATATAAGACTTGGTCCAAATTGATACATCCAATCAAGGTCGGGCATCCCCTCACGGGCGGTATTCTTTGAAGAATCAACAGGAAAACCTCCTCCAAAACTTAAATTAAGCTCAATACTCGCTTCAGAAAATAGTTTGGATCGAATTCCTTCATCTCTATCTGCCTCTATCCAGTCACCGCGATATACAAAAAATGGAAATGGAATTAAATAATTAGTATTTTGATCCGCCGCAGGATAGTCTGGTAAATAGAGATCTCCTATCCCTATACCTAACTCGTATTTGGGTAGAGCTTCATCTCCCATTAATTGAAAGCAAATTAAAAATGTGCACAAGGTTTTTACAAAAAAATTAAAAAATCTTCTCGACTGCAAAATTAATCCCTTTAGAAACTACAGGCATTTATCAGATACCAATGCATTAATTCTACTTCAGGTCGGATGCTATGCGCAGGTCAGCTTTACCACGCTAGACTAAGGTTTTAATCGAGAATCCCGATAAGAAAACATAAGGAGCCCTTGTGCTAAAACCTAATTTTTCTATTATTCATTTCCTCGCTTTGCTAGTCATTTCACTAATGAGCCACTCTATTTTTGCTGAAGACCTTGATTTACGGTCAGGAAAGAAGGCTACTACCGAGCCTTCTGGATTAGAGAGTCTGATGGGTGCAAATCAAGGAGAGCTTAAGGTTAGTGAAGAAGAAATGAGGTCTTTAATTGGCCAGATATATGCAGGAAAAACTTATAAAGGAAAAAAAATCAACCAACTGAATCAGGCAGAAATGAAAGAGTTTCTAATGGATCAGTTAAAGAACTCTGGAGAGCTAGTTGATCAAAAAATCAAAGCATTAGATGCTATCGTGGAAGAATAAAATGATACGGCCCCTTCTAATCTTATTTTTATGCCTTTTGAGTTTCGAAAGAATTCAGGCAGAGGAAGCTAAACTGCAAATTTTTCAGAAATCCTCGGGAAATAGTTATGATTTAAGTTTTGGCTCAATTCAATCTAAAATCATATTAGCTGTTGTTTCTAGTAGTACTGAAAAACTAGTGATCGAAATACATAGCAATGTTTCTTCTTTTATCCCTCTAGAAATGACACATCAGTTTCATCTCAAAATAAAAGATAAGAAGATATACATTTCAGATGCGTTTATAAACTCCCCTGTTCTGGGTAACAAAGTATATCGCCTTGATGACGAATACCTACAGGGTTATGATGGCGTACAGATGGCTAGCTTCTTAGACTTCAAGCCTAATGGTAAAATTAAAAAAATCGGAAATGCCAAGGTAAGTACCGACTTAAAAACTTTTAATACAAGCCAATACCAAATAAATGAGAACTCTCAAACCATCGATTTTTGGATCACGGAAGAAATCAAGCCTTTTGCCATTGCCGCTATTCGCTCCTCGGGCAGAAAGAAAGATCACAACTATATGCTATCCTATAAGGAACCTATAAAATACTATCGATCTAAGTTAGATATTCGCAAAGCACAAAAGATGGATGATAAAATAAAAGCAATCCTTCCAAAGCCTTCCAAGTCGAAGCATTTCCTACTTCCTTAAGATTTTACTAATTTGGTTTCAAACTAATACAGGACCTCGGACCAGAACTCCTATACTTTTATCCCCTAGTCTAAAGGATGAGCCTGGACCTAACGATAGGTCTTTGTGACCAAAAATGTGGAGGGCATAGTGAACAATACAACAATTATAGAATTGGAACTAACAGAAAACATCAAGAGCTTTATCAATACGGTTAGTGGATTAGAATTCCAAGAGAGCAGCTTTGAAATTGCAATCACTCAAAAAGAAGACTTGAAAAGCATTCATCTATTAAAAGCGGCCATTTCGGAAGTTTTAGAAAGAACTGACAGAGATGGAAAACACTTTCTTCAGGTAAACCTAAAAACTGGAGATAAACTTTTAGTAACAGACACATTAATCGGATTTAAGCCATTTCCAGTTGCAAAACTAGATATGAACAAAATCCCAAAGGTTGTAACCACTCCAGATTGCATCAGTGTTTTTGAGGCAATTGAAGAATGCCTTAGAGAAGAGCCTATGGATTTCGAAGAACTAGATACATTAAAAAGAGTTTTCACGGGTGTTATTAAAGGAGCTGAAATGATTGGCTTTGATATGAACGAAGAAAAAACTTGGCTGAAGAGACTAGTTTTAACAACGAACGAAGTAGCCTAAAACATTAGCTCTAGAACATTGGTTCTACAGCACATCCTCCACAGTAGATTCAATGAATTGCAGGAGCTAAAATCAGAAACAACAAAGCCTCTACAAAAGAGGCTTTTTTTTATTTAGAATGGACGATAAGCAACCACAGAGTGGCAAGCCCCATCCCCATTAATGTGCATAGAATGTTTTGTATTTGGTGGGATTACAATTTTATCGCCAGGGCGAAGTAGAATTTTATTACCAGTAAAATTAAAGATCATACTACCACTGTAGATAATTCGAATCTCTTCAAATGGATGACGATGCTCTTTCACTTCTGAATTTGCTGGAAACTCTTCTTCCTTCAACTCAGCCCCTTCCGAATGAAGGATCAGCTTTAACTGGTCTAAACTAGGTACTTGCGGCGCTTGCCATCTTGTAATCAACATACATAAAAATTAGCAGCTGTTAGTCTTTAGAGCAATTTCTTTCGTAGAATCCGCATTTAATTAGCATCTGAGATCATAATTTCAATAAATATACTAGAGAAAGCCCGAGAAAGAAGCAAAATCCAATCCGAAAAAACGAACGAATGTCAAAAGGGTGGCAGTGTGGTGTCTAGTTTTTATTGCAACAGTTCCTGCATTGCTTCAGCTGGAGTTTTCCAATTCAGAGTTTTTCTTGGGCGTTGATTTAGTTGCATTTGTGCCTTTTTAATATAGT
>JAYZXX010000038.1:0-6368 GCA_036140815.1 Bdellovibrionota bacterium | reverse complement strand
ATCAGATTGTATAAATAGGACAAATTGTAGTGGATGCATAAACCTGTTGCTACGGCTGCCGCATAGGTAAACCACAGATACCAATAATGACTATAGATTCCAGTGATTCGAAAAAATTCGCTGATTCCAAGAATGCTTAAAAATACAAAGCCAGCAAGCGGCCAACTTCCTTCTAAAGCAAGGAGAATGATTAAAACGGGTAGAGCTAGCATCCAGCTGATCCAACTGGCCCAAGTGGCTTTTGCTTGAGGGGTTTTGTTTCTAAAAGGGAAAACACCCACACCGATTACGGCCATAAAAATAGCAACGTAGACTAAACTTCCTCTAAAAATTTCATCGTTCCAAGTTGGAGTATCAAACATATTATCCTAACCCGTGATCCTTGATCTTCTTGTACAAAGAAGAACGAGAAATTTGCAGAATCTTTGCTGCTTCGTCCACATCCCTTTGTTTCTCAAGAGTCATTTCAACAATTTGTTTTTCATAATTGGCCATTAAGGTAGATAGACCAAGATATAAATCTATATCACTAGATTGATTATTTGTGTTTGGTGTTAAAGAAGGATTAATGATTTTATTAACATCTTCAGCTCTAATAATTGGTAGAGGCGCGCTGATTCCCAGTCTCTCTATGACGCGTTTTAACTCACGCACATTTCCAGGCCAATCATATCTAGAAAGAGCAAGCATAGCATCTTCAGCCAATTGCTTATTTCTTTTAGGTCTTTCCATATCTAGAAAATGTTGGCATAACATGGTGACATCATCTTTTCGGGTTCTTAGTGGAGGTAGCAAAAGCTTCTTTCCAGATATTCTCCAAAGTAAGTCTTCTCGAAACTGCTCTTTTTCTACCATCTGCTCTAAGTTTCTGTTAGTTGCAGCAATTAGTCTTACTTTTACTCGAATTGAATCTTTTGCGCCTACTCTGCGAATTTCACCACTTTCTAAAAAACGTAGTAGTTTCGCTTGCTGACTAAGGGGTAAAGCTTCGATCTCGTCTATGAATAAATCACCTTCGTGAGCCGCTTCCGCAAGACCAATTTTATTTTGATCCGCTCCCGTGAAAGCCCCTTTTACATGACCAAAAAACTCAGACTCAAAAACAGTTTCTGGAATAGCAGCTGCATTTACAGTTATAAAAGGTCGACCGCTGTCATGGCTGTGAAGAAGTTTTGCAGCAACTTCTTTTCCTGTTCCAGATTCACCTTCGATTAAAATTGGTCCCGACTCGCCTTTAAGATCCGCTAACTGTCTTTTGATGTCTTGCGATGCTTGAGACTCACCAATCCATGGAGTAGTGGTGTGATTGGATCTAGTACTTGCAGCTTTTAAAAGAATTAAGGCTTCAATCTTATCTAATACCAAAACCACTTCTTCTTTTGAAAGTGGCTTTGCTAAAAATCTTGTAGCTCCAGCTTTTAAGCATTTTTCCATGATTTCTCGATCAAGGTTACCCGACATTGCCACTAATTCTGTGTGTGGAAACTCCACAACAAGTTTTTCTAAGACTTTGATGCCTTCTGGCTTAGTGATGTCACCAGTTAGGTGCATATCAACAAAAGCTGCATCAAAAGATTCGTTCGAAGGAATCTCTTCTATGCTGTTTACCCCACGCAAATACCATTGTTCAGGCAAAGCCATTTTCATGGTTTGGATCACAAGATTATCATCATCAACAACAAGTAGTCGAAATTGATTTCCGGCCACGATTCCTCCCTAAATGAGTGAAATATAAAATTATCATAGGCCTAAGCACTTGGATAGTATCTAGATGGACTGGAGCTTACTAAATGGGCGCTTTAGCAAAAAATGCACTGATATGATGCAGAAAATATGCTGCTGTTTTGAAGATATACCAATGCTTAAAAAGTGCTTGTTTGCACAAGAAGATGTTGGTTAGGAAATTGATTCTACGATGACAATCCTCCGAATTATTCATAGGATGTAGTCGGAGGCTTTATGGACATTTTACTTCTTGAGAACATTCACCAGGTAGCTAAAACGAATCTTGAAAATGCAGGATTTAATGTTGATCTTCGCAAGTCGGCGATGAGTGAAGATGAGTTGATTAAAGAACTTAAAAATTACGATGCTGTGGGTTTACGTTCTAAAACAAAAATTACCCCCAAAGTCATAGAGGAAGCAAAAAACTTATTGAGCATTTGCGCCTTTTGCATTGGAACAAATCAAATCCATCTAAATACAGCAAATGAGAGAGGCATTCCGGTTTTTAATGCGCCCTATTCTAACACCAGGTCTGTTGCTGAAATGGTGATTGCAGAAATTATATCTTTAAGTCGTAGATTAACCCACGTGAGTATGCTTGCTCATCAGGGAAAATGGGAGAAGAGCGCGACAAATGCTCACGAGGTGAGAGGAAAAAATTTAGGAATCGTTGGTTATGGTCATATCGGAAGCCAAGTTAGTGTTTTAGCGGAAGCCATGGGCATCAATGTTTATTACTATGACATTATTAAAAAACTACCTCTTGGAAACGCTACTCCGTGTTCCAGTTTGGAAGAGCTGCTAGAAATTTCTGATTTTGTAAGTTTCCATGTACCCGAAACACCTTCGACAAAAAATATGGTGACAAAAGAAGTTTTGAGACAAATGAAGCAAGGAGCCTATTTAATTAATGCTTCTAGAGGAACCGTTGTTGTTATCGAAGATCTGGTGGAAGCTCTGCAAAGTGGAAAGCTACGTGGTGCTGCTGTTGATGTTTTTCCTAGTGAGCCCAAAAATAACGAAGAAGAATTTCACTCTCTATTGCGAGGCTTAGATAATGTGATTCTGACTCCACACATTGGTGGATCTACTGAAGAGGCTCAGGAAGCGATTGGTTTAGAAGTTTCCGAAAGTATGATCCGCTTTTTAAATGATGGCTTTACTGGCGGAGCTGTTAATTTTCCAGCCATTGAGTGTGGAAAACCACAAGAAGGTGCTAGGCGAGTTATTAATGTTCATAAAAACGTACCTGGAGTTATTTCTAATGTAACTAAAATTGTATCTTCTTTAGGTGCAAATATCATGTATCAAAATTTAAATACTGATCCCAATATAGGATATTTGGTGATGGATGTTCAGGCGGGTTATGGTCCTGAGCTGAGTGAGCAAATCGCCGCACTTGATACTTCGATTAAAACTCGTTTGGTATAAAAAAAGGCTGATCTTTATCAGCCTTTTTTTAATATTCTTTACTCACTAAAAATACATTGTTTCTTTTAATCCCTACTTTTTTGATTCCAGAAGAGTCCCATAGAACTTGGAAACGTAAACAGTTTGGACAAGTAAGGTCCAAAACTTCTGATTTTTTAAAGTATTTATTTTTTTCTGGTAAAGAATTAATTGCTGTTTGTAAAATTGGTTCACAACGGAGCTTTAAGAAGGATTCGAACTCAAGAACTTTTGCCAGTTCAGAGTACTTGTAGTCATCTTTTGCCAGTTCATATTCATATTCTAGGCAGTCAGTAGCGGCTTTAAATTGTTCGCTCGCTTGGATAGCAATGGGATTTATAAACAGTAATAAAACAATGATTGATTTCATTTTCCCCTCCCGATAACCTATATAAATAGGCAATTTCATATTCTTTGCCTATCCATTTTAAAATTGCTGAAATTATTTCAGGTTAAAAGGGGAGAATGTATTGGGGTTTGTTTAAAATATTAGCTTCAATCCCAGGCCTAAAAAATTCTTTGGAAAGGATATAAAAAGAATCTCTCAGTTTGGAAACTTTAAATATCAAA
Organism: Bdellovibrionota bacterium; assembly: GCA_036140815.1. Taxonomy (GTDB): domain Bacteria; phylum Bdellovibrionota; class Bdellovibrionia; order Bdellovibrionales; family UBA840; genus UBA6502. The sequence goes on along the minus strand of JAYZXX010000038.1, from coordinate 2,624 downwards.
CACTTTTCCTGGATTTAAAACTAAGTTCGGGTCAAAAACTTTCTTCATGCTTTTCATGATTTCAATTTCTTCTAAACTTCGAGTGTAGCTCAGAGGCTTCTTTTTTACCAATCCTACACCGTGTTCGGCACTTACACTGCCACCTAGAACTTTAATTTCTTGAAATAAAATATCGTCCACTTTGTGCACTTCATTTAGAAAATCATCCATTTCCATATCTTGTGGTCGTAAGATATTTACATGTACATTTCCATCCCCAATGTGGCCAAACCAAATCACTTCAAACTGTGGATACTTTTCTTGATAAATTTGATCTACTTTTTCAATAAAATCGGGGATCTTACTTACATTTACAGAGATGTCATTTTTGTGAGGAGGAGCAAATGCCAAGGCTTCGGAGATTTGTTCGCGATAAGTCCAAAACTCTTTAGCCTGAGTAGGACTTTGGCTGACTAAGCCATCCATGATCCAGCCTTCTTCCATGCACTTTTCAAAACACTCCATAATTTTCTCTTCAATGGACTCGTTTTGATTTTCTACTTCTACTACCAAGTAAGTGCTGTAGTCATCGGGGAAAGGTGAGGCAAGCTCTGTTGATTTCAGAACATACTTTAGAGCTTTATCAGTAAACATCTCGAAAGCAGTTACGGGAAGTTCCTTAGTAAAGACTTTAAAGATGGGCATGATTTCTTTTAAGCTAGGTACAGCTAGAAGTAAAACCTGCTCTTCTTTCGGAAGTGTGGTGAACTTAACTTTTGCCTTTGTAATGATACCCAAGGTTCCTTCGCTACCAATAAAAAGGTGGCGAAAGTCATAGCCTGTATTGTTTTTTATAAGACCGTTGTTCAGGTTTAAGACTTCTCCTTTACCTGTAACAACCTCTAAGCCGGCAACCCATTCTCTCATATTTCCATAACGAATCACTTTGATTCCACCGGCATTGGTGGCAATGTTTCCGCCAATCTGACTTGAACCTCTAGCGGCAAAATCTACAGGGAAGTAATAGGATTTTTCTTTTACGAAATCTTGAAGAGCTTCGGTGATGACACCAGCACCACAATCTAGGGTTTTGTCGATTTCATTAAAGTTTTCAATTTGATTTAATTTGTCTAAGGATAGAACTACTTCTTTGTCTTTAGCTACGGCGCCACCGCTAAGGCCAGTACGGCCACCTGAGGGAACCACTTTTAGTGCATGTTTATTGGCCCATAGAATGATTTTCTGAACTTCTTCGGTAGTTCTAGGAAATAAAACTACAGATGGATTGGCTTGCCAAAACCGAGTCCAGTCTCGTCCGTAGTTATCTAATATGTCTTTATCGGTTTGTATTTGTTCTGCTGATAAAAAGTCGTTCAATTCCGTCAATGACAATGTTCTATCCTTGTTTTGATTCGCTATTGAATATCCTATATTTCATTCCAATTGTCAGGTTTTTCTTCAGACTTTGACTCTAGTTTACAGGGAAGATGCAGCTAGTAAATGCTACTTTTTATTTTGAATAAAAAAAGCAGGCCTTAGAAGACCTGCCTTTTTGTTAGATAGGTTTATTAGGGCTTAAGCCTCAAGAGCTGCTTTTAGCTCACCAGTCTCGAACATTTCCATAAGGATATCGCTTCCACCCAGAAGTTCTTTGTTAACATATAGTTGAGGGATGGTAGGCCAATTACCGAAAACTTTGATTCCTTCGCGGATTTCAGGGTCTTCCAAAACGTCTACTGCAAAATAGTCAGCACCAAGTTCTTGAAGGATAGCAGATGCTCGCATTGAGAATCCACACTGTGGAAAGCTAGGCGTTCCTTTCATGAAAAGAACCGCTTTATGTTCTTCTAATATTTTTTCAATTCTTTCTTTAACATCACTCATTGAGATCTCCTTAATTACTATTTTGCTTTCGATTGAATTTGAATTGCGTGAAGTTTTCCTGACTTTAACTCTTCGTCGAAGACTGCCATTACAGATTGGTGCTGACGAATTCGAGGCATTCCCTCAAATTCGCTGGTTTGAATCTCTAAAAAAATATGGTCTCCAGTACCTGTCATATCTGCAAGTTTCACTTCAGCGTCAGGGAAACGGGTTTTTAGGCGATTTTCCATATCCTCTAGATTCATCATTATTCAGACTCCTTTAATTCGGCTAGTTTTGAGCTTATATCATTAAAGAAAATGGGAATCTAGGCTTTCTGAGGCAGAAGTTTAAAAAGATGGAAAGCATTTAAATTGAGGGCTGTGTCTGGTTAAACAGGTAAAGTTTTGAGAGTTGGAGAGCTGATAGGTTTTTAGCTTGAATGGACGGCCATATGTGGTGGGGCATTCATAAAAAGTGTTTTAATTATTCTTAATATTAGCAAGAGGATTCATTGGGGTCGTTTTCTTCAAGGACCTCCGGTTAGCATGAAGCGATCGGTCCGCTAAAAATACCTGCTAAAAGTCCCAAAAGCCTAAAAAGAAGCTCTTAGTTAATAAATTAGTAATGTAGTCCAACGGACGAAACCTGCGAGTATATGGAGGTGCGCGTCCTTCGAGAAAATATCCCATTGAATCCGGACTTCTTTTAAGCCTAAAATTTTTTTTATTAAAATTCTGCTCGGAATTATTTAAGGTTTTAATATATTTGAACCTATTTTT
>JAYZXX010000037.1:0-6110 GCA_036140815.1 Bdellovibrionota bacterium | reverse complement strand
ATCAAAACTCATAAGTGTTGCTAAACCACTTCTGGAAATAGAGGTGAATGATGTTAACAAGAGTTTTTGTGAATTATTGGAGCAGAAGAGTGAAATTCTAAGGCGGCAAAATTCAAGCTTGATAATTAATTATCCTACAAAGGCTACATCCATTTGTGAGGATAAGTATAATAAGGAAGTTTTAAAACAGGTGATTTTTACTTATTTTGATGTTTACGAACAGAATCAAATTTCTGAGAAGTTGGCTCTTGGTGGATGTGATGGAAGTTTGAAGCCTGGTAACACGAAGCAAAGAAGACCTGAGTGCATCCGTTTAAGAAAGCAAAATTCCAGAAAACTCCATATTAGTGATGATATCGTCTTCTCACAATTGGCTAAGTTGCATGGGAGAGTGGCAAATCCTGACTTTAACCTTAGAACTTTAGATATTGGAGAAAAGCAATCGAATCTGATGTTTGCAAAGCATAATTTCTATACCTATTTGACGGACGAAGAATACAAATGTAAGCGCCCGGCGATTAACTCTTTTTTTGAAAGACATTTTAATCATATTCCGTTTCCCCAGAAAATTTGTTCCAAAAATTTTGTGATCATTAAAGACCAAGGGCGGAATCGTACGCAAGAGATTCCTTTCGATCGACTTTATCGTATTGACTATTTGTTGGCCTCTAAAGGAAGCTCGCCGATGAGTTGGTTTGGACACTCTATGTACCGCCTTGTGATATGTGCTCCAGAGAGAAAAGACCCTTTAACAGGGAAAAAGATTCCGGCGACAAAGATGGGACCAGAATGTTTGAACGATTTAAGCTCTCATATTGTTGTCAATTTTGCAGCTTACATTGGTGACGTTGAAATTGATCTGTGGAAAGGCATAACGGGTGGCTATATGTCTACGATGTATCTTTCCACCTTAAAAGATGTGAAAGAAAAATACAATGTAGTAGAGTCGCGGGATTTAGAGTCTTTTCCTTTACAGCTGAGTAAGTCTCAAAAGCGAGATTTTCTAAATAGTTTGATAGAAACCTACTGGGACTATGCTGGAACCTATCGTTTCTTTTCTAATAACTGTGCTTCTGAAGCTTTTTTTATGTTGGCAGGTGTGATTGGAGACCCGAACTTAAGTTTACAGGAGCCAGGAACTCCTGCGGCCGTTTTAGACGAGTTTAGGCGTTGGAATTTAGTAGAAAGCTCTAAAAATGCACCTAGTATTAATTTTGTAACTAAGCAAAAGGCGGCTGATGAAATTGAATCAGACTTGCTCGCTTTAAACTCATTTCTAAAAAATCAGCTAAAATTTTATCAGAAAATGTCGGTTTGGGAGCGAAAGTCTTACCTACTGGATTTTAATGAGAATTACCTACAAAACTTAGATGTTAATGTATCGCGAAGTTACTATAGCCTATTACTAATTTACGAAAGAAAGCTCCAACTAGAAGAGTATTTGGAAAAGGCGAGTAAGCTTTATTCCAGTTTTTTAAAAGATTTAGAGGCGAGAAACTTTGTCCATTTAAATGCTTTAAAATACCCGAAGACTTTATTGGATTCCTCGTATGGTATACCTAGTGCAGAAGACTTACAAAGCTTAGTGGATAAGGTATCCGGTATAGAAGATGACTCTATTTTTCAAGAGGTCAAATTGGATTACAAAAAAAGAGAGCAGGAGCTTGAGCAATATCGTAACTTGCAAAGGCAAAACTTGAAAATTATAATTATAAATCGAAAAAGATTGGGGGGAATATGAATCTTTTAGGAAAACTATGTCTTGGTATTATTTTTTCTGTAATTGCGTTTACTGCAAATGCGGAAATGAAAACAACTAGGGGAGAATTGCTTTCAATCCTTACTCTAATTCCAACGGTAGGTACTTCAGTTTTATTGTCTGATCCTGTGTCTGAAACCGTGGAAGAGCAAGCAATTGAAGTGCAAACCGAAATTGCTATATATGAGGAAACTGGTGAAATGCCTGTAGAGCTTGTTTCATTGGTTAGCGAGCTATCCAATAAGTTAAGCCTTTCTTTTGAAGAAGCCTATCAAATGCTAGATCAGAAAAGTTTTGAAATTGTAAAGAATATTTAATTCTACTAAATCAGAAAGGCTACTTTTTCGAATGAGTTGAAAGTAGCCTCAAATAATCACTTTGCAAAATATAGATTTAATACTTTTTGCATGGTGTCTTCAGTGATAACAGTATTTATGTCTATTCTTCCTTGGAAACGATGCCTAGTTCTGCAATTTGATCTAGAAGTTTTTTGGTAAGAAATGATTAAGTCACTCATATTTGCTCTCCAGGAACTGTCCTCAGAAAGAATACCGTACAGAACTTGAACACTCTTCATCGCGCTTTGGATTTGTTCCTCAGGCTGACAAAAGGCGATATTTTCGTCGAAATCAATCTTCAGCTCCGTATTGGGGATTAGCTGGTAGTCATGGATTTGAGTTTGAGAGTTAGAGTTGTTAGCAGGGCTCGGCTCCAAGGAATCAATCTCTAAAGATTTCATGGCGTCATTCATCTGTTCTATTAGATAAAATCTCTGATTGTCCTTTAGATCGCAATAAAATTCTTCGGTTAAATCCAAAGGCTGTACAAGACTATTCAGATAGTAAAGTTGAATTTTTTTAGAAGTATCTTGGCTAGCAAGGACAAGGCCTTCGAGACTTGCGCAAATCTTTTGTTTTAAAACATCTGGTAAGCTTTTCTCGGTCCATCGATATCTTCTGAAGACATAATCTAGAATTTCAGAATTGAGTTCTATTTTTGCTATGGAGTCTCGTGAGTAGTTCGCTGCCGCCAATTGCTTTGCATTTCGAGCAAAATCCCTTGAAAGTTTACTTTTTTCAACAAGTGATTGGTTGAAATAAGCAAGAAAATCCTCTTCTTCCGAGCCTGAGCTACGTTGATCTATTTTTTCTAATAAAAACTCTACTTTTTCTAATTCGTTATATTGTTCTTCAAAAACTCTTTTTAATTCAGGGTTCTTAATTTGGGAGCTAGCTGGGCTTAAGTTTTTTAGTAAATAGTCAGTGAGTAAGAGTGCACTTTCGTCTTCGATTGTAATATTTGGGGTGGATATAGAGTTTTGTTCGAAATCAAAAATATTAGCATTTGCAGATAGGCACAGGAGGGATATGCCTATGGAGAAAAGGCTGGCGAGTTTTATTTTATTTAGTTTCAGGCTGCTTAAAATGAGATTTAGCTGCTGAAAGCCGGTCCCGTTAGAAAATTCCTTTGTAAAACAGTTCAAGTTTATCATTTTTTGCCCTTCTTTGCTATTTGAAGAGCAAAGCTCATACCATATTTTTACCTCTAGAACTAGGGTATTCGCTCGCTCGGGTTTAGAAAGGCCGGGCAAGCGTAAAATGTCACACAATTGTCGAAATTGATCAAAGTGAGCTGTTTTCCAAAAAAGCCAATAGAATTTGAAAATAAAGCATCTAGGCTTAAATTTATCAGGTGTAGTAATTCGCTGCGTCTACAGTCATCCCATCCTAAGAGCACTACCGCAGGGCCTAAAAATATGCTAAAACACGGCCTCATATTTTTAAGTCTCAGGAGGCCTTAAATGCAGCAAAAAGTTAGAACCCGCTTTGCACCTAGTCCAACAGGATATCTTCACGTAGGTGGCGCGAGAACAGCCTTATATTCTTGGTTGTTTGCCAAAGCCAAAGGTGGAGATTTTATCTTACGCGTTGAGGATACAGACCAAGCCAGATCCACGAAAGAAAGTTTAGAAATGGTTTTATCAGATTTGAAATGGTTGGGTTTTGATTGGCAAGAAGGGCCTGAAGTTGGTGGAGAGTGTGGCCCATACTTTCAAAGTGAAAGAAAAGAAATCTATAAAGAACATGCTGATCGACTATTGAAAGACGGCAAAGCCTTTTATTGTTTTTGTACGGATGAAGAACTAGAAGCAAAAAAAGAAAAGGCCAAAGCAGAAGGAAAATCTCCAGTCTATGATGGTACTTGTCGTTCTTTATCTTTAGAAGAAGCAGAGAGAAAACTAGCTGCTGGAGAAAAAGGAGCGGTACGCTTTAAGGTTCCACAAGCGGAAGAGTTTGTGCATCATGATGTGGTTCGCGGTGAAGTTCGTTGGCCACAAGACATGGTCGGTGATTTCGTAATTTTACGTTCCAATGGCATGCCGGTTTATAATTTCTGTTGTGCTGTGGATGATGCCTTAATGAATATTACTCATGTGTTTCGTGCAGAGGAGCATTTAAACAATACTCTTCGTCAAATCATGTTGTATGAGGCATTCAATTACCCACTTCCAAAATTTGGGCACCTTTCTATTATTTTAGGCGAAGATAAAAAGAAGCTGTCGAAGAGGCATGGTGCCACTTCTGTTAATGAATACAAAGAGCAAGGCTTTACAAAAGAGGCTTTGATTAACTATTTACTTCTTCTGGGCTGGAGTAGTCCTTCTGAGTCTGAGATTATGGAAATGTCACAGATGCTTGAAGAGTTTGATATGGATCGTTTTAAATCTTCAGCAGCTGTATTTGATGAAGCGAAGTTGAAATGGATGAATGCCACACATTTGAGATCTTTTAGCACGGAAAAACTTTGGGGATTGGTTTCTGAGGTTTTAAATAATAATGGAATTGATGTTTCTGCTGAAAGCACTTGGCAAGATCCGAAGTGGCAAGAAAAGGCCTTGGAACTTTATAAAGTAAGAATGGAAACTTTATTGGATGCTATTACTCCGTTTAAGTATTTAAGTGAAGCAAGTTTTGAAGTAGCAGAGTCAGGTGCTGAGACCATGTCTTGGGAGAAATCTTTGCAAGTGGTTTCTACATGGAAGGATTTGGTAGCAGCCAAGTCTGAAGCTTTTTTGAGTGTGGAGCAGTTCGAAGAGATTCAAAAGGAAGTGCAAACCAAAGCTGAAGTGAAGGGTAAAAACTTATTCATGCCTATTCGCGTGGCAGTGGTTGGAGTGCCTCAAGGTGCTGACTTGAAAGACCTGGTGCCCTTGATCCCAAGAGATAAATTGTTAGAGAGAGCTGAAAAAGTAATCGCCAGTGTTAAGTAAGTGTAAATTTATGATTTGTATTTAGGAATTTAAAAAGGGGCCGTCCGTGGCCCATCCTCACTCGCTTCCTTGCTGGGTACTAAAATAGAGTGTGGACCTAAAGCATCTCGTAAAAATTACATACCTGTCAACGTAGCTTTTTAAGAAGATGTAAGATTAAAACTAACTCAAATTAGTTTGTTATAGGTGAAGCCAATGGAATTAAATATTTACAACACTTTGACTCGAAAAAAAGAGCCCTTTGAACCTTTGACGCCCGGTGAGGTAAAACTCTACGTTTGCGGTCCAACAGTTTATGACTTCCTGCATATCGGCAATTATATGGGCGCAATTGTCTTCAATATGGTCAGAAATTGGATGGAGCATATCGGCTACAAAGTGACCTTCGTATATAACTTTACGGATGTAGACGATAAAATTATCAAGCGAGCCAATGATGAAGGGGTTGAGCCAAAGGATATCTCTGAAAGATTCATCGCGGAGTTTAAGAAGGATTTTGATAAATTAGGTCTTCGTCCCCATACCCACAATCCAAGAGTTACAGAACATATGGATGATATCATTGATATCGTAAAGTCATTGGTTGAAAAGGGGACTGCTTATGAAGTAAACGGTGACGTTTTGTTTGCCATCGATAAATTTGAGTCCTATGGAAAGCTTTCGGGGAAAAATTTAGATGAGCTTCAAGCTGGAGCTAGGGTGGAAGTGAATGCAGATAAGAAAAACCCTATGGACTTTGCTTTGTGGAAATCTGTGAAGCCAGGTGAGCCTTATTGGGAGTCTCCATGGGGAAATGGTAGGCCAGGTTGGCATATCGAGTGTTCTGCTATGAGCAAAGCGATATTGGGTGAACAAATTGATATTCACGGCGGTGGTAAAGATTTGATTTTTCCTCATCACGAGAATGAAATTGCGCAAAGTGAAGCTTGTTGTGGAAAAGAGTATGTGAAGTACTGGATGCATAACAACTTTATAAATTTTGGTAGTCAGAAAATGTCTAAGTCTCTCGGCAATGTAAAAACGGGTCGAGCCTTCTTAGAAGAATATAATGGTGAAATTTTAAAATACATGGTTTTGTCT
>JAYZXX010000036.1:0-34594 GCA_036140815.1 Bdellovibrionota bacterium | reverse complement strand
GATTTTCTTGTGATATATTGAACTTTTCAAAAATCAAATCTCTGGGAGGTGCTATTTTTTCTTGAGAGCGATTCCAAAATTCATAGGACTTTGAGTTTTCATAAACTCTGATACTTGAAAACAGCCTCTCCCCTGGAGCCTCTACTACAAAGTGCCTAGTTCTAAGTACATCAAGACTTTGTTCATTAAGAAATATATCATTTACTTCTTTGAGACTATATTCGCCTGTAGCATACCAATCATGGCGAACGAACTCTAACAATGCATCAATCTCTTCCTTAAATTCAGCTCGAGTTTGTAAGATCATTCCCCTGCTCTCATAATCCATTACTCCAGTCTCTTTATTTAAAAAGGAGCTAGCAATTTTAATAGATTGAAAGAAAGGAGAACCATTTTTAAAAGCGGCGGATGACTTACAATAATCTCCCCGAATGGCATTAAAAAAATGCCCTCTGGTTGCCGGCTCAATACTTGTAAGAATATAATGTGATGCCATCAAGTTTGGACAAATAAAAAAAACAAATAGCAGGCAAATGATCGCTTTCATATCCTTTGAATTTTAGCAGAATTCCCTCTCCAACCAGTATTTTTCACAATACTTTGAAAACTATTTAGTAAATCAACAAAACATAGACAGCGCGTTATAAAATACATTACCCACTTAACATACTGAAAATACTACCATTAACATACTTCATAAGTAAGCAATGCATACTTATGATGAATTTTGACTTGCTCCTGAGCTCAGGCAAGACATAAAAGTAAGTAATACTAACTTTTAAAAGGAGGAAAGATTGAAAGGAGTATTAGCGTTAATTTTAAGTGTTTTTGTTCTTTGTGCCTGCGAGCTGGATGTAAGTGGGGGTGGAGGCGGCGGGGGTGGTACCCCACCAGGAAATCTAGATGTGGAAGTTCTAAAAATTTCTACCAATGCAAACTATGTAGCAAATTTGGTTGAAGTTGACGGATCCCAAGCGGAAGTAAAGAAAATCTTCACTATAGATTCCACAACATCTATGGAATTAGCTGGTGGAGGAGCCAGTTATTTTGAAATGGGGTGCAGCACTGCCCCTACTTACCTACTAGAACTAGTTCGTTTCAACGAGGAAGGCGTAGAAGTTTCAAGGGCAGAAATTAACTACGACAGCTTTAGCATTGCTGAAGGAGAGAATGCACAAGTAGAAGTAAGCATAAAAGAAATTGCTGGCGATTGTATGTCAGTGAATTATTCGTTTTACATCAATTATGTAGAATAAAATCGATGCGACCTCTATAAAACGGGGTCGCAATTAATTTCATAAAAGTGTAACCTAAACACTAGGCTTCTTTTCTAGAAGATAGCTTTTCTACGATTAACTTTAAGCAAAGCCCAAGTAAAATAAAAGCGATACCAAGCGCCGCCTGAGGAATATTTGAAATTTTCTCCATTAAAATATCAATTAAACTTCCACACACAATTTGCCCACCAATAAAGAAAATGGATGTCTTCAATACCCCTATTCTTGGAATCACAAAACTCGTGATAACAATAAAAACTGCACCAATGGCTCCGCCCCAAAAGGACAGAAATGGTACTTTGTTAAATTCGTTGATAAATTGAAAGTCAAAGAATACAGCAATAAATACAGCCAAAAAGATCGTGCCACTCAGATGATTCAGTACTGAGGCTTGAATAGGATTACTCTCTGAACCGAGTTTTCCTAAAATAGATCGATTCACGCCCAAAGAAAGGCCTGCTATAAATGCTAAGGATAAGACAAAGACTAAATTAAGCATTGATTAACAAGCCCACACCTAGGAGTAAAAATATGGCTTGAGCCGTATCTTGCCAATTAGGCTTTTTTCTTCCCGATCCAAAAAAACCAAAATAGTCACTAAACCAACCATATACAATCTGACCTAACACGGCAGAGCCTACCGTTCCTGAAATTCCAATATCTGTATTTACTGTATAGCCGATCAATGCCACAGCGAAGGCTCCGAAAAAACCAACCATATGGGACCAATGGAATTGGTAGTTTTTAAGACTTCTAAAGCCAATAGAACGATAAGAAATTTTAAACAATATTAAAGCGGCAAAGGAGCCCACAATATGAACTACCAGACTGGCTTGGACCGGCCCCAAATAGTATGCGAGACTAGCATTTAAAAAAACCATCAATGATAGTAAGGCTCCCCCTAATAGTGCTATGGCTGATACCGCATTTTGACTCAAAATTGACTCCTAAAAAAATTCTTCAGACGGAGTATAGAAGCTGACCAAAATTAAGCAATGGAATCTCCAGGATTTGGAAATAAGAAAATTTAATAAGCCTTAATTTAGAGTTGAGTTTGGATTTCCATTAATAATGGTTTTATCCAAGCAAAATTTAAATGAATTGAATTTCAAAAGATATAAATGCTAACAGATTCCAAAAAAAGGGGCTTGGTGCCCCTTGAAATTTATTCTTCACTCATTTTAGGACCACGCTTTCCACCACGGTTCTTCATTCTCTCCATTCTATCGGCTTTCATAGCCTTACGACATGCCACCAAAGCTTCTTTGTTTGCAGCCTTTTCAACACAAGATTTGTGCGACTGTAACTTAGTGATTCTTTGATTAATCATCTCTAGGGCTTTCGCCTTTCTAGCATCTAAGCCTTCTTCTGCTTGGGCTGATAGAGTAAATCCAAACGCACACATTAAAACAATAGATAAAACTTTCACCGATTCCTCCGAATTCCAAATCGTTTATTTAAGAGATTTAATATTCTCAAGGAATAGGATCTAGCTTTCCTAGCTTTTGAACAACCAAAAAAAAATTTGATATTAACAGCTAGGCCAAAGACGAGAGGCTATCTACCTTAAATTACAAGCCTTTATAATATGTCTTCGCAAAAAACTTTTATTGTAAAACCGCCTAAAATAAGACACTTTTCTCCCCTCCGTTTATGGAGACAGAACAAATGATTTACTTCCAATATCGATACCCCTATACTGCTCTGCATGTTTGCTAGAACTTATCATTACCTGCAGATTTTCCCTGTAATTCTGCTGCTATTTAGTACTCAAGAATACCAGCCCCTGTTCAATCACGCTGGTCTGATGATCGAATCTACGATTTTAGCCATTATCGCAAGTCTTGGAGTAGCAGTAAGCTTAATGAAACCAAGCAAACGAGCCAGAAGCACTGTTGTTTTTTGTAGTGTAGTCGCTGTCGCCCTACTTCTTAATCAATTAATATATAAACCAAGCTTAGGAGTTTTAAGTATATTGTTTGTTGGCTTTGCGGCAAATCGCCTTATCGGTAATAAGCATCTTAAAACAAAAAATATTTTCGTTAGAAAACCTCAAATACTCTCTTCTTTCTTAGCCTTAGCAATCCCTTTTTTAGTAATTGATCCATTGCAAAGCTCTGTATCTCACCTGATTTATTTTGCTTATCTACTGGCTATAAGTTCTTCTTTTTATCTTTGTCTAAAATCAATGAACATTAAAAATGTAAGATGGTACCCATTAGCATTACTTTTCCTCGCATTAGTCTTGTTTTCATTTCGTTTTTTAATGGCAATGCAAATTTTAGCAGGAGTGCTTTTTGTCGCATTAGGTGGACTAGTTGCCTATTTAACATTAAACCGCGAAAGCTTTCGAAACTTTGAAGCCAAATATGGAAGCCTGTTCACTAAACCCGAGGTAGTAACGGTTATCTACTTTGCCCTTGTCGCCTTTTTGGGAGCTTTAGTTTTAAAGGCTCCATTTTCACAAGCAAATCCCGACAACACTCATTCCTTCCTAGACAGCTTTTTTACATCCATGAGTGCCGTCTGTGTAACTGGTCTAGCCGTGTTTGATACGGCCAGAGACTTTAGCTTTTGGGGCCAAGCCAGTATTTTATTCCTAATTCAATTGGGTGGATTGGGGATCACCTCCTTAAGTGCCTGGATTCTCTTAGTTTTAAAAGACCGAAGACTGAATTTAGACCATGAAGCAGCCATGCAAAACATGGCAGGACATTTAAAAAATATTGATCTGAAGGCTTTCATCCGCAGAATTTTTTACTATTTCCTCGGAGTTGAATTAACGGGAGCCCTTTTACTAACACCTGCATTCATTTCTCATGGGGACGATTTTATTACTGGCCTGTGGAGGGCTTTATTTACTAGTGTTTCGGCTTTTTGTAATGCCGGTTTTGCCTTGCAGTCTGATAGCTTAGTGAGTTATCAAAACGATCCTTTCATTTTATTGGTAACTAGTGTCTTAATTATTGCCGGTGGCTTCGCACCACTTCTGGTTTTAGAGTTTCCTGCAAAATTAAAGAAAATGCGCTTTAGCCTGCAAGATAAAATTGTTGCCAGTACAACCTTGGGCCTTCTACTAAGTGGATTCTTTTTCTTCCTGATTGTTGAATGGAATTTTGCCCTATCCAATCTAGACATTCTAGATAAAATTACCAATGCTTGGTTTCAGTCCGTTACCACTCGTACCGCTGGTTTTAATTCTATTGACCTAGCCGCAATGCGTGACTTAAGCCAATTTGCCTTTCTTCTATTTATGTTCATCGGAGGAAATCCTGGCAGTACTGCTGGTGGCGTGAAGACAGTGACAATTGGTCTAATTATTATTGCCTGTCTCAATGCAGTTAGAGAAGGTTCAGAGGCTCGCGCCTTCGGAAAAAGAATCCCTGTGCAGTCTGTATTTCGAGCCATGTTAATTGTTGTACTTGGGCTAGTTCTACACTTTACCTTTTTCTTCTTTTTAAGCGTAACCCAAAACATCGATTCATTAAGCTTACTATTTGAAACCTTCTCTGCTTTAGGAACTGTAGGGCTTAGTACCGGAGCGACAGCTCAGCTCGATGAAATCGGAAAAATTCTTATCATTTTTTGTATGCTTGCAGGACGAGTTGGTCCGCTTACATTTGTATTACTATTACTAAAGAAAACGAAAAATTTTAGTTGGAAAGTTCCAACCGAAGACGTTTCAATAACATAAGGGAGTAGGAATGGCTAGACAGGTAGTCGTAATAGGCCTGGGCCAATTTGGCCTGGGACTGATCCGAGCATTGAGTCAAACCGATACTGAAATCATTGCCGTAGATAGCAATGAAAAAATCGTCGAAATGGCATCTTCGTGGGTTTCAAAGGCCATGTGCTTTGATGCAACTAATGAAGAGGCCTTGGCCCAAATTCAACCTGGCATTCGGGATGTTTGTGTTTGTGCTACTGGAGACCAGTCGAAAGAGGTTGGAATCATATGTACGGCCCTACTTAAACAATTAGGAGCCAAGCGAGTCATCTCTCGTGCGAATGACGAACTTCATGCTCGTATCTTAAAATTAGTTGGTGCAGATGAAGTTGTAAACCCTGAGTGGGATTTTGGAGCCCGTTTTGCTCCAAGAATTTTAAACCAACACGTACTTGGAGAGATGCTTTTGGATTCGGAGTTAGTGATCTCAGAATTTGTAGCTCCAAAAAACTTGTGTGGTAAATCCCTTGCTGATCTGAATCTTCGCAATAAATACGACATATCCATCATTGCCTTAAAGTCCAAATCCTCAGGCCAAGTAATTCAAGCCGGTCCACAAAACCTAATCGAGGAAGGCGATATTTTAATTTCAGCTTCTAGCCGTGAAGCAATTCGCGAGCTGGTAGAAAAGGAAGATGAATAATGAACGCTAGAACCTACTTTAAAAGTTTAAGTGTATTGGTTATCGCTATTAGCATCATAATTGGCTTAGGTGCCATTTTCTTAATTGAAAGAATTGTTCCTGCCATAGATGGAATTTTACAAGAAAATGCCTATTCTGTGAATGCCGCTGTAGGCATGCTTGATTCTATTTCCTCCAATGTAAACGATGTGTACTCGGAGGCAAATCGAGACCGATTCTGGATTGAGTTTAAAAAAGCTAAGGACAATATCACTATCGAAGGTGAAGCTGAATTAATCGATAAAATCCAGGGGCTGGCAGAGCAGTATTGGCTTGATAGAGCTTCAGACCAACAAAAAGTACAACTTGCTGGAACTATAAACCAGCTAGCTACCATCAATATGCAATCTATGGAAGCTAAGGACAAAACCGCTCAAACCATCAGTTTAACTGGAGCATGGGCCATTGGTTTACTACTGTTTTTAAGTATTGGAATTCAATTTTTCTTTCGATTTAAAACAGTAAGTGCCTTAGTAAGTCCTCTAGAGGACCTTCTAGAAATTTTAGACAATTTCGCTTCAGGAAACAGACAAAGACGTTGCCTTGATAGCCGCAATTCTGTTTTAGAAATTCGTAAAATCAGTTATTTAATCAATAAATTAATGGATGAAGCCTGCCACTTGAAACGATAGTGGCAGGAATCAATTTAAAACATCGTATTTGAGTTAGCAGACTTTTCCGGAATTGGCTGCACTACATCCCAATGCTCAACCACCTTTCCATTCGTTACTCGAAATAAATCCATAACCGCACGCCCTCGGTCATCGGGCTTTGCCTTTGAATGTACATGAACTAATACTAGGTCCTTTTCATCAAGTACTCTTTTTATCTCGATCTTTGCCTTTGGCATCTTCTTAAAGTATGCCTCAAAAAAATTGATAAAAGCCTCCTTACCATCCGGAGCATATGGATTGTGTTGCTTATAGTGCTCACCTACATAAAGTTCCACCGCTTTGCGAGGCTGCTGTTCATTAAAGGCAGTTAGGTAAAAGTTTTTGACCACCTCCTTGTTTTTCTCCAACTTTTGACCACTACTACAGGCACTTAGTCCTAAAAAAAATACAAATAAAACTGAACGCATAACTCCTCCTAGCCACCGATAATCTTAAAGATTCTTTAACAAATTCGAACAATAATCAATGCTTCCCTACACTAAATGGCCCCAGAAAGCCTTTAGAGCTATTTGAATCGGTGCATTAGGATCATGCTCCTTACTAGCTCAGCACAAATTTATTTAATTTAGCCGTATAATTTTTAAAAAAATATACTCTCTATGCATTTTTTCTTATTCTTTTTGGCGTTTTCAGAGTAGCCTGTGGAAAGAATTTTTTTTATTATTTTTTTGAAGGTTTTAAAATGCAAACAGGTACAGTAAAATTTTTTAATGGTAGCAAAGGTTTCGGATTCATCACTAAAGAAGACGGTAAAGACCTATTTTTTCACATTTCTGAAGTTCAAGGCGGAGAGCCTCGCGATGGCGACAAAGTTGAGTTCGACGTTGGCGAAAGCAAAAAAGGCCCTTGTGCTACCAACGTAAAAGTTGTTAACTAATTCAGACACTAGTCATAAAAGCCAGAGTTTAACTCTGGCTTTTTTTTTATTTAAAATCCCTCACTCCCTTTACCTCAAATTCAAATATGTTAGGCTGTAACTAAATTACTTCTCAAATTAAGGGGCCAGCCATTCTTACCAGTAATCTCCTCTACACAATTGGAATTTTATTTTCAGCGAGCCTAATCCTTATCTTTGGCTTAACAAAACTAAAAAACATCGAAAAATCTCGTTTGCAAACAGCAAAAAACATGGATGTAAATGAGGCCATTGATACCAAGGCTTCTGATGAAGACTTTGAATCTTTAACCAAGAGACACGCTAAAACTAGCATTGAAACTAGGTTTAATTTTATACGTAAAACCTTTATCCCTTTAGTTGTTGTCATCAGTATCTTGCTGATTGCTGTCCCTCATCTTCCTGCCATTTCAGGCCCCTACATCTCTTTATTTGCTGGTGCGATTGCCGTCTTGATAGGTATTGCTAGTAAACCTTTGCTTGAAAACATGGTTTCAGGGGTTGTCATTACCTTGTCTCAACCAATAAGAATTAATGATACCGTAATCGTCGATGATAAATATGGGACAGTGGAAAAGATTAACCTGCTTTATACCGTTATCAAAGTCTGGAATTTCAGAAGATACAATATTCCTAATTCAAAGTTTTTACAGAAGGAGTTTGAAAACTTAAGCCAGGTAGAAGAATTCGAATGGGTCCATGTTGAATTTTATGTATCCCCTGAATCGGATCTTGCACAAGTGAAACAGATTGCAAAAGATTCGATGCGTACCCAATTTTTGGCGGATATTGAGCCTCCATCCTTTTGGGTCATGGAACTGGATAAAGATTCTATTCGATGTTGGGTGGCTGGCTGGGCTCACAACCCTGCCGAAGCATGGGCCTTAAAATCTTCCTCGAGAAAACGTCTCGCCACCAATTTGGCAAAAGCTGGAATTAAAGCTCAAATGACAAACAATCGAATAAAGCTTGAAAAAAACCACCCTTATTCGGACGAGAGCATTCCCCTCTCTTAAAAAAAATCATCCTTAATCTCAATATGAATCGTCTTTACATTCAGGTCTCGGAAAAATTATTTTAAAAAGCTTTGTTAAATTTTATTTTTAACGACTACCTGCCGTCGGAACACTAAATGCTCCAGTCGAATTTGCGGAACAGTAAGACTTGTAAGGGGCTTGCTTACAGGCATTTGTTCTTACCGATGAATATGTTGAATTGTTTGTTGCAAAAAAATTATCTGGCAACTCATCCAACTCTCTAAAGGCATAGTCCGAGCTAGATAGGGCATCTAAGTAGCGCTCTGCAATTTGCTTGAGATTATTACTTTCTCCAGAAGCTAATTCTTTTTCAAAACGTTCAAAACATTTGTTTTTTCCTGAATTGGACTTTAAACAAATTTCACATAACTCCTTCTGCCCACCGGATTTACACTGCATAATTCCACATATATTATCCCCCTCACCATTCTGACAAGAATAGGAAGTAGAACTAGCAATATTTGAGTTTTTCTCCTTGGAGATTTTATGAAGTTTACAAAAAGAAGAAGCCCTATACCTTGTCGCCATACTAACATCACTTGCGGCATTGAAAGCTTTAAAGTACTCTATCCTGTTCGAAAAATCAGTTTCATTCATTAACTCTTTTTGACATAAATTAAGGTCTTCATCTGATAATTTAATACTGGCATAAGCTGGATCAAGTTCATTAAGCTTATTTTCTATATCTAATTCTACTTCATCACAAAGTACATTATTCTGTGCTCTGGAGTCTGTGCTGCATTTTTTAACATAATCCACATATGATATTGCTGGAGCTGATAAACTTATACTACTAAAAGGCCTTTTGGTTTTTTTAAGAACATTTGCAAATAAGGCTTTCAAGCCACTTGGGGTATCACTTGAAAGTTCAACATTCTTTGTTACTATTTGAGCCCTTCGATTTAATAACATTTTTATTTTTTCTTCTCTACTCATAGAACCGGTAAATTGCGGTGAGCTAGTATTACTGGCTACTGCAGCTTTAGGCTTTGCCGGCTTATTAAAAAGCTTTTGTTCATTCAAACAAATCGTAACATCCTCATCCCAAACATCTGAAACAGCTGAACCGTCTCGTTTGGCGATAGCATCTTTGCTACAATAGTCTGAAGCTAATCCTAAAACTGGTAAAAAGATGATTCCTACTAAAAAAAGGCTAAATTTCATGAAGCTCCCCCTGCTTTCTCGATAAATTTAACTGCAAAGAAGGTGCCTGCACCATTAAAGACCGTTAGATCTAAGTCACTGTAATAACATACTTTTTCCCACAGTCACCGTGAAACACTGTCAAAAAATTTTACAAGTGGTAAAAGTAATTTAGTTTTTAAAGCTGGGTTTATGCTTTTCTATAAAATATGCCCAGCATCTATAAAACAAGATAAGCTCATGCTAAAAGGCTCTATGACAAAAAACAGACCTTCACAAATTGGTATCGTAGGTGGTGGCGCTTCAGGCTTCTTTACAGCCATTCAATTGGCAAAGCACTGTTATGACAACAAGCTAAACGCATCTGTAAAAATTTTTGAGGCCACTCCCCACTTTTTAAAAAAAGTTTCTATCTCTGGCGGGGGTAGATGCAATGTAACTCATAGGGAATTTGAAGTTTCCAGGTTTTGCCAAAATTATCCTAGAGGAAAAAAAGAGTTAAAATCCCCTTTCCAAGAATTTCAAGCATTGGACACAGTGAAGTGGTTTTCTGAGAGAGGCATTCAATTGGTTGCCGAAGAAGATGGGAGAATGTTTCCGAAAACAAATCGCTCTACGACCATCATTGAATGTTTTCAAAGTGAGGCTGAAAAGTACGGAGTGGAGACTTTAAAAAACCATAAAGTTCAAAACCTAAGATTTGCTGACAATCAATTTGAGGTACAATTTGCAAAACAAGAGCCTGTACAATTGGATTTTCTAGTTCTCGCCACTGGCAGCTCTCCCACTGGATATCGTTTAGCAAAATCACTCGGCCTAGAAATTACTGAACTAGCCCCCTCTCTCTTTAGCTTCAAGATCAGTTCTAACTTACTTAGAAACCTATCTGGGATCAGTTTTGAAAACGTGGACTTAAAATTGAAAATCAGTGGTAAGAAGGACTTTAAGCAAAATGGACCAATGCTTATCACCCATTGGGGATTAAGTGGTCCCGCGATTTTAAAGCTCTCTGCCTGGGCTGCACGAGAAATGAAAGAATTAGATTATAAAGCAACACTCAGCATTCACTGGCTTCCAGAAAAAAAATTGCCAGAAATAGAATCCTTCTGGGAAGAGTTTAGTAAATCTCGACCTAAAATGAACATTGGTAATTCTGTTCCTGATTTTTTTAGTAAACGTTTTTGGCAAAATTTTATTGATTATTTAGACATTAACTTAGAAAAAAATATGAATGAATTGAGCAAAAAAGAACATAGAAAAATCATCGATCACATCTATTGCACAAATTTGGAAATTGATGGGAAAAACAGATATAAAGATGAGTTTGTTGAATGTGGTGGCGTGGGATTAAAACAGATTAATTTTAAATCCATGGAAGTGAAAAAGCTTGATCAACTATACATTACGGGAGAACTCTTAGATATAGATGGTATTACCGGAGGATTTAATTTCCAAAATGCTTGGACGGGTGGATACTTAGCGGCAAAAAACATTGCTGATAAACTAAAACTTCTCTGATCGTAACTTCTTAATTTTTGCTTTCTTTGATTTACTATCTAGCCTTTTTTTAATGGAACTTCTTGTTGGCTTAGTCGCTCTTCGAACAGCGGGCGCCTTGCGAATCTGATCAATAGATTCATTGAGTTTTGTAATGCAATCTTCGATGTTCTTTGCCTGCGTACGAAACTTCTGGGAATGAATCACTACTAAATCACCAACGATCATCCTAGAAAATTTCTCGATGAAACGTTCTTTTGCCGCCTGGCCAATGGCTTTTGAAGCTGTGATATTCCAGCTTAAACTGACTCTTGTATTAAGCTTATTCACGTTTTGCCCTCCTGCTCCCGAAGATTTGGAAAAGCTAAAACTCAATTCTGATTTAGGAACTTTCTTTGCCATGAAACAAGTATAGCATAGGTGTTCTAAGATTCACCAATCCAAAATTATTCTTCGAGAACTTGAAAGAACCTCTGGGAAGAGGCACAATGAAGTATGCCATCTTCGGATTCAAACTTACAATGTCGCAGTATTGAAAGCCTAGCTATTTTTATTGGATTAGTTTCAACTTACTTTCTACACTCTTACTATGACATGCCAGTTATTTTGGTGTCTGCCGCTTCTTGCCTTTTGGTTGATTTAATCTTTAAAAGACCTAAATTAATAACTGGGCCTTTCTATTGTGGTAGCTTTGCCGGTATGATTTCAACGGCTATATTACCCAATGATCTACATGTGTTCTTTTTAAGTCTGATTTGTATTTTGGTTTATCAGCTTTCAAAAAAAATCTTTATTGGCTTTGGTGGAAAATTAGGAAGCATTGCCTTTGTGTCATCGATGATTAGTCTCTTAATTGGAGCACTATGGAACTGATCCTGATTTTTGTAGTTAGTCTTATTTCTGCTACTTTAACTCAATACTTGGGAGCTAAATTTAAAAATAACTTCTGCCGGAGTTCCGCTATGGTAAGCTTGGCATTCTTTTTTGTCTTTTATTTTTTACCCTTAGATTCCAACTATTATTCAAAGATTGCCTTTGGAGCGAGTTTTATAGGAATGAGTAACTTAGTCTATCCCTACCACATACGAATCCTTTTGAGTTCCTTGATTTTCAGCCTCTGTTTTCACATTCTGTTTAAATACTATGGACAACTTGGAGGAGCACTAGGCTTTTCAGCCTTCATTTCTCTCTTTTTTGCAGTTGCCATGTATCGATTGGCTAAACTTCTACACATTCAATTTAAAAGGACAGATCCTTCTCAGGAATTAGAGAATTAAAGTCTACTGGGATCTTCGAAGAAAACTGAAATTCTTCTCCATCCAGACTAAACCCCAAGCTCATTGCATGAAGAAACAAGCGATCTACAGAATACAACTTCTTGATACGTTCATTGCTCTTCCCTTTACCGTATCGGCTATCACCCACAATAGCTGCCAAATTCAAAAGGCAATGCTTTCTAAGCTGGTGAGTTCTACCCGTTAAAGGGGTCAGATGCAAAAAACTGAAATAATCGTTACAAGATTCTATGGAATAATGCGACTTACAAGAAACAAAAGGCTTTGGCCCCTTAGGATTTTTAACACCGCCAGCTCTAGCACTTAAATCTTGCGACCAGTAGTCTGATTGTTTTTTATCACTATGATTACCAAAAACAATTGCTGCGTACTTTTTCTTAATTTTATCTTCAGTAAAAAGGCTTTGCAAATTTGTAGCGTCTCTTTTTGTTTTTGCCAAAACCAACAAGCCACTGGTCTCTTTATCCAGTCTGTGAACAGGAAACACTTTATCAATGCCCATCTGATGCACCACTGAAGCATTATCATTATGAACGCTGACACCGCTCTCTTTATCCACAATTAGGAAACTAGAATTTTCAAAGAGAATTTCTAAATTTTTCATAGGACCTCTAAATATCACATCTCAGTAGAGAATCCACTATGAAAACTTGATTCAATAAGAATCCCCTTGCTATAAATAGGCATGAAAAAAAGTATTCGATTTGCCAAAGAAACCGATGTTAAATTTATATATGAAATGATAAAAGAGCTCGCCATTTATGAAAAGGCTGAGGACCAAGTAAATACCTCCCTAGAACAAATCAGAGCAGACGGATTTGGAGAAACGGCATATTACAAAGCTGTTATATTAGAGCTAGAGGATGCGCCCGTTGGAATGGCATTGTTTTACAATCGATATTCTACTTGGAAAGGCAAATCTTTGTACTTAGAAGATCTATATATTAAACCAGAGTCTCGTGCCAATGGCCTGGGAATGATGGCTATGCAGTGGCTTGCTCAATATGCACTAGAAACAAAATGCCATCGCTTTGAGTGGCAAGTCTTAGATTGGAATGAGCCTTCTATCAATTTCTATAAATCCCTCAATGCAGATTTAGACCCGGAGTGGATAAACTGTAGACTTGAAGGCGAACTCATCAAAGAATTAGCCAATCGTTAGACTTTGAGTGAGATTCCTTAATATTAATCACAAGTCTAGACAAAATATTTTTTATTGATAATTCTTAATCTCTACGAAAAAATATTAAAAATTTTTAAGGAGATAAAAATGAAAGCTATTCTTTTTACGCTGATGCTAATGGGTTTAGTGGGTTGCAGCACCACAGCTAAATTCAATGTTCCTGCTGACACTGATCTTTATGTTTATAATCAAAAGGTTAACAAAGCAGAATATGAAAACTATAAAAGACGTCCATATGGTTGGGGGCAGGCAGCCGGTATTCGTTACCGCCTAGAAAAAGATGGCAAAGTTCTTGAAGAAGGTACGTTAAAATCACGCTTTAGACCAGTATCTATTTTCTGGCCACCAGCAGCACTAATTTACTGGCCAATGGGATTTGTCGGTCACAACCATACTTATGACTTCACCAAAAAAGATGATTTCGTAAGACCAAGTGTTGTACATACAAAAAAATAGTTATCAAGAACCTCTTCAGAAATGAAGAGGTTTTTTTATTCTATGCTTCTAAGCAAAAATTCTATGTAAAAGTGACTGAAGTTTTGATTGCCTTTGAAACTGCTCCTCCACAGAATATTCAATCTCTTTAAAATTTCCCCAAATCGGCTTCGGCCAACATTCATCTTCTTCAAAGCGCACTACGTGATGTAAATGAAGCTGTGGAGTCATATTTCCCAACGCCGCAAAGTTTAGCTTATCTGCCTTGTATTCAATGGTTAATGCCCCTTGCAACATATAAGCCTCTTCCATTACTTTCTGGTAATGACCCATTTCAAGCTCATAGATGTCTTTTACATTTTCAGCTTTAGGTATTTGAATTACCCAATAAAAGGGAGATTTATTCTGCATTAAAAAAATAGAGTTGTCGGTCTCTAGTAGCTTCGGTAAGCCTTTAAAATCTTGATGCAACTGAAAGTCCATTGAATACTCCTTCATTAAAGGATTTAATAAAACAATCAGCCTAATCAATCAATACATATCTCCATTTCACACGGCTTTACTACACAAATGCTTACTCAAATCATCTATGGATTTTTCTGCGCTCTTTATATTTTTTGATAAGGATATACTAATGGCATTGTTTCTCTCCGAGAAGTTTGCTAAAGCATCAGCCAAGATATTTAAGGGCAGCAATGCTACATCTAACTTCTTCAATTGCAGCTAAAACTTAGATACTCACCGAATCTGGAAATTCAGTTTTAGATTTCTAACATTAACATCCTCCTTTCAAAATGATGATAAATTTGGTAAATTTAGGTTTGGAGAAAATATGAGTGACAAAAAACTAGTTTGGTCTGATGACCAGGGTGACCTTAGAAAGTCTAAAAATTCAAGTAAAGGCGATGAGACTATTGATGAGTCTATTATTTGCCTAGAAATCAGGAGACTTACCAGTGGTAAAGGCAGAACTGTTGTCGAGATTAAGGGTTTACCTAATAATAAAAATTGGAATAAAAAACTGGCTAAAGATCTAAAGAAAAAATTGGGTGTGGGCGGTGCATTCAAAGATAATTACATTGAAATTCATGGTGAAAAAATCGAGGCTGTTAAGGCATACTTAGATAGTATCAATATCAAATTTAAGCAAACTGGCGGATAAGCATAAAGGATAAGCTTTGAAATATTTAATAAGCCTAGCGTTTTTATTCTCAACACAACTAAGTGCCTCTCAATCTATTTTAGAATGCGTGTTCTTTTTAAACGGTAGCGTTCATGCAAAAGCGCCCATTGATTTACCTATAAAATCGAAAACAAAGTGGGCAAGTTTCGAAGGCCTTGAGTTTTTTATTTCAGGCCCCAATAAACTAAATCACCATATTATTGAAATATTTAATCCCAACACCCCTTCAAGGGAATATGTTGAGGGGGAACTTCAAGACCAAGGAGATTCCTTAGCCTATGCTTCATGGACGAGGAATTCCCTGTTAGAGCTTAAGTGCTCAAGATTAAATAAACTCTAATGGAGTTTAATAGAAAGGCTAATAAGACTCATAACCAAATGTGTTATTTCACAAATCTGAAAACAAAATTTCAATCAATTCTTGTTGAGTGAAAATGCTACTGCTAGGCTAGGTTTATGAAAGTTCTATTCCTAATTTTTTTTCTTCTATTAAGTATTTCTGCAAAGGCTAGTTTCAAATCCTCTGACCAAGAAAAGTCTCTAACCACAAAAGAACCAATGATTTCAAAATCAGTTTTTCAAAGAACTATAATAAACATTGGTAAAGAATTTAAAGAACTTCCTGATTGGTTGAATGAAAAACTTCTGATCTATGCCGACTGGAATTCCCCAACTGCGGACTCAGCCCTTGCCAGAAGATGGGATAATGCTCAGCTTTTAGTGTATAGGGGTATGGCACACAGACGGGAAATCGATCCCGATAGTTTAGCTTTAATTGTTTGTCATGAACTAGGCCATCTATATGCTGGTGCACCTTTGAAACCTGAAGGAAACTACATTGCAGCTGAGGGACAAGCTGATTATTTTGCAACCAGGTATTGTTTGCGAAGAGCTCTGGCAACAATAAATCCTGAAAACATCCATGAAAGATCCCTTCTAGCTATTCATAGGGTTGGAGCTTTCTTAGCTAACAATTGGGGACACAGCCATCCTTCCTTTAAATCACCTGATACAAACAGGGTAAATAAGACGATTCTAGATCACCCAGAGCCACAATGTAGGTTTGATACCTTTTGGGCCGGTTACAATGGAATGCCAAGACCTGCTTGTTGGTTTGCACCTTAAAATGAATAGTACAACAAAAAACACACCTTAGCCATTCTGATTCAATCCCAATTTTTTAACCAAAACACCAGGGACTTTGTATCTTCCTTTGTTTTATCAAGATCCTTCCAAGCCGTTTTAGCCTGCAAGTCTTCCTGCTTCTGATAAGCCATTTTTGACCAAAATGCATCTAATGGACGATAGTCTTTAGGCTTCAAAGGATGATTCTTTGGGCGCATTACTGAGCAAAAAGCAGTGTATTTTAAACTTGGTAAGTGAGCCTTGGCGTGACTTTCTCTAATGGTGAAAAACTCTTTCCCTATTCCTTTACCTCGATACTCAGGTAACAAAATGGATTCACCAAAATAAAAAACTTGAGTTGGGTCTATATTATTGGCAATAAATGGAGCTTTAAAATCATCCCATTCATCCTTCATTGGTATGCAACTTGTTGCTCCAACAAGCCTTTCTCCATCCATGGCTAAAGAAACCAATGATGTTTTTGAGTTTACATAGGTCTGAAGATATTTTCTTTCATAAGCAAGATCACCGTCATAAAGATATGGGTAATCATGGAAAATTTTAATTCGAAGCTTTGCAATGTCCTCTATATATTCATTGATTTCTGTGGATATCAAATTTTTATAATGCATTCGCTCCCCTCCACTGCTTGATACATCCATAATAAATCATCAAACTTTCCAAAGCACATAAAAAGTTTACAGCCAAGAACATCAAAATAAATTGATTCCAACCAAAGCCTATTAAAAAAATTAAACTGAAGACAGCATTCTTAAAAAAATTTATTTGAATCTATTTATATAGGAACAATGTCTGCAAAACTCTTCTATTCTTTCATTGTTTTCAAAACCAGTTTTCATTCGTATTGCACGCTCGGAATTCAAAATTGTTGAAAGCTTTTGATCGAAAACATTTCCAAGATTTATATTGGCTTCTTTATCTAGACAACAAGGCACAACAGTTCCATCGGCGTGAATACCAATATGAGTCTTCAAACCATGACATCGTCCTTTTCTACCTTGATCTGGAGTATCAAAACTTGGCCACTCAAATCTAGAGTCAAAATGCAAATAAACTCGATGCCAAATTCGTTTAGATTTATTAAAGGACACATCTACCTTTCTATTAATAGTTACGTCATAAAATTTCTCGACAAGACGAAAGATAATTTCATTGTCAGTGTCTTCAATCCCAGAGTTCCATAATCGTAAATTCACATAGGTTTCTGGGTTCTTATCCTTTAAAAAATGAGTAAATTTCAATATTTTAAAAAGATATTCATCGATTGGCTTATTTTTAAAATTGTCGGTAAAGCTTTGCAGAGAAAAATTAATTTGTCTCACACTCTTAGAACATAGAACTTCCTGATATCTTTGTAACAAAACACCATTAGTTGTTATTTGCAATACAACAGCCTCGTCTTCACAAAAACTCAATATGTTCTCAAATTCTGGATGAGCTAGCGGTTCCCCCATTAAATGCAAACATATTTGTCTAGCGAATGGCTTTGCCTGTAAGATTGCTTGTTTTACATTTTCCAAAGACATCACCTTTTTACCTCTCTCAACAACAGGACAAAAGCTACATTGCAAATTACAGATATTACTTATTTCGATGTGAATTCGGTCCATCATATGCAGCATCTCTTCTGAAGTAAGGGATTTTTCATCTTAACCAACTGGAATCTCCATTGAACCAATGGGCTATGCCTTTGGTTGAAATGTCTATGGGTTTTGTTCTACATACTTTTTAAGTAGATTGATTTATTAAATCTTTGTGTTTTTACCAGTTTACATCCAAAAAGCTACATTTCTTTTAGATTACTTTTATTAATTCCTCTTTGATCATCTCAGACACCAACTTAATTCTTGCTGTTTCATGCATTGATACCGGAGACACCAGATGTACAGAATATCCTAAATAGGACCAATCAGGTAGTACTCTAACCAGACGCTTTTTGACAATATCATTTCGACATAAGTAATGAGGGACCAATAGAAGCCCAGCTCCTTCTTTTGCCATACCAAGAAGACTCGTCATTTGATTACAGGTGACGATAGGCTTTATAGATATTTGTGATCTCTTTTTGCCTGATTGTAATGTAAATTTTTGACTGACTACACTTTCGCCAATAGATAGAAAGCGAGCGCCATTCAAATCCTTTGGAGATTCAATTTTTCCACAGCTTTCGAGGTACTGTTTCGATGCCACCAAAACCATTTCCAATTGCCCTACATACTTTGCCTTTAGCTGACTGTCATTTAAATTACCCAATCGAATTGCCAAGTCGTAACCATCTCTAACCAGATCTACGACCTGATCAGTTAACTTTAACTGAAAATTTAGTTGGGGATTTGTACGACTCAAAGATCCTATAATTGGTGATAGTATGTGTACACCAACATCTTCTGGAGCCGTTATCTTTATGGTACCAATTGGAACAGAATCTAGGCCGTATATATTTTTTTGAGCTTCTTCCAAGGCCTGTATTGGACCAATACATAAAGCGAAATATTTTTTGCCGGCCTCTGTGAGGCTCTGTTGCCTAGTTGTTCTAAGCAAAAGCTTGGTCTGAGTAATAGATTCGAGTTGAGATATAGCTTTACTAACAGTTGATTTCGGTAAATCGAGTAAATTCGCGGCTTTAGTAAAGCTACCCTGCTGAACAACCTTTACAAAAATCTGTGTAAGCTCTAACTTTATTGTTTCCATATAGAAACAATGTTATTCAAAAAAACACTCTAATCAACAATAAAGTTTTCGACGATACTTAATCATCAGCTAATCACAGGAGAGAAAAATGAGTAATAAAATATTAGTAATAGGATCAAATGGAACCGTTGGGCAGGAGCTTGTTAATCAATTGAAAGCAAAAGGGGAATCACTGAAACTCGCGACAAGTAAGTCACCTAGCTCTAGTGAATATGTTCAACTAAATTTAGTGACTGGGGAAGGATTGGACAATGCCTTTGATGGTGTAGATCGAGCCTTTTTACTTTCCCCCCCTGGATATGCAGATCAATATAGCCTACTATCGCCAGCTATCGCGAAAGCAAAGGAAAAAGGCTTGAAAAAAGTTGTTTTAATGACAGCCATGGGAGCCGATGCAGATGAAAACTCCCCATTCCGCAGGGCAGAACTTGAGTTAATTCAATCCGGCTTAGACTACAATATCGTTCGTCCAAATTGGTTTTTGCAAAACTTCAATACCTTCTGGTTACATGGCATTGTAGAAGAAAGAAAAATCAATCTTCCTGCTGGAAATGCAAGCGTCAGCTTTATCGACAGTAGAGACATTTCTAGTGTAGTCGCTAAATTATTAACCACTGAAGAATTTAAAAATCAGGAATTTAATATCACGGGAGCTCAATCGGTAAATCATTCTGATGTCGCAACCGCCATTAGTAACGAAATCGGCGAAAAGCTAGAATATAATGATGTTGAACCAAAAGAATTGAGAGACGCTTTACTAGCAGCAGGCTTACCAAAGGACTACGTTGAGTTTATGCTGCTAATTTTTAGCTACCTCAAAGAAGGCTATAATTCTGCAGTTACAACCAGTGTAGAAGAAATACTAGGGCGCAAACCCATTAGCCTTCAGAGTTATGTGAAAGACTTTAAAAACGCTTGGAAAAAATAAAATTGTAGGCCGGAGACATTCTCCGGCCTGAATGCTAGTGAATGTAATATATGAGGAATTTGAAAAATACTAATACTCATTAAAATTAGACATCAAATTATAGAACCGATCCAACTTTCGGAAAAATGTACTTTAAATCTAGTTCCTTCTGCTAAAGTTAGCTCTTAAGAGCTCTACTAATATGACCAACTAGAAATAGAAAGCCAAAGTGAATTTGCGAAGAGGATTCTCATAATTCTACGACCTAAACTGACATCCAAGAGAATCATCATTAGAATTTACAATTGCACTTTTTTTCCAACATTTCACACTTATTAATTTAACTCTTCACTATTCTCTTCTATTCAAAATAATTTTCCACTAAACTCAAACGAAGCAATATTGATATTTTCATATCACAAAGCTTGTAGGAGGATTTTTGGACTTTCATGCCACACTAAGTGAGAAACTTGGCGAATACTACGAAGAAGTAGAAGAGCTAGTAAAAGACAGAAAAGCACTATCGGTTTTCGAAGACTACGACGATTTTCAGGTATTGGTAGTAAGAGGGATTTTATTAACTTCAAGTGGACTTTCATTTGACTCTCGCTCATATATCATCGTTGACGACAAATACTACTTCGTATCCAATCAAAACAATAAATTAAGCTTAAAAGAAGAAAACTTAGACAACTTTCTGAAAGCATTAACAAAAACATATAGAAACAACCGCAAAATTCTAGACATCTTTTTTGAACATATTGAAGTCTTAGAAACTCAGGTTTATGACAGAACGGTATCAAGTATCTTTATGGATACTTGGGCGAGAATTAAAAGAGACCTTTCCAAACTTGAGTCCTATTACTTCCGAAATTTAAATGTATATCGCGAATTTTTTAGAAACCAAGAGCCTAAATTTAATATCCTTAAAGATCAGTTTAAGGACATTGAAGAGTCTATCGGATACCAACAAGTTAGTGTTGGTACATTGATGACTCAGCTAGACAGTACCCATAATTATTTTTCATCTTTAAAAGCAGACCGATTAAACAAAACTCTATTGGGACTAACTGTAATCTCAGGGATTTTTCTTCCCTTGAATTTAATCGTTGGCTTCTTTGGTATGAATACTTCGGGATTGTTTTTAGCCAATGACCCGCAAGGCACCACAACGGTTGTCTATGTATTGTTGGGAGTTTTAGCTGTATTTTTATTAGGCTTCAAAGTTGTGCAAATTTTAGATTTATTGATCCTAAGGTTTTTATTGGGGAAATCTGATTTATACCAAAAACTCCGCTCAAGACTTGAAGATGTTAGTAAGCAATTAAAAGGGGAATAGCTGAAAGCGAATTCCCTAATTTTTTCGAACTAAAATATTAATAGCACAGTGAGGGACCGAATCCTGACTTAGAAATAGTTCAAAAAGAAAACTATTTGAATCTATTTCTAATATTTCCTTGATGTGATTTTCACATTCGATAAAAGTTCCGTAATCTAAAGTAAAATAAATCTCATGCAGAGCCATATTAGAAACTCTAGAATCTATTTGAAGGGAGCAAGCATACTGTCTATCAAGCCGTGCCCTATGTGATGGACACGATTTAAGCTCATCACAGCTCGGTCTGGTTCCGTAAAATTCGAACTTAAAGCTAGCACGAAGCCTATCATCATTTCTCAAAAACCTTTGAAGATTTACAATATATCCCCTATTGAAGTTTCTAGTTAGAACATTTCGACTACACTGCTTCAACTCCTGAGCTTGGTTAAGATTTTCTAAATCTTCTTGAATCAAGCGCATCCCTTCCGCTTTACTAATATTATTCTTTATCCCCAGATTTTTCCACTCCTGGTTTACACTTCGATACTGCTCCACTGGCCCCGAATAAGCATCTCGATACTTAAAACCATTCTTGAAAAGATAGTTCTTTACATCATCAAATGAATTTGCAGCGGCAAAACTTAAATAAAAGTAACTCCCAATAAAAAGTAAAAAAATCCTCACCTAAATATCCCCTCTATTCAAAAAAAACTCTGAGATTCTACTATAACCTATCTTTTTGTTGTCTATCAAATTTCTAACAAAATCTCTTTGATTAAACCTTATTATAGCTACAATAAAACTTAAGGCCCGGCTTCTATTTGCTTCAGACAATATTAAAAAATACTATCGAGATCCAAAATCACAAAACCGATTGAAAAATCATGTTTCCCTGCTTTTTCAGACTAAGTCGAGCGGAATCAAAGAGCAATTCTAATATAGCATTTAACTTTTGGAGTAATAAGAACAATTTGGAATTGAAATAGTAATTCAATCTTTTTTTACTCTGATTGCATAAAGTTTTTCTTTGTTAAATTCTTTTAAATTTCTAACAAAGAATTGATTGTTATCTATTATCTTGAGTCTGTTTCCTAACAAATACTTTAAAAACAATATACTTCGTATAAATTGCAGTTTACTATAGACAACTATCAAAGCCTAAAAACTCACTCACTTAAAACTTAAAACCAGAGATTAAAATGAACGGCCAATTGCTTTCAAAATATAAAGATAAAACAAAACGCACAAAATACTACACTTATATAGCGGCACTTTTCACTTTCACCATTGTCTTTTTGAACTTTTACTTCTTTAAAAGTATTCAACAACAAAATGAACAAGAAGTTTTGAATAAAGTCCTAATCAACGAATTTCGAAATATGATTACATATTATGATGAAGTGTTAACGATGAGCGCTCGTACCGCAGCTGCTACTGGAGATTTAAAATGGGAGACAAGGTACAATGAGTTTGTTCCAAAGCTCGATAATGCGATTAATCGATTGAACAAATTAATACCCGTCGATATTCAAGAAAAGTCCACGATGAAAACCAGTGAGGCCAATGATGCCTTAATCTCAATGGAGATGAAGTCTTTTGATCTCGTTAGAAACGGTCAACAAGCCCAAGCACAAAGCTTACTCTTTTCAGATGATTATGATCAACAGAAAGAAATTTATTCAGCGGGAATGTCAGAGCTTAATAGTGACATAGATTCTTTTGTGACTACAAAGTTTAAAGAACTGAGAACCGCTCAAGATTATAGAAATATTTTTGTTTTTTTAAGTCTTATTATTATTTTTATTACCTGGGGTGGGCTAATCAACCGTAATTACAAAGAACGAAGTAGAATTGAAAGCGAACTGCAGCACATCTCGAAACTGGCCTCGATTGGAGAACTATCTGCCAGTATTGGCCACGAAATAAATAACCCCCTAACAATTGCCGATGGAAACCTTCAGCGATTGGTAAAACGCTTGAAAGAATTAAACATACAGGATGAGAAGGTATTTAGTTTAGCTCAAAAACAAACAACAGCACTTAATAGAATCCAAAATATCACCGAAGGGATGAGAAATTATTCTAGAAAAGAACGTGATTTGAAAACCGAATTTGATCCTTCTGTAGGGGCTTTGCAGATGGTCGACATGGTCGAGTATAGTTTTTCGCAACTTGGGATTAAATTTGATTTTAATTTAACGGAAACTTCTTACAAAGTGAATGGTAACGAGAGTGTCTTTCAACAGGTAATTATGAATCTATTGAGTAACGCTCGCGATGCGATGGAAGATTCCACCCAAAAACAAATTCATATTAGCTCCTACCGTGAATCTACAAACTTAGTCATTGAAATATCAGATACTGGCTCAGGAATGCCTGAAGAAGTCAGAAAAAAAATCTTTGAACCATTCTACACAACAAAAGAAGTTGGAAAAGGGACAGGCTTAGGTATGAGTTTAGTTTATTCGTTTATCAGTGATATGAACGGTGGTATTAGTATCGACTCGGAAGTGGGAAAAGGAACGAGTTTTAAAATAAGTCTACCCATTTCTCTAGATAGCTAAGTAAAAAGGCCCTCACTTAACTTTCTTCTCTTTAAAAGGCTCCAGTAGAGACTCTAACCCGTTTCTTTTAATTTCAAAAAGCTCCGCCAAAAGACTACCAATTTCTCCACTAGGAAAACCTTTGTTTTTATACCAAACAATATAAGGCTCTGGTAAATCCACTAAGATTCTACCCTTGTATTTTCCATAAGGCATTTGCGTGCGAGCTAACTTAAAAAGAATATCGATATTTGGTTGCATGACTTAGCTTACTCTCAATTTTATTGCTTGAAAAGAGTATTAGTCTACCTGCGATAGAATCCCATCCCATGTTCCACAATCCTTTTTTAACTTATATTCATAACAGCTC
Source organism: Bdellovibrionota bacterium (assembly GCA_036140815.1). Taxonomy (GTDB): domain Bacteria; phylum Bdellovibrionota; class Bdellovibrionia; order Bdellovibrionales; family UBA840; genus UBA6502. The sequence goes on along the minus strand of JAYZXX010000036.1, from coordinate 10,591 downwards.
GCTTCATTTAGTAACAGTAAACACAAGCTATCTACCCCCATAAACTACACCGTTTAACCTTTCTACTTTCAATTAAAAAGATCATAGAAAAAGCCGTGAAAATGAGTTATGAAAAAGCATAACTTTTGGAGGTAATGTTGATTTCAGCTACGGATGTATCTTTAAGCTTTGGTGGGCGTAAATTGTTTGATGAAGTAAATGTGAAGTTTACTCCTGGTAACTGCTATGGACTAATTGGTGCAAATGGTGCTGGTAAATCTACATTTATGAAGCTTTTAGCTGGTGAAATTGAACCTACCACTGGCAATATCTCTTCTGGAAGTGGATTCCGTATTTCCACTCTAAAGCAAGATCATTTTGCCTATGAGGATGAAACCGTACTCAATACAGTATTAATGGGAAACCAGCAGCTATTTAAAATACTACAAGAAAAAACAGCCATCTATAACAATCCAGATTTTTCTGAGGAAGATGGCATTAAGGCTGCTGAACTTGAAGCAGAGTTTGGCGAATTAGGTGGTTATGAAGCAGAGAGTGAAGCTGGTGCATTGCTTGAAGGCTTATACATTCCGACCAACTTGCACTATAAATATATGAAAGAACTTAATGGTGATGAAAAGGTTCGAGTTCTACTGGCACAGGCCTTAACAGGTAAACCTGATATTTTGCTTCTGGATGAGCCTACTAACCATTTGGACATTCGCTCTATCCGTTGGCTAGAAAACTTCTTATTTGATTTTGAAAACACCGTGATCGTTGTTTCCCATGATCGTCACTTTTTAAACAAAGTCTGCACGCACATTGCTGATATTGATTATGGCAAGATTTCAACCTATGTTGGAAATTACGACTTCTGGAAAGAATCCATAGAGCTTGCTATGAGATTAAAAGCCCAACAAAACAAAAAAGCAGAAGACAAAGCAAAAGACCTTAAAACTTTTATCGCTAGATTTAGTGCCAATGCTTCTAAATCTAAACAAGCTACCTCTCGACAAAAGCAATTGGAAAAACTTGAAATTGATGACTTACCTGTAAGTACTAGAAAGTATCCTTTCGTTGGATTTACCCCAAAGCGTGAGCTAGGAAAAGACATCGTTGAACTAGAGAATGTAAGTAAAAGTATCGATGGAGTAGAGGTTTTAAAAAATGTGAACCTACGAATTGAAGAAGGCGAAAAAGTAGTTTTTCTTGGTGATAACGACCTTGAGAAGACCACCCTATTGCAAATCATCAATGGGGATATAGAGCCAGATAGTGGAAGTGTTAAATGGGGATTAACCACGAGTCATATTGACTTACCTATGGACAACTCAAAGTATTTTTCTGGAGAAAAAACCAGTATCGTCGATTGGTTAAGACACTTCTCGGAAGACAAAGACGACTCTTTCGTTCGTGGCTTCTTGGGTAAAATGTTATTTTCAGGTGACGAAGCTTTAAAGGCCACCAATGTCCTATCTGGTGGTGAAAAGGTTCGATGTATGCTGGCTCGTATGATGCTTTCTGGAGCGAACGTATTGATTCTTGATGGCCCTACAAACCATTTAGACCTTGAGAGTATTTCGGCTCTGAACGACGGTCTGGTACGGTTTAATGGCAGTATTTTATTTACAAGTCATGACCATCAGTTTATCCAAACGATTGCTAATCGTATTATCGTAATCGATAAGTGTGTGGTGGATGATCGCAGAGAAAGTTATGATGAGTATTTAGATCGTACTTTGGGGTAGTTTTTATAATTTAGATTCTACTTTACCCACTCTATTGGCTTAAATGGCTCAGTTCGTTGAATTGAGCATAAAATTTTATTAGATATTCGTTCAAGCAAAAGACTCTTAAGAAAACAAGTTTAGCGTTAATATGTATTGAAAAAACACTTATGCTAAACCACTCTAAATCTTAATCTCGATAGAAAGATTTCTGATGAAAGCATAATCCTTGCCTTGCTGGATAATGTTTTTATGAAAAACGAAATCAGTCTAAGGTTAAGCTCTAAAATTATTTGTATGCCTCTAAGGTTTGAGCTGGAATTTACAGAACGATTTAGGGATTTAATTAAAACCTATTTTAACAGTGCTTCTATCAGGATTTCCTACAAGGCTAATCTGTTTCGAATACAACTTTCTTAAATAGTCTGGCTTTATTTTCATTTCCTGAAATAATTTGATGGATCTCGTTCGCTATTTTTGAGCTTAGCATAGCGACGCTGTTTATATTTGTTTTGAAATTTTCTGTGGTAAAAACACCTAAGATAACTCCTCCATTAGGGTCTCCATTGTCATTTTGAATCAAAGCAGCACCACTTGCTCTTTCAAAAGTATCACAACTGGTTTTTCCTATGAAATCATTTTGATGACTAAGCTTACAGTTTTTTTCAATCCAGAGAGTCCCTAGTTTTTTATCAGCAGGGTATGAGCTAAGTGATACATCATATACTTTTCCTTGAACAAATTCTTCCGTTACATGACCTATGCTATACCAGTCTGATAATAGCCCTTGCTCTACTCCATCCTCATTAATGGTGATCTTCAAAAGGGCCATATCATTTAGCCTATACTCATAAGGTAGAAATCTAGTGTTATTTTTATCACCGAGAATTCCGTTGCCTAAAGCGGTAATAAATTCTTTTAAAATGTAGCCTTCCCTAACTCGAATTGGCTTAGGGGAAGGCACACCTACCCCCACAAAACTAGGCAAATACACAAGGTTCTTATTTAACTTAGCATCATTAATATTAATAAGACAGTGAGCAGCAATAAGAATGTACTTATCGGAAATGTTGGTGGCAGTACAATATCCATAAAACTGATCTTGATTGTATTGAACTAAACCAACTTTTCTAGCTTCTTTATCATCAGAAGAAGTGATCTGAATTCTATCTGTGTCAGGAGGATAAACAATGGCATTGGCAGCTTGAAAGCACATAATAAGAATGACCAGGCTAAGGTACTTCAATCTATTTTCTCCAAGCTTATGAGTTGATTAGGAAACATCTGAATTTTAACACAGAAGTTCGAGAACACACAGAATGAGAGCTGTGTAATTACTTGTACTGAAGTTTATGCAGAGGTCGGTGACAATCTTTGTAAGTTATTGAATTCAAAAAAAAGATCAGATTCGGTTTCTAAGTTAAACTTATTACTTTCAATCTTTAGGGAATGGCTAATACTTTAAATCATTCAAGTGTAAGATAGCATTCCCGCTAAGTAGATAAAAAGCATCAAAGTTTCAAAGTGTTAAAGATATCATACAAAATAGCCCCTTTCTCAAAAGAGTGTAAATACCTAAAAATAGGTAGGTATATATTTAGAGATTAAAAAGATCAGGATATTTTAGTTTTTATTGAAAAGTTTAGGGGGGGGTAAGAGGCCCGGATTTATTGAAATGTTTTTTGAGAAAGAACCTGCTAGATACTAGATATACTCACACGCAAACTGAAATCGAAAACAAAAAAATATGCGCAAGTGACATTTAAATAAAGCCATTGCGCACATTAACTAATTTCAATTGTCTAGGAACTACTCCACCCAATCAATGTCAATATAGTTATAATCTTCAAGTAAAATGTTGTATAGGCCCTCGTAAGTTCCTTGTAATTCTTCTTTTCCAGAGCAGTAGTCTGAATCCATTTTGCACAAGCTCTCATATAGCTTTAGTTCACGCTGAACATATGGCAACAAAACATCTTTTGAAATTTGATTAAGCTTGAGCATCTCCTCCCTATAGCCTTCAGCGTCCATTGGCAGATTCTTTGTCAAAATGAAAGACTTGTCTTTACATGATTCAGGAGTTGGATAACTAGAAGATAGATTATCTGCAAAGTACTGACATAGGTCAACAGGAGCCTTCTCTTCTTTTTCATATATAAAAAATTCGGTAAGCCGAATTCTCGACGCAGTCGTAAAAGCAAACTCTGCTAAATCCTTCACATAAATATTTGAAACTAAGGTCTCCCCTTCTCCTTTGAAAATAAAGCCATTCTCAAGACTTAATTCTTCTGTGAAGTTTTCCCAAATCATACTAATAGACTCATGAATTTCACTGACTCTGTTATACTCTTTCCTTAACTCCTTGAGATCAGCCTTAGAAAATTTTTCCTCAGGCATTGATTCCATAAACCTTTCTTCAATAGAGAGGCTAAGCCTTTCCTCAACAAATAATGACAGCTCCATCGATTCTTCATCGTTCAGTTCATAGATATCGTTCCAAAAACTAGCATATTCACTTCTATCTCTAGCAGTTGGGTCAATATAGCTATTTAGTCTAATTTTATAAAGTATTCCCCCTATAGGGTTTTTATCAATTTCTGCCTTTAAAAGTTTAACGGTGCGGTTTGCAATACGATTTGCATAGAGAATATTAGAGGAACTATCAATCATAGCTAAATCTTTCATTGGCTCTACATACAATGAAGTAAATGGTATACTACCAAGGTCCAACGTAATTAAGGCTAAACGTTCAAGTTGCTGACATTCTTCCTCAGTTAGCTTTACTTTGTGTCCCAGTTCATGAAGAATCATTCCACGTATATCAAGAAAGGAGGAGCTAAGTTTAATTTTATTAGATAGAGTCAATGCACTAATACAAATTGTATTTTCTAAGTGAGCACTCCCATCTTTTCCCTCACCTTCACTGTCTAGGCAGGCTTTGTCTGTTTCAATAACAGGTGTGCTTAACTTACGATAAGTATCTCGTAAGCTAAGACCCTTATTCGTTTTTTTACTAATAGAATCAATTAGTTCCAAATTAAGAATCTTGCTATAGGCGGAACCGTTTTCTGCTCTCTGCATTTTCTCTTCAATTCTTTCTTTTTCCGCTTTTACATTTACTTCTTCGAAAAAACGATTCATTCTTGATAGCACTCGCTCAAAAGCAAGGTATTCTATAACAATCTTTTGTGCCAAGGATCCTTCTAAACCCTCAAAGGAAATCTCTTGTAGATTTCCACCACCAGTATCAGCAGGCCCTTGCGTAGAAAATTTATCGTGAGTGGCAGAATTGTTACAAGCCCCAAGACTTAAACCAACTAAGCTTGCACAAAATAAATTTACTAATACTCTAAAATTTGCTTTTTTCATCTCTATTCTCCGTTTCAAAAATTGTTCCTAATTATCAATCCCCAAAACCCCTTATTTTTTATTTGAAGCTTTATTTTTTTATGTAGCTCTTCAAAGCGACCAAAAAGGCCTAAGACCGTGAAAAAACTAGAAATTTCCAGCCTTTTTCTGGAAGCTTTCGTAGTCATGAAGACCTATATGAACGAGCTCTATTGCTTTCCCCTCCTCAAGTTCGGGAAGATGAAAGTACAATCGATGGCCACGGTTTAATCTTGCGCTAAAAATTCCAGGCATTCCTCTTACTGGTTCAATATTGTATGAATTCATTTTTACCAGATCTTTCAGACCCAACTCACTTGCGTGCTTCAAAAACTTCTCGTAAGCCTTAGCGATGGGTTTCTGCCTTAGACGCTTGATGCTTGCTTTGTCTAGATTTTCAAATACAGAGAAGTTGCTAGCTGCCACCTGACAACTTGCTCTTTTGGCCAAACTAGCCTCAGCCCATGAAGTTACCAATATCATTAATAATAGAAGTTTCATTGCTTACCTCGTTTCTGAGTGGAGTATGTGGCAAGACGAAACAGACTACCATTTAAACTTTGTTATTTATTAATCAATATGTTATCATTCTGTTAACTTATTATTATAAATAACTGGAAATATTATGGAAAAAGGCATTTTTGACTTTAAGATTTGTCGTAAGTTCTTAGAATATTACATCGAAAGTCTTCCTAAAAGAGGTAGAGGTTTTCCAAGGAAGCTGGCTAAAGCTATTGATGTTTCACCAGTTGTAATTAGTCAGGTACTAAGCGGCGCTCGGATGTTTACCACTGAGCAAGCCTTTGCCACCGCAGATTTTTTAGATTTGAGTCCTCTTGAAAAAGACTACTTCATGGCCATTGTTAATAAAGAAAGAGCTGGAACTAAAGCCTTATCCCAATACTACAACGAGCAAGCCTCAATCGCTTTAGGTAAGCATTCTGAAATTCAAAACAGAATTAAGAACACTAAAGAACTAGATGACAATGTTAAAGCCATCTACTACTCGGAGTGGTATTACTCAGCCATTAAGTTGATTGTTTGTAATCCTGAAGTTAATACCGCAGAAGACATTGCGGAAGTTCTTCCTATACCATTACAAAGAATTAGAGAGGTTCTTCAATTTTTAGAGGAATACCAATTGATTGCAAAAAATGGAACTTCATATAGCTGGAAAGCAAGTTCAACTCATGTCCCAGCTAGTTCCCCTTTGGTAAATCGCCATCATCAAAACTGGAGAGTGCGCGCGGCCAATAATATGCTACGCGAAAAAGACAATACAGAAGAAATCTTTTTCACCTCCCCAATGATCATAGACGGAGCTTGCGCAGTAAAATTAAGAGAAAGAATTTTAAATTTTATTAGTAGTTCTCAAAAACTTACCACCGAAGCACCGAGTGATAAGTTGTTTTGTTTGAATATTGATTTGTTTGAGGTGAAGAATTAGAGAACTTAACATCCCCACGCTTGCTGAACCTTTACATTACTCGCTTTCAAGCTAAGACTCTCTTATAAATCTTTTTTCGTTGAGGATGAGTTAAGGAAAGTGCGTTATTCCCCAAAGACCTTTAGGGCTGTCGTATAAATAAGATTTGAAGTTATTTGATCGAAGTATCTGAAGCGAATATCAGCTTTCTTCTTAGAAAAACCGATTCCTCGCAGAACCGGCTTTCACTTACTCCATAGTATACTCGTTTGAATGATAGCATACAGGTATTTCATTTCAGCTAATTTTTTTATCAATCACATGAAACTCTTGGCAATCGATTTGATTTTCTAACTCTCCGCTCATCACTGTCAAAAATTGTTCCATTATGAATATAGCAATACTTTTTAGACTCTGAATCAATATTATATTCAGAATGATCCAAAAATAATAAGCCCTTCAACAAATAGTAGCCTCCAAGCTTATGCTCATTAATACTTGTATCTTTTAGTGATACTTTGTCGTTAAACGCAATTCCGTCTAATGCTATTTTTGAATTGATCATTATTATTTCTGCTGAATCGCTATTTGAATAAAAATAGCCACCTCGGTATTCAGAATTTATCATGGAGATTTTAATATTATTCATACTGCTTCCTTTAGATTCAGGAATCTCTTCGGATCTTCCGCTAGGCCTTTCAAGGCTTAGCTTCGAGTTCTCTAAGTTAATTCCTCTTAAAACTATTGCGTCCCTTATAAAGCGAATCTCAGAACCGATTGCTACCGAATCTATTAAAGTTCCTTCGACAGGACCTGTTTTAATACCAGATTCTTCTATTATAGTATTATCAAGAGTAACTTTTCTTTTCTGATAACTATGACGATAGTCATTGATAAAATACATAGATTTAATTCGGCTATTATTTCTGGCTATAATTTCTCCATCAACACTTTCTGTCGTAAGATTGGAATGTTCAATTGTAGAATCCTCAATATCTGCAGAATCAAAATTAGAGCTACTACATGTAAAATTGATGGAACGAAAATACCAACTACTACTACAAGAATCTACAACTGAATCAGTAATCTTTAATGTTCCAAACAAAGCGGAGTCCTTAATGCTAGAACCTACAATCTGAACGTCTTTCTCCACAGAACCTAGGCTTGAGCTGATTACTGTTGAGCCATCGATTGTTGTAGGGTGTAAATCCATGTCGTCTGTGACTTGAAAATTGTATTCAAATAGCGATTGAATAATTGTGGAGTCTTTAATTTCAAATACACCTTTTACAAAGCTAGAACCTGGTGCAACTTTACTTTTTTCATCTACTATAACTTTGGCTCCTTTAAATTTTAGAATTCCCTTTGGTGTTGCTTCAAGAGGTGGGTTCGCTACGTCTGTCCCCAAAAGCTGTGCCAATCTCATGGTGTATTTTTTTAAAGCTCTTGCTTCTAGTTTCGTTAAATATTCACTAGGCATTAAAGGGCGTTGAATTTTAAATTTCGTTTCTACTACTTCAATGGCGCGAATAATATCGGCAATAAACTCATGCGAGTAAGATCGATCATAGCTATGGATTCCTTCATGGATTAACAAAAGTGCAAAATTTAATGTATCCATTTTTTCTAAGATTTTACTATTGATATAAGTGACATAGCCCTGCGTACAGGCCGCTTTATGAAACTTTTTATCAGATGGGAGTTCACCTTCTTCATATCCTTTACAGTCTTTGATTTCGTCAACCAATCGAAACTCTCTTAAATCTCCATAAATTTTATCCCTAAAGTCCGGATCCTTTTCAGTGCCTAGTTTTGACAAGGAAAGCTTAGCTTTGGTTTGTTTAAGTAATTGAGCAATGAAGGCTTTTAGCTCTTTAGATAATTTATATTCCTTATACTCGTTCGGGATAAAGTGTTTCACGGCCACTTCATAGGTTCCGTCTTCTTTAAGAATAGCTAATTCTCCATCGCCAGCCTCTTTTCCTGCAAAACTCGCAGAGGCTATTGAAATGAATAGAAATGTGTTTGTTAAAATCTTACGAATCGTCATCTTTTCCCTCCAACATCGGAAAAAATTGTATGGATAAACAATATACTGAATTCTTCTTATCTGAATCTTGAATCTCTTTTGTGAACTTATCTCTAAATTCTTTAATATAAGCTTTCGCCTCTTTGATCTTTGCGGTATCAATGGCCATGGTGGTTGAGTTAAGGCAGCGCTCTTCTAGGGGAACTTTATCAATCTTATCAATGGTTTTAATCATGATTTGTCTATGATGCTCGCGAAGGTCTTTTGAAGGAACACCACTCGGTGTATTGAGCTCTTTATAAGTTTGAACCAAGCGATTGTTTGAAAGCTGAAGCAGGTTTAATTTGATTAGTTTTTCTATCGCTTCGGAAACTAGCTTTACATCAATCCCTAACTTAAATGCAATCCATTCATGAGAACTATTGAAATCATCTAACTCGGTGAGCTCTAGTATTGAAAAGTAGTACCAATTCTTAATCACCGAAAATTTTTCTAGCTCAAACTTGTGCTCTTCCGAAGACTGCCATTTTTTAATTTTCTCGATGGCCGACATTTTGATTACAGGGCTTCGTGCATGCTCCGCTTCCACCAAGGTTATGAAAAGCTCACGCTGCTTAAGCTCTAAACCTAATCGAAAAGAAATCTCTTTCGCCGATTTTGCAGATAATCCAGCTTTCCTACTTAATACCCTTGAAAGCCTAGATGGAGGAAGACCAATGCTCTCAGCAAAACTACGAAGGGAATAGCTTGAGTTTCTTAGCTTTCTACTCTCAAGTTCTTCGAATAAGAATGTTCTGTAATCTGTCGTTTGCATGCTATGCTTATAACAGAAGCATTGAACTCACCAAAGAGTTTAGGAAACATAGTGTTGCTTAAACTATTGTAAACTGGTTTTTAATGTAATATTTATAAGTTCTTTCCCGCTAAATTGATTAGGTATTGGAAATACTCTCTTTTATAGGTGGGTTTCGGGTATTTAAATTTTAGGACTTTGAGAATGATGGCCACAGATTAGATATGAGCTTAACTGACTCTATTTTGATTTTCAGTCGATAACATCTAAGGGCTTTGTTAATTAAGCGTAAAAGGACTCTAAATACTCTTTCAACTTTCCTTTTGCATCCTCAAGAATTGGCTCTCCATGGGCTGGAATGAAATTTTTAAAATCAAAATCCATAACAGATCTCATAGATTTCTCAGGTGGTTTTGCTATTTTATACCAATTGGGGCCGATGTAGGTTGGGTCTGGTAAGAACTTACTTAAATTTTTTGTAAGCCAGTTATGCATTGGATCAAGGCCCATATTTACGAAGGCATCACAGGAGTGTAAACAGCCTCCATCAGCTGGAGTGACTAAAATTGACTCCTTGATCTTTGAACCTTCTAGAACCTTCACTTTAGCATTTAAAATTGGTAGTTCATTTACATCATCAAAATAATTAACTTGCTCATATGCGCTGATGGATGGGTCCCCTTTGTTGACCCATAGCTCTGGTGAAAATTGGTCCATATAAAACTTTAGATCCACATTGTGAAGCTGGCCTATTTTAAAAACATAGTCAATACTGCCCAGCTTAGACAACTCGCTTAATGTACTATCATCGACACGAACTGGGTTAATCAGAGCAAGCTTGCCATTGTCATTAAGAACTGTCATCACCCTAGAGTATTGAAACAAGCCAAACAAACGCATGCTACCTACAACAGTGAAGATGTTTGGCAATACTTTTTGGATAGGACCATGTGGCAGTAGACGAAAGTATTTCTTGCTTTTACTCATTGCAACCTCTTTGGCGGATTAACTGTGGAAATCAAAGTTGGTAATTGATCCTATGGTACCAGCTCCCTCCCATTAATCAATACAGCTTTCTAGATTCATTACTTTTTGTATCATGTTCAACAGTCTCAAAGCGGTGTGGGGGCATGGTATTTCTGGTTTGATAGAAAGTGATTGGCTCTAGGTTTTCAATTTTAGTCTGGAGGCCTAGCTGAACCTGGTGAATGTAAGTTTCTAAATTAGATGGTACGGAGCCTAATCTTTTC
>JAYZXX010000035.1:0-7293 GCA_036140815.1 Bdellovibrionota bacterium | reverse complement strand
CAGGAAGGTCCAAAACGAGTGACATGGATGTGAGGGAAGAAGCCGAAGGCGAATGACCGGACACGCGTCTGGGCAAAATACTTTTGCTTCAGAAGGCCGGCTCATTCGAAGAGATAAACCGAGAAGTTAAAAACCTCAAGAAAACTAAGCCTTCAAACTCTGCTGAATAATCCCATAAACCTTATCCACAACCTCTTCCAGACTCAACTCACTAGTCTCAACCACAACCGCATTTTCAGGAATAGTCATTGGCGCCGTCTTACGAGTAGAATCTTGCTTGTCTCTAGCGTCGGTTTTAGCCTGAACATTTTTAATATCATCGCCAGTTTGCATAGCTCGACGAGCTGCTCGCAACTTTTCGTTTGCAGTTAAATAAATCTTTACATCAGCATTTGGAAAAACCACGCTTCCACAATCACGCCCTTCAGCAACAAGCCCAGCCACATTTTCGGCGCATTGTCTTTGCGGCTCTAGTAAGGCTTCGCGAACTTTTGGATACTGAGAAATCTTAGAAGCCACGGCACCCATTCCTTCTGAGAAAACTTTATCAGACACATCTTCACCCTTGAAGTGCACTTCTGTTTTTTCCTGTGCCATAACAACCAACCAGCTTTCGCCAGTAGCAACATCTAAGACATCTTCTTCTGAATCTAAATCAATATCCGAATTAGCCGCGACATAAGCTAAACCGCGGTAAAAGGCTCCTGTGGAAACCCATTTCCATCCTAATTTTTTCGCCAAATCTCTACTAACGGAGGACTTTCCTGAGGCTGCTGGTCCATCGATTGTAACTACCACTACTTACTCCCTAAAACTTCTCTAATTTCTTTGATGGCTTTTTGATTTTCTTCTTCCGTCCCAATACTAAGACGAATGTAATTAGGCATTTTATAATTGGCTACAGGTCTTACGATTACAGCTTTTTTCAGCAATGCTTCGACGACCGGCCCTGCATTGGTTTTGCAGTCAAACAAAACAAAGTTAGCCTGGCTTGGCCAGTAAGAAATCCCTGCATCTTCAAACTCTTTATAAAAATATTTTTTGCCTTCAGAATTTATCTTCACCGCTTTTGCCAGATATTCCTTATCCTCTATGGCAGCAAGGGCTGCGGCTTGGGCCAAAGAATTTACATTGAAAGGATTTCGAATTCGATCCATATAATTAATGACTTTCTTATCAGCGAAGATCGCACCTACGCGTAAACCGGCAAGGCCGTAAGCCTTGGACAAGGTTCTTAAAACCACCAAATTATCATATTGTGCTCGATACCTTAAAGCACTTACATAATCAGCCGCATCAGCGTACTCAACATAAGCTTCATCAAATACCAAAACCACATCTTCTCGCCCACCAAAGAAATGAATGACTTTTTCAATTTCTTTTTGGTTCAAATAAGTACCGGTAGGATTATTTGGATTTGGAATGAATACAATTTTGTGCTCAGGTTTCCACGCCTTTATTAAATCTTCCACTTCAATTTTTAAAGTTTCAGGATTCAGTTCAACAAAATCAGTACTAACCCCCGCTGCTTGAGCACTAATTTGGTAGGCTATAAAGGCGGATTGCAGAGTTAGTATTTTATCCCCAGCCTGACTATATAGGCGAATCATCAAATCGATAAGTTCATTAGAGCCATTGCCAAAACTGATCTCTAAGGGATCCACAGCAAACTCTTTAGCAAAGGCATGTCTTAAATCATAGAAACCAGCATCTGGATAACGATGAATTTCAAGTGAAGCTTTTTGAATGGCCGCTAAAACTTTTTGGCTAGGCCCCAGTGGGTTTTCATTAGAGGCTAATTTAAACACTTTGTCTAAACCGTACTCTCTTTTGGTTTCTTCGATGGGCTTGCCGGGAACATAAGGCTTTAAATTTTCAATATTTTCAGAAACTTGCATGAAGATACCCCTAATCTGCCATAGAACTAGAATTTTTAAGTTTAGCGAAATGGCCAAAGGGCCTGGGTGAGACTAATGACTTAGCGCGAATTTGGCTAGTAAAATCCTTTTTCGCACGGATAGTCACTTGGCTTTTGCATATTTTTAAAACAATTTAAAGTTTAGTAATCCTAAGATTTAAGCCTTTATAATATTAATACTCCCTTTCACTACATTTAAACTAGAAAATGAAAATTTGAGTCATTTAGAGAATCAATGAGCCTCATGCATTTTTGCTAAGTTTTCACACATTCCTTCAGGCAAAACTACCCAAACCTAGACTTAAATGAAATACTCCCTAACCCGATAAAATATCAAAGGCTCGTAGGTGGAATATATGCAAAATAGAATCGGAATTCATATCGGAATGAGTTTCTTAGAAATAGCAGCAAGAGTGAATGATGAAGAACATTTTCGTCGATATTTTTTAGCCGAAATCTCAGAGTCCGATGCCATTGATCAATTCCTTTCTGAACTAAAACCACCGGCGGACACCCACTTGCATATTTCAACAAAATGGACAGAAAGAATCGTCGAAAAACGAATTGGCGCTCAAATGGCCATGTTTGTAACTGAAGGTTTTCAAAATTGGCCACAACTTCGCCAACCCGCTTTTAACAAAAGAGTCCTTAGACAACCCTATCGCAATGAAGCGGTAATTCCCAGTGATTATATTTTTGGAATTTCTGAGCGAACTGACGCCAGTGGAAAAATAGACAAATCTGCAAACATAGAAGAACTTGAGTTTTTACATTCTAAATTACAACTAATGAATATTAAAACTATTAGCATTGGTTTTTTACATTCCCATAAAAACCCAGAAAATGAGCAGCAGGTTGCCAAGTACTTTAAAGAATTGGGCTATGAGGTTTTATGTAGCCATATGCAAAAAGAGGCCAATGAAGTTTCTAGATGGTGGCGCTCTGCCATGGATGGCTACGTTTATGAACTTTTTCATGAATACAGAGCAAACTTAAAACCAGTTTTTGAAAAATACAATTTGCAACCGCACTACATTGACAATCATTCTGAACTTTTTACGGAAAACAAAACTCGATATTTTGCATCGAGATTTGGAAGAGCCGCAAGCTTAAAAGACTATCACAACGAAAGTCAGCACATTTTATACTTGGGATTAGAAGAGTTTACTTACATCAATCCACAACTTATACTTGACCAATTTGAAAGTGAGTTTGGACCTATAGCGGTAAGCAATGTTCAACAACAAAAGATGGGCATTCAACCAACTCAAATCATCTCGCCTTGTGATTGGAAGATCTTTCAATTTGAAAAAAGAGAATTGGGTTTTGAGCCAGGGCCAATGTTAATGGGGAAATCGGTTACTCCATGTTTCTTGGATCTATTGTTTGTGAATGGACAAATGGATTCTATCAGTAGTTTAGAAAAGCAAATTCGTCCCAATTCAAAATCACGAATATTAGAGTCAATGTATACCTACACAAAAGACACTGAATTTGAAGGGAAGCTGGATGATTTGGTTAACCAAATGCGAGAAACGGCATATAAAAAATTATGCATTCAACTGGGCAAACTAGTTCAATCCAAAGAAAAAATCATTGTTAGTGGACCTCTTGCAAAAATGATGTATCCAGAAATTAAATCGAAAATCAAAAGCTTTCAATTGGAATTAGACAAAGATTCCGATTTCATAGACAGTTTAGCCGCAAGAGAGCTTGGAGCATAAATAATGAAAAATCAATACTTTGAATACCAAGACTTTTTTGAAGAAGTTTTTTACAATTGCCCAAGTGTAATTTTATTTCACCACTCTGGCATTACTCTGCATATGGAACAAGAAAGAATCACAGACCTTGGAACTTTACCAAAGGCTTGTTATGAAATTCCCAAATATTTTCCCATTGATGATGGCAGTATGATTCTTTTAAACGATCCTTATTCAGGGGGTGGGATCTTATCAAATTTCACTCTTTTATTGGGAGTAAATCTAAATAAGGACTACAAAGGAAAATCCGCTGAGTTTTTACTAGGTATCAAATTCATCGTTCGTCCTTCCCTTGTCTTTGCTGATAATTTAGAAAATGAAGGCCTAAAAGTTCCCCCCACTCCAATTTTTGACAAAAAAAATGGAAAAAACCAAGCTTTGATTGAAGCCATTTGCAGCCACCCTTCTTCTCCGGGTGACTTGAAGTATCACTTAGAAAAAGCCATTGATGAAATATCCTCCATTAAAGAAAAATTAGAAAAATCCATTAGCATTTGGCAGATCCCCATGGATCAAAAAAGTCTAGAAAAATACATTCACCATTCCAATGAACGAATGATCGATTTTTTAACAAAAATTCGATTAGCCAAAGCGAAGTACAAAGAGCAATGGATTACTGGTGAGTCCATTGGTTTGAGCCTTGAAAAGCAAGAGAAGAAGCTCTTTTTCGAGTTCTTTGAAGTGAGTAATTCTGAAAAATACCACCTGACTCAAGCGGCTGTTTTCGGGGCTTGTTTTGCCTCTGTCTTAAACTTGCTTGAGACAAAAATTCCAATTAATACGGGGACCATGGATTGCATCGAGCTAAAAATCCCTAAGGACTGTTTTTTAAACTCCACCTACCCGTCTCCGGTTTACCTTGGTTTCACTGAAGCCTCAGGTCTAATCGCCAATTTTACAGCAAAGGTAGTAGCAAAACTAAATAAAGAATTTCAAAGCGCAGAAGGAAATGTGGGTACATGCACTTTAGATGTAAATTTTGAAAAGTCCAACTTACATTTTTTTGACCGTTTACAAAGTGGTTTAGGCGCTACCGCACAAAATGATGGTGTAAGTGCTGTTGATAAATGGTCACATGACATCTTACGCGCAAGTATTGAAGAAATCGAAAAACGATTCCCTCTACACATTCGCAGTACAAGCATTCGCCCTGGATCGGGTGGAAACGGTACTCACCAGGGTGGAAACGGAATGATACGCTCTTACGTATTTAAAGAAGATGCTAAAATCAAATGGTATAGTGCAATGACTGGTCACAGTCCTGATGGTTTTATGGGGGGCAGCTCTGGATTGGGTCCACAATTTCTTTTGGTCAGAGAAAATGAAAAAAAGCGTTTAGATCTTATGGGAGAAATGCACGTTCAAGCAGGTGATCGTCTAGATATACTTACTGCCGGTGGCGGAGGCTTTGGAGAGGACTAAGCCTCTCCTTTTAAAATTTCGTTGCCTAAAAATTTTAACAAATGCTTTGAGAGCTCTTCACTTGCCTTATGAAGATTCGCCATAAACTCTTCATGAGTTGGCATTCCACCATCAACAATGTCTGTGATGGATTTAATACAAACCAGCGGAATCTCTTGCTCTTCACAAATTTCCGCAATAGCGGCTGCTTCCATCTCTTTTGCATGAGCGCCAAACTCATGAATCAGATCCAAATCTTTATCTACAAAATCCAAACTATTTCCAGTAGATATAAAACCTTCAAAAAAATCATACTTTTCAAACCAGTCTTTATTAAAATGCAAAGCATACTCACCCTTCGCAAATGCTTGCCATTCTTTAGAGATAGGAACTCGGCGATCATGATAAAAGGCTTTCGTCCCTAAAAACACATCTCCAACCTTATTTCCCCGAGAAGCGAAACCTCCGGCCGTTCCAGCATTGATAATCATTTCAGCGCCAAGAAGTTCCAGAGCAATAAAAGTAGCCACACAAGCGGCCTGAGTACCAACCTTAGAAACCGCAGGATCTTTCACATAACTGCCATTTAAAATCAGAAAAAATCCAGGATACTTACTGGATTCATAAACCTCATTTT
This sequence comes from Bdellovibrionota bacterium, assembly GCA_036140815.1. GTDB lineage: Bacteria > Bdellovibrionota > Bdellovibrionia > Bdellovibrionales > UBA840 > UBA6502. Next base: position 1,574 of record JAYZXX010000035.1, on the reverse strand, counting down.
TCCATTTGCAATTAGAATCCAAAGAAAAACGAGTCATACCAAACTCAGAAATCACAGGCTTCGCTTCCTCTTTCATAGCCATTATCAAAGCAACTTTCATATTAAACTCCTCACCAGAAACACTAGACAAATAAACATCGAAATCATAACTAATCTTGCAATAATTTCAAATAAAAGTGCCCAATAATGCCTAAAAGCTTATATCTAGTAGCTAAGGACAAATAAAGCGAGCTTAAATCTGGCACAGTGATTGCTACTTCTATATCAAAAAGGAAAACATGACACCAAAATACAAACACATTTTTTTTCTGAGGATGTTAATCTTATGTCTTCTATTTACTTCATTCAACTCACAAGCTATTGCAGAAACAAATACAAAAAATTGTATGGAAGTGAACTACTTCAATGAAAATAAGACTAAATGTAAATTCGCTCTCCTACAAATAACGAACGCGCTTGAAGCAAAGACAGGCATAGTAATTTATGGTGTTGACAGCCACCAAGAATTAATAAAAGCCGTCCAAATAATTAATATTTTGAAAAAACACCCCTTAATAGCAGAACAAATACCTGGCATACGAGAAATTTCTATCCTGATCAACCCCAAAATGACAATGCTTGACTATGTCTTTCCAACCAAAATAGGCATATTTATAAGCTCTAGTGAAGATTACACAAGTACAGAAGAATTTATACTTAGCAATATTCATAGTTTGGCTGATATAGGAAAAGAAGAATGGGTTGATTTGATTGGTGGAATTGCGGAAGCCGCGCTAAATGGGACTATTGAAAAAGTAGATGCTAGTTCTGAAGTTCAAAAGAAAACTTTAAGAATCCAATCTGAACTGCTAGGAATTGAGGATAAAAAATGAAAATGAATCGGTTAATCCAGTTTTCCACAAGTATATTAGTTAAGTTCGTAGTCCTCTTTCCAATGGCCTCTACTGCACAAACAGCTTTTTTCCAAGCAACGATTGAAGAACAAAGACAAATTTTTATATTCCATTCTGTTTTCGACCCAGAAAACAAACAACTGGTCGATAGCTACACCTCAGCACTACGAAAATTGAAACCTCAAAAAGATACTTTTTTAGTTCTAAGCTCGGCTGGAGGTAGTTTGGATTTTGCACATAGGGTTCTCAGAGACATGCAAATAGTCTGCAACAAAAGAGAATCTTGCCTTTTAACCACCGTGATTGATAAAAATACAAGTTGTGACTCAGCTTGTTTACGAATCTTCAAACAAGGCGATGAAAGACTTGTACACACAAACTCCACTGCCACTGACCATTTAGGATATTCAGTGGAATCAGGATTTGAACATCCAGCGTCTGCCATAGCGGATAGTTTATTGAGTGGAATGAGCAGAGAAGATTTAAAAAAAGAGATCACTGAAAACGATCTATACAATGGCGGAGGCGATCGAAAGTACACAGCACAAGAAATGCTCCAATTAGGAATCGCTACAGGAATCTATAATTAAAATCAGCCCCCCTAAGCTTGATTCCATCCAAAAGACAAAAACGCCTTGAAGAACGCAACGACTTCAACAGTAATCGGCGGCAAAGCCGCCC
>JAYZXX010000034.1:0-14182 GCA_036140815.1 Bdellovibrionota bacterium | reverse complement strand
ACGGTCTTTGGGGCGTTTAAATTCCTGGCAAATTTCATCCAAGTTTTCACTGGATAAAATTTCTGAGAACAAACTGGGATTCATCTTTCTTAAACTTAAGCTCAGTTTTTCAAAAGATTTTTTTTGAGTACTTGAAAAGAAAAAGTTCTTTTTTAAAGTTTCATTTTCAAAACTCTCATTTTCCTCAGGTTTTTGTGGAAGACTTTGTTTGGAGATATGACTAAAGTAAAATTCTAAAAGACTCTCAGAATAAAACTTTGCCTTCTCCTTCACATCAAAACAACTGGTTTCGGGGCCTGCCACATCACTAATTAATTTGTAGCATGAAAATGGAATATTATATTCGTCACAAACAAATGCTAAACCCCAGGCCTCTCGATCCACAGCTTCTGCAAACTGAGAAAGTTGTTCCCGATACGCGGCCGTTTTTACTCGGTCTAGAGCAGTAATAAGATAGTTTTTACTATCTCTTTGTAGGCTTTCAAAGCCTTTAAATTCAGGCTTGCCGAAAGAGGCTTCAGCTAAAACCACAGAGAAATCATAAATTTTATTGATTTCAAGTTTATCATTTAGGCTGCCAGCGATACCCATATTAATTATTAGCTCAATGTTTTTTAGCTGTAAATGATGGATGGCTTTACTTAGTTTAGCACTGGATCGCATAGGGCCTTCACCACATATCAAAAGGCTAATTTCTTCTGATAAGTAGAGTTCCCCAGAATAAGAGTTATCTCTCTTTAATTGAAGCTCTCGAATAAAACTAGAGGCTTCGGCTTTATGGGCAAAAACAAGCAAGCTTTTCATTGCGGCAGCTTAGCGCAAATCCAAATTTTCGTAAAGAATGTATTTATTTCTGATTATGTTGAAAAGCCTTTTAATTGAACTTGAACAATGAATAGCTAAGTTGCAGGCTCTTTTTGCGCTTTGCTCTTCTTGGGCATTGATGATATTTAATTTGCTATGAAAAATATAAAATCAAAGATATTTAACCAATCCAATGATCAAGTCCAATTTGCTTTTGGTGGAGCCGCAATTTCTGGGGAATCGGGTGGCTACGGCTTTGGGAGTATTTCAGAAGAAGATTCCCTTCGTCTTCTGGATGAGGCCTATGAGCGTGGGCTCAGGATTTTTGATAGCGCCCCCATTTATGGTTTTGGTGATTCAGAAATTCGAATGGGCAAAGCTTTCCGTAGAAAGCGTGAGAAAGTATATTTAATTTCAAAATGTGGTGTTGATTGGCACGAAAATCGTCGCGTGAATATGTCAAATGACCCAAAGATTTGTCAAAAAATGTTAGAGCAAAGTCTACGAAATTTTCAATCAGATTATATTGATTTGTATATGGTTCATTGGCCTGATCTCAAAGTAGATATTCGCCATAGTTTAGAGGTTTTATTTAAGGCGAAAGAGGAAGGAAAGATTTTAGAAGTAGGTCTATGTAACACTAATTTAGAGGATTATATCAAAGCCAAAGAAGTTGGTGAGATTTGTGTGTTACAAGGTGAGTGGAGTCCTTTGCAGAGACAAAACAAAGAGCTTCGTTCTATGGCTGAGGAAGAGGGGTTAGCTTGGATGAGTTGGGGCGCATTGGATAAAGGCATTCTGACGAAAAGAGTAGATGAGAATCGAAAGATTTTAGACACAGCCGATTGTAGGTCTTGGGCTCCTTGGTGGAAAGCCATGGATAAAAAATCTAAATATGAAATTGTAGCAAGAATAGATAATGTTCTTAAAGATACGGACTTCAGCCTTTTAGACTTCGCAGTTGCTTTTCAAAAGCTTTCTGGTGCCGAGACTCTACCGATTTTTGGATTTAAAAACTCTGAGCAGCTATCTCAGGTCTATGATTCTTTTCACAAGAAGTTTCCAAAAGATTTGATGAAGAAAATTTCAGAAAATTTTTTCGAGGACTCCTTGGATGAAAAATGACTCTCTAATTGCTGTGATCATTCCTTTTTTCAATCGTGAAAGCACTTTATCTAGAGCCATTGAAAGTGTCTTGAGCCAGACGGATAAGTATTTTGTTTTATACCTTGTTGATGATGCCTCAACCGATGGATCTCTTGAACTTGCGAGAAGCTATCAAACAAGATTTCCAGATAAAGTTCGACTTTTAAAGAATGATCAAAATAGAGGAGTGAGTTTTTCTCGGAATTCAGTTTTGAAGCAGCTTGATTATGATTGGTTTGCTTTGCTCGATAGTGATGATGAATGGCTTCCGAAAAAACTAGAACAGCAAAGAGCCTCCTTGATGGCTGAAAAATTAAAAGTATGCCACACAGAAGAAATTTGGATTCGAAATGGGGTGCGTGTAAATCCTCATAAAAAACATCAAAAAAGGGGAGGGCGTATCTTTGAAGACTGCCTGGAGATGTGTAAAATGAGTCCTAGCAGTATTTTGTTTCACAAGAGCCTTTTAGAGAAGCATGGTTTTTTTCGAGAAGACTTTCCTGTCTGTGAGGACTATGATTTATGGCTAAAGTTTTGCTCCACCGACTCAGTTGTATTTTTAGAGGAAGCACTAATTAAAAAATATGGTGGCCATGAAGACCAACTTTCAACGAAATTCCATTCGATGGATATCTATCGAATCCAGTCTTTAGTGGATCTTAGTAATTCAGAAGATATCTCTGACATTGAGAGAAAAAAACTACTAGATCAGCTTAAGAAGAAGTTAAAAATTCTGCAAAAGGGTGCTGTAAAACATCAAAATCAATACGCTTTAGGTCTAGTTGAAAAATACATAAGATTTGTTTCAGATTAAGATTCTCATTTTAGAGCTAATATCAACTCAAAAGAGTTGCACCTAAGCTGTGATAAAACGTCGATATTTTAGTCAAAATGTTACTCATAAAAAAAAGAACCTCAGAATCAAAAATCACTCAACTAGACTAAAGCCTGCTCCGATAAACTTATATCTATTCTTTTGGGGGCACGATTGTTTAAGTTTTATCCTAAAATCCGAAATTTCATCGGACTGAGCTTGTTTTTGACGAGCTTTTCAGTTTTTGCCGGTGGAGAGTACGTTGATGGCGAACTAATAGTAAAACTCAAATCTGACCAGGTAATTAAAGGTTCAACCAAAGCCTTCAGTGGTATGGCCAATAAACTTGGATTGTCACTGAAAGGTTCATGGAAGTCTATGAACCTACATCATTATAAGGCCACTGCGGGAGCTGATGTAGAGGCCTTAGTAAAAGAGATAGAAAGCGATCCTGCTGTTGAATATGCAGAACCCAATTACAAATTTAACAAAGCCAGTTTAACTAGTTTTTCAAACGAGGCCAGTCTTTCAGAAATGCAAGAAGCTTTCAGTGGAGGAAGTAGTTTTACTCAAACTTCTGCGCGGGTTGATGCTGAAGACGCTTGGGCAGAAATGTCATCAAGTGGAATCGATACAGTAGTTGCGGTGATTGATACCGGCCTAGATATGGACCACCCAAGCTTCACAAAGCTTTGCGCTATTTGGAATAATGAGGCAGAAATCAATGGTACGCCTGGAATCGATGACGATAGAAATGGCTATGTAGATGATTTTCATGGTTGGAACTTTGTTGCTAATTCCAATAGTCCTGAAGATGACGATGGTCACGGTACACATGTTTCAGGAATTGTTTTAGGATCGAGTATTGATATATTAAATCTTCCATCTCATTCATCAGAAGAATGTAAAGGCACTTACCAGGCGAAAATCAAAATTATGCCATTGAAGTTTTTGGACGGAAATGGAAGTGGTGCCACTTCAAATGCCATTCAAGCGATCTATTATGCTGTTAACAATGGAGCGAGAATTCTAAATAACTCTTGGGGCGGAGGTTCTTATTCAAGAGCGCTTCATGAGGCAGTGGCCTATTCTTATACTAGAAAATCTGTTTTTGTTGCAGCTGCAGGAAATGCAGGTGAAGATAACGATTCAACACCAATGTTTCCTTCTAGCTATGATGTTCCTAATGTAATTAGTGTAGCAGCAACTAGTTCGAGTGATTACAAAGCATCATTCTCTAATTACGGTGCTTTCAGTGTTCATCTTGGTTCGCCTGGGGTTGCTATTTATTCTACCATTCCAGGTGCTTATTATGGAACTATGTCGGGAACTAGTATGGCTGCACCTTTTGTTGCTGGTCTAGCGGCGATGATCTCACGTGAGCAGCCCAATATGTATGGTTATCAAATTAAGGATATTATCAATTCTGAAAGTGATAGTGTTTCTAGTTTAAGTAATTATACAGTTACTGGTAAACGTTTAAATTTCCACGACTCCATGGTGTCAGCAAAAGCTGCCAGTGTTTGGGCTGAGCAACCATCCTATGACATTAGCTTGAGTTTGTATGATCGAGAAGTTGCCTCAGCTCTTGCAAGTAGCGGAGCTGGGTGTGGTTTGGTGAAGCAACTTTATCGCGGAAAAGGTGGAGGACCAGGTGCCGGTGGTAGCGGAGGACTTTCAAGATTTTTTATGCTTTTCGCTATCATGATTCCTGCAGGATTATGGATTGCAATGCGAAGAAGAAAAGAAGATCCAACTTACCGTCGTGAACACGAACGTTACAAAGTGGATTCGAAAGTAAAGCTGAATATCAACGGCCGTGAAGTAGAAGGTAGTATGGCATCCATTTCAATGGGTGGTGCAGGTGTGAATGTAGAACATCTACTTGATATGGGAAGTGTGGTGACACTGAAGATTCAATCGCCGGATGGTAATGGTGAAATCGAAGTAGATGGGCATATTGTTTGGAGTGATGGAGAACAATCTCATGGTATCCGCTTCGCCTCCACCGCAGACCGAGTGAAATCAATGCTAGGTCGTTGGATTGAAGTGGTTAGTGGTGCTTAAAAGAGAATGAATTTAATTCTGTTTTGACGAGGCCTCTCTTTTTGAGAGGTCTTTTTTTGTTTTTCGTCCATTGTTTAAAAGATTAACGAAAAAATATATTTTTAGTAAGATTAGCTTTGCCTAATTCGATATTAAAAAATTTAGGCGAATGTTTTAGTTTGAGGCGTAGCTCTCCGATAAGTTCAATGAGGGCTTATGAAGACTTTGATACAAAAAACTTCTTTAATACTTTTTGCATCAGTTTTAGTTTTGTTTTTTCAAAACTGTGGAAACTCATTGAATGTGGCCGAGGAAAATCTGATTATACAAGCCTCTGAGGAAAGTGCGGTTTATGCTAGTGTTATTTTACAAGGTCGCTTGGATACAAGCTCTATCATCACAGCAAAAATGAGTTCTGAAGAAGAAATAGAAAATGTCAATTGGCGCATTGATTGTGATTTAGGTTTTGCTAGTGTTTCTTTGAAAAATGAATTTTACTTCCATTGTAAGAACCCAGGAAAAGTTAAACTATCTGCTGAAGTGGAATTTGCAAGTGGGAAAGTTCATCAAGTACTAGAGTCTTATTCTATGGTGGGTAGTCCCAATGTTCAGACGAATGATCTTGTTGGAATCTTACTTCCACAAGATAGAATTGTCAGTGGTGATTACATTGAAGCGAAAGCAGAGTTTTACTCTGAGGTGAACGCAAAAGTTTCTTGGAGATATATATGTTATGCCGGAGCTGAGTCTATTCATCTAAGTGATGTGGACCCACGATACAGTAGCCTATTGTCAGTATGTGAAATCCCTGAGGATTTCCCTAATGACAGTTCCCTAGGTAGTGTAGCCATTCAGATAGGCCAAGATGTTATATTAGAAAAGTCTTTTGAAATTTCTCGAAATTAAACTTTAAAACAAAACAGAAATATTACTGTGCTCAAAGCGGCTACCATTTAGCTTTTCGTAGAGACCGAATTGGTAGGACTTTTCTAATCGTATTTTAAGCCCCCAAATTTTTGGCAACTCATATCCAAGGCTCATTCCGTAAAATCCACTAGACTGAGAAAAACTTTGATTTTCATTGCTTAAATTGGAGAAGCCAAAACCAATTTTAGGGCTTAGATATGGAGAGTGTTCAAGGGAAAGAAAGCGGAATTGAATTCCTAAGCTTAATAAGTATAGTTCTTGGGTGAAATCCATATTTTTCGGCTTTAAATCTCTGTTTGATTTGGCGTAGGAAAGGCGAATTTCCGTGCTCACAAAGGGCCTTAGGGGCCTTATTTGGGCTATTTGAAGACTGAGACCCGTTGTACTGCTTTCTAAGTTTGCCTGCTCCTGTGAAAAGTTTTTCTGCAAACTAAAAGCGCTTCCTAAGCCAATCGTGTATTGGTTCTTAGGGGTATCATTTTTGTTTAAATCAGGAGTGGGCGCATCGATTGTAATGTCAGAAGAGGCATAACTAGATGTGCTTTTCAAAAGTAGTAATAAAATCAACAAGGATGTTTTCAAGCGTCCCCCTGAAAAATTTGAAAAACCAGCATGCATCAAGGTGTTCATTAATTTCAATAGAAAAGAGTAGAACATAGCATTATTCTTCGAATTGAAGTTTAAGGCTTAGGCATAATTAGTACTTTTTAAGTTCTATCTTGCCAGTCTATAGATTTACTTTTACACCCAAGTCAGCATTTTGCTAAAACCAATTTATTTCGGGGGGAATATGTTTCGGTTTTTGTTTTCTAGTATGCTCGTCCTTTTTTTCTCAGATTCTAGTTTTGCTCTTCAGTGTTTAAACGAGAACTTGCAGTTTCGTAAAAACCAAAAAGAGATCGATTTTCGGGTCTATACATCGAATCGCGAAATAAAATTGATGAGCTACAATGTTCAAAACTTATTTGATACTACACAAGATCAAGGAAAGATGGATTGGGAGTTTCTGCCAAGAAATTATCCTGGAAAGGCTCAGGCCTGTGCCCGTGTTAATAAACATTATCGACAAAAATGTTTGGAGTCCAATTGGACTCAAGAGAAATATCAATTAAAACTTTTAAAAATTCGTGAAGCCATTGAAATGGCAGGGCCTCTTCCTGATTTATTGGCATTGCAAGAAATTGAAAACGAAAGAGTCGTAGGGGATTTGGCAAAGCTCTTAGGTTTTAGAAAATTTGTAGTTACAAATTCCCCAGACCAAAGAGGGATTGATGTTGCCTTACTGTTTAATGAGGATCACCTGAAATACGTTGATCATCATCAAGTCGTGATGAAAGGGGGGCCGTTTGCAAATAAGCCAACTCGAAACATTTTAGGTGTAAATTTTCAACCCATAGGTTCTACAAATCATTTTGGTGTTTACGTAAATCATTGGCCCTCTCAAGCAGCACCTCCTGAAACAAGAGCAAGTGTAGCTTTTCAGTTGAGAAAATTTATTGAGAGCAACCGTAAGCGTTTTGGCAATAGCTATCACGTGATTGCAACAGGGGACTTTAATACAGTGGATGAGGATTTTCCTAACCCAATTTCTCATGTGATAGAAACTCCTGCTTGGCCTGAGCATTTGGTGGATTTACAAAGAGTGATTAATAAAAACTTTGTTAAATTAAGAGTCTTATTGCCTCCAGGAACTTATTTTTATAAGAAGACCAATTCTTGGAATCGTTTTGATCGATTTTTATTAAGCCAAAACTTTTTTTCTAGTGGCGGTCTTTTTTCAAACCTTGGAAACTTTAGAATTATTGCAACTAAAAATATGGGGGAGTGTTTCTTTGATAGCTTGTTTGCATCCAATTATTCGTATGGAAATCACGTTTTTGGAATTCCAAAAAAGTACAATCACAATGCTCAGGATTTAGCGGATGCAGGTTTTTCCGATCATTTTCCAATTGTAATGACTTTTTCGTATTAGAAGTGAGAGCCGGGAATTAGAAATTATACCCGGCCTTAATACTCAAATAGTTTGCCTCAACAGTTTCTGTGGCTGGTAAGATGGCGTATTCAAACCAGACGGGGATTATTGAATTTCCCATTTTAAGGTCGACACCAGAGCCAACGATATAAAGGTTTGTCAGTCCAATGTCTTCTTCTTGGAGAGCTGTGGAGCTTTTAGTCAAAGGAAAGTTAAAAGCACCTGCACCGCCAATCCAGTAAGGTAATCGTCCTCTAGAAAGATAGAATTTACCCCAGATTTCGGTAGCCAAGTATGCGATTGAAGTTTCACAAGCTGTGGAGCTGTTATCATCGCAAAGGTTAGTCGAGGCAGTGCCAGAGCTTGAAAAACCTTCATAGCCCATAGATGCTGCAAATGAAATTCTAGGGGAATAATTGTATTGCAAATGACCTTTAACCGATAAGTTTGTCCCGGTGGCAGATACAACTTCAGTTCCCAGATCAATATTCATGGTTAAAAGATTGAAACCAGCTGATACACCGTACTCCCATTTTTTAAAAATTGAGTCGGCATCCATTTTTTTATCAGAGTCTTTTTTCTCAGCAAGTCTTTGTTTATTCTTTTTATTTCTGGCTCTGGCAGAACTAAGAGCGATATAGTTTTTCTTAACACGGCCCTTCTTAACAACCGCAAAGGCCTTTGCCCCTTTGATTTTGGTAATCATAATAATGGCTCGAGTCTTTTTGTTTTCATCAACTACTTTAAGCTTGGAGCCTCGCTTTAGTTCGCTTGCCTCATCTCGGTTTACTTTAAGCAGAACTTTTTTACCTTTTACGACCATTACTGTGGCCGCATTAGCTTTGGATAGGCCAAGGTGAAGTAAACCGATGCTGAATAAAATAAGTGTTACAAAGTTGAGGCATTTCATGTTGTTGTCCCTTTTGTTGTCTCTACCTTAAATTCTTAACAAATTCCGAGGAAATTTTTTGTAAAAAACTGATCCTATTGTTTTCATTATGACCGCTAATACAACATTGCGCACCTAATAATCCTACTTTTGGCGCAATAAGTGTGCAAGATTCCTCATTTTCCTGAGATTCTATTAAAAAAGCTCTACCAAGGTCTGATTGGTATAATGGCTGTAGCTCCTCTTGAGGGAAGTTAACCTCATCGATATAGCGATCAGATACATTGCAAATTAAATGCTCTAAAGATTCTTTTGAATCGGAGATGGAATACATGCATTTGATTTCTTCTGAGCTGAGATCAGCGAAAGCTCTTAATTGAGAACTTCCGTTTGAGAAGAATTCTACATTTTCTTTAGAAAGGTACTGGCTGCAGGATTCATTTTCTACCGGGCTAAGTCCAGATGTTTTTTCGATATTTAAACTTACCTGACAATCCTCCGAAGCCATATTTTCGAGACAACTTTCACTACTTACCGTTAGGCCATTTTCTTCGATATATTCACGACCACTGGAAGTGTAGACACTACAGTTTTGAAATGAAAATATCAGAATAAAAAAACCGATTCCAATGATTGCAATTCTAGAGCTTTGTCCCAAGAGATCCCCCTCCTTGTATCAATCGGATACAAAAGTGAAAAACTTGAGGAAAAAAATAATGAAAACACTTGGGCAAGTATCTGTATTTATTGAGAAAAATAGGGAGCTTAGATGTTCTCTTTAATTCTTTCGATCAAATGGTCCATATCCCATGGCTTTTCGAGTAAATCAATGGCTCCAAAATCAACCGCTTCAACTTGGCTGACGTCCGTATAGCCACTCAAAAGAATAACTTTGGGGCGGTTTTCTCCGTATTTTTCAACGATTAACTTTAGGAGCTCTACTCCGTCCATCACAGGCATTCTTACATCAGTAACAACGAAATCAAATTTAGACTCTTTTAACTTTTCAATGGCATCTTTTCCGTGCTCTGCAGACTCTGCTTCAGCGCCTTCGCACTCAAATTCATCCACTAAAATGTCTCTCAAAGCATCTTCATCATCTACAACTAAAATTTTGATTCCGTTTAATTTTGACATGCAAATAGATTACTGATTATTTTTTCAGTTGGCTACGAATTTCCTCAATGGATTCCTGGATTTTGATTTGAACCATATCAATGTCTTGTTCGTAATCAAAACTAATGAATTGATCTAGTTTACCAATCAAAACCTTTAGTTGTGTTGAGTTTGTGTTAATTTGGCCTTTGAAATTATTGATATAAAGCTGGCACTTCCTTTTGTAGTCGCCAAGGTCTGAATCTAGGATGGACTTAATTTTTTTTTCCAATTGTTCAAGAGCTTCTGAATTCTGCATATTATTCCCCATAATTAATCTATAACTTCTTTCTTAATTAAGTAATCACTCCACTTATGAATTAAGTTTGGACTGATTTTTACTCTACACACAACTCCGTGTTGGGACTCTTCTTGTTTTATTATACTACAGTCACGAGCCAGCTCATAAAGATGGTGTCGATCCGAGTTACTAAAGAATAAATCCTTTTCGTCTTGTAGGCTACTGATCATTTCAGTCATTTTTTCTTTTAGGCGATCAAGTCCTAAGCCCGTTTGTGCACTGATGTTTACTCTCGGAAACAGATGCTTGGGTATTTGAATGTTTTTATTTTCAATGTCAGATTTATTTAATACATGCAGAATTGGTTTATCGCCCCATCCTAATTCTTTGATGAGTTCTTCTACCACTTCAACATGTCTGATTAAAGATGGGGAGTTTCGATCCACAACATGCAGTAAAATGTCTGAGTCACCACTTTCCTCTAATGTGGCTTTGAAAGCCTCAATGAGTTTAGTAGGTAATCTACGGATAAATCCCACAGTGTCGGTAAGGACCGCCGTCTTTCCTTCTGGTAAAAAGATTTTTCTGGTTGTAGGGTCTAATGTGGCAAAGAGTTGGTCTTTGGCATAAATATCTGACTTACTTAAAGCATTTAAAAGGGTGGATTTTCCAGCATTAGTATAACCAATTAAAGCAAAACTTGGTACTTGGTTACGTTTCCTTGAATAGCGATTGTGGGCGCGTCGTTTTTCTACTTCCTTTAATTGCTTTTTAATAAAATCCACTCGGCTTCGAATTCGTCGGCGGTCCATCTCTAAGGCTGTTTCTCCCGGTCCTCTCGTACCGATACCACCACCTTGTCTAGACAATGAGCCCATCCAAGCTCCCACCATTCTAGGGAGTTGGTCCAGCATCTGAGCAAGCTCTACTTGGATTTTACCCTCGTGACTTTGTGCACGTTGAGCAAAAATATCTAGAATTAGCTGAGTTCTGTCTAAAACAGCCACTTTTAAAACGCTCTCTAGGTTAACGGACTGCTGACCACTTAATTGATGATCTACGATAACCAGGTTGGCACCACTTTGCTCTACCATCTCTTTAATTTCTTGGAGTTTACCGGAGCCAATCAATGTAGCAGGAACAAATCTATCTAAAACTTGTTGGGTGCTTCCTACAACTTCGGCACCAGCTGTATCGGCTAACTCCATGAGTTCAGCGAGGGAGTCTTTGATTTCCGCACGCCCCTCTGAATTTAAGCCAACCCCTACGAGGATGGCTTTCTGGGTATCCAGTTTACTTCGTTCAATCTTAGCGCGGTCTAAAATGTTTTGATCGGTATTTCTTTTTCTAGACATTTAAATGCTTTTAAGACTTTCTTTACGTGATTTATTTGCTTGTACCTGTAGGGCAGTGAGAGCCGCAGTGTGAACGATTTCTTCTACTTTACAGGTTCTTTGTAGTACGTGAGCTGGTCTTCGTAATCCCATTAAGAAAGGTCCAATTACTTTGGCGTTTCCTAAATGTTGAATTAGTTTGTAGCTGATGTTTCCAGAATCTAGGTTTGGAAAAACCAAGATATTAGCATCACTACTTAAGCCACTAAATGGAAAAATGGATTTCATTAGATCGGCATTTACAGCGATATCGGCTTGCATCTCTCCATCTACTTCTAGCTCTGGATATCTTTCTTGAACCAGCCGTGCTGCTTCTTGCATTTTCTTTGGCGAGTCTCCAAAAGCAGTGAAGCTTGAGTAGCTAAGCATTGCAATTCTTGGTTTCATTTCGAAGTATTGACAGACCTCAGCAGCTAGAGCTGAAATTTCAGCCAGTTGCTCTGCGTTTGGATCAATGTTTACAGTGGTGTCTGTAAAAAACAAGACTCGGTTATCAACCAATAATATGGTCATACCTGCAATTACCCCAGGCTTTGCCGCGCCAATGGTTTTAAGGATTGGCTTCACAGCGTCTTTGTAGTTTTGCGTGGCTCCAGTGATGACCGCATCAGCGTCTCCCATATTTACCATCATGGCCGCAAAGTAGTTTGGATCGCTCATCAAACGCGAAGCCTCATTCCAAGTTACTCCTTTGCGTTTTCTTCTGCCATAAAACTCATCCACATAACTTTCAAATTGTGGGCTTTGCGATGGGTGAATGATTTCAACTTGATCAAGACGATCCAATTCACATTCTTTTATTTTCTCTTTCACTTGGTCTGGGTAGCCAATTAAAATTGGAGTTGCGATGTTTTCATCAATGATTTCCTGTGCTGCTTTTAAAACTCGAACACTGGTGGCATCCGGGAAAACGATTCTAGTTTTTTCGTCGCCATTTCTTCTTGCTTGAACCTTGTTGATGGCGTTTCTTACAAAAGCTTTTGCTGGGCCAAACTGTGTTTCTAGCTGATCACGATATTGATCAAAGTCTTTTAATTCTTTTTGCGCTACACCTGAATCAATGGCAGCCTTTGCTACCGCAGGCGCAACCCATAAAAGAACTCTTGGGTCGAAAGGTTTAGGAATTATATACTCTGGCCCAAAGCTAAACTGCTCATCGCTGTAAGAGGCAGAAACAGATTCAGGTACATCCTCTCTGGCAAGCTTTGCGATAGCGTGAACCGCAGCAAGCTTCATTTCTTCATTGATTTTTTTCGCTCTAACATCCAAAGCTCCGCGAAAAATAAAAGGAAAACCTAGTACGTTATTTACTTGGTTTGGAAAGTCAGAGCGTCCTGTTGCCATGATAATATCATCTCTTACTTTTCTTGCCTCCGAAGGAAGAATTTCAGGCTCAGGGTTTGCCATTGCAAAAACGATGGGTTTGTCAGCCATTCCTTTTAACATATCCGGAGTCACTGCGCCGGCTACACTTAATCCTACAAAAACATCAGCTCCGACAAGAGCCTCTGTAAGGTTTCTAGCACTAGTTTCAACGGCAAATTGCTCTTTGTATTTGTTCATACCATCTTTACGGCCAAGGTAAATTGTACCTCTTGAATCACACATACAAAGGTTTTCTTTTTTTACTCCAAGGCTAATAAAAAGTTTGGCACAAGCTTGGGCGCTGGCGCCGGCACCATTTACCACTACTTTTACTTCTTCTAGTTTTTTACCTTGAAGCTCAACTGCATTTAATAAAGCGGCCGCACTTACGATGGCGGTTCCGTGTTGGTCATCATGAAAAACCGGGATATCCATTTTTTCTTGCAATGCTTTTTCGATTTCAAAACACTCAGGAGCTTTAATGTCTTCTAGGTTGATTCCGCCAAAGGTTGGTCCTAATTTTGAAACTGTATTTACAAACTCATCCACGTCGGTAGTATCTACTTCAATGTCAAAAACATCGATGTCTGCAAACTTTTTGAAAAGAATCCCTTTTCCTTCCATCACGGGCTTAGAGGCCAATGGGCCAATATCGCCTAGTCCTAATACGGCTGTACCGTTACTGATAACTGCAACTAAGTTACCGCGGCTTGTATAGTTGTATACTTCTTCGGGGTTTCTCGAGATTTCCATGCAAGGAGATGCCACGCCGGGACTATACGCTAAGCTTAAAGCTTTTGCTGTATCACAAGCTTTAGTAGCGATAACTTCGATTTTTCCAGGGCGTCCATTTTTGTGATATTCAAGGGCTTCTTTATTAATTTCCATAACTTTTCCAATCTGGTTTGTTGCAGAGAATTTCTTCTGTGCACAAAACTGTAAATATCCAAGATTTCTAAAAAAATTTAACACCTAAACCTAACATACAGGGCTTAAGCGGTGAATCTCTATGCACTGCAATATGTATCTTCGTCAAGCTTATCTGCTCAGCTTGCTGGCAGCCTATGTGAAGAATTCTAAATTTTTAAAGTTCTTAATAGAAATGTGATTTTTTACCCACACCTCTATGTTTTTTTAGGCCACTAAAGACTAGCTTTTTAGGGGATTTTTGTTTTTTAAAACAAGCTTAGTTTTTGTGGGGTCTGTGGTTATGATTTTGGGCTTGAGGGGACAGTGCAAGCTAGGAGTTTCCATCTTTGAATTGTTGAGTCTTGTTAATTTTATAAAATGACTAATTAATATTTTATAAGTGGTTTTAGCCCTGGTGAGGGGCTATGGGTTCATGAATTTATTATTTTGGGGCTGTAATTTTATAAGGGAAATGCACCGCCTTAAATTGAGTTTAATGGCCTTGAAAGCTGCTAGTTGA
>JAYZXX010000033.1:0-10002 GCA_036140815.1 Bdellovibrionota bacterium | reverse complement strand
TAATACGATTTCCATAAATATCAGATAGGCGGTAGTAGGTTGTTAAATCACTACCTGCATCGACAGTGTCTCCGCTATAAAAAACATAGACATGATCTGGTACATTATTTACCACTGCCCATGGGTTGGAAGTACCAATTTTTCCTTCTGTCTCATAACGTAGACGAGGGGTTTCACTAGAGTTATAAAGAGTCAGCTGATGAGCTGGATCAAGTACTCCATTTACAAAATTATAACTTCCGTTAGCCGCTTTAGAATGATCATAGCCTCTAAGAGTGTCATCATTATCAATCACAGAAATGACTAAGTTTTTATTTCCAGAAAAGTTTGTTAATACGTTCTGCTCCGCATCTACCAGTTCTACAGAAACGGTTTGAGCTACACCTGCGGTTACTGCATGATCAGAAACCACGATGCTAAAGAAAGCACCTGGCTCAACGCTTACAATATCAGTTTCGGCACTTCTACCACCGTAGGATGCCCTAATTTTACCTCCTGTACCAGTGGTATGAGGGTCTAAAATTGCTTCGAAGTCTGCACCAGCCGCCAGTGGTTCAACTTGATTTTCTAAGCCATCAAATGCCGTCCATGTGGCATTAACCAATTGGATAAAATTTCCCATTGCATCATGAGACATTGAATACATTGCACGAGTTTGATCAGTATTAATACTAATTAGTTCATTAACATAGGTTGAGCCCACATTAGGATCAGCAGCAGAATGAATTCTAATTTCATTTTCTACACCAGGAATAACGTTAATGGAAAAAGACTGTGATTGAATCCCATTTTCGTCCTCGATAGTTAACACAACCGTGCTGTTTTTATCTGAGTTTGGTAAGCGAAAGCCAGTAACCGTTGAGCTATTATCAAAGGTGGTTGAAAAACTTGAAAAATTCGCTGTCGTACTACCATTAGGTGCATCTTCGATTGGACCACCGCTTGTAATATTCATAGTAAAATTTCTGCTGCCAGTATCATAAATTTGATTGCCAAATTCATCATGACTTGTGATGTATAAGCTAAACGAATTATCAGTCGCATATACATTTGATGTTCCCGCGCCTTCATTGTCAGTCACTACGACTTTATAATGGTCTAATGCACCTTGGGTTACGCTAAAATCAAAGCCTCGAATCTGGTCCAAAAGAGGGTCATTGGTCTGAAAATTCACAAAACCTATAAAATCATAATCAACGGTAAAACTGCTTATTGGAACATATGTAGAGTTACTAATATTTAAATTAGGCTGGCAGGCTGCAGAAACACATTTCAGAACGCCAGTAAAAGGAATTGCATCTCCATTAACATTCGCCAACTCCCAAGTACCAGAATTATTTGCTAAAACATTACCCCCACGATCCTCCATTGCAATATAGTAATCTCTAGGAGCTGTTCCTGATGGTAAGCTCATATCATGACAACGAAGGTTAACCTCTTGAATATTTGCACCAATAGTAAAGCACATTCTAGGGTTTGTGGCTGGATCACCATCATCACGGTAAACGTTGTAACGATAAGGAACTCCAACATTTACCGTAAAAGTAGGAGTAGTCCCTGTAAGGGTAAAAGACTCGTCCTCAAAAGTTCCTGGATTGTCATCCATATCCAATTGAAAATCAATATATGGAGCTGTATTTGATGCGTCCATAAAAGTTCTTCTAATTGTATTTGATGGCACGATTCCTTCCAAAACAGTCATTCCAATACCTGTTTCCGATGCGCTATATTTATGGATAGTTCCAAAATCAAAGCCTCCTGCAGCCCAAGCGCTAGGCATAGCGGCACCATTTCCAGTGATATAATTGTAGACTGTGTAGGATAAATCCAATGTACCGTTTAAACCAGCTTGAGTAGGTGTAGTAACTTGAAGGTTTCCATGGGCGTCGTAAATGTAAATCCCAATACCAAAAATTTCTCCAGCAACTTCTACAAAGTTATTATCAGAAGTAAAATCAAGAACAGCTGGTGCTCCTGGATTAACCTGAACTTGGCCCGACTTAAAACCATTAAAAACATTTCCTGAAATACGAATGGCACCAGAATAAGAATCATACATCATCAATGTTGGATCAAAATCTACATAGGTTCCATCCGCAGCGGGAGTCATAACATCTGACATTCTATTATAGGCAGAATTATCATCGTGCTTAATCCCCTCATAACTAACTCCATCAGAAGCGATTGCATCACGAACGTAGTTACCGGCTTTATCAATAGTTACAGCATATAAACGAATAGCAGTATCATCGGCACTGTAGGGATTGCCTTCAGGACTTTGATACCACGTCTCTGCACCTAAATTATCCCAGGTTTCTGTTAGCCCATTGTAAACAAAATTAGGTCCATTTTGTGCTTGAGCAAGATAAAAGCCCGCCTCAACATTAGTGTTTACAGTAAAAGGTTTTTGGAAAACATCAATGGCTCCACCGTCACCATCACCCACAGACACATAAGTGGGTCTTGATGAATCCGTAAATTTATAATTTAAAGTAGAGGTACAAACCCCTTCAATGAACTTACATTCAAAAGGCTGTAACTGCGGAGGCAGAGTCGCTTTAAAACCACCCCAACTTTTTTCATGGTTAAATTCCCAATACATAGCAATGTTCACAGGGGTATCACTTGTACCAAGCTCTAAAACTATATTGTTTTGGTCATCCAAAGCATTGATGATAAATTTAAACTCTTCTCCTGCGATTAAGGTATCACCCTCTGAAGTAGTAACTTCATAACGGTATATATCCCCTTTTCCATTTAAAACGGCAAATGTGGTAAAATCAGAAGTACCGGCAATGCTAACACGAAACTGCGCTTCTTCACCGTAAACGGATGAACTTCTAACACGAATTTCCACTTGGCCATTGGCATCTGTTTCGAAGGTAGTAGATACAACTTCAGAGTCAGTACTAGTAATCTCAGTGACTTCAATATTCATAAATGGAATCGGTGTACCTAAAGCGTCTTTTACAACAACTACAACGGGATCATTAATGATGGTAGAAGGGTCTGCCGTTTGGTTGTTACCTGAAAGCACATCGATGGCAACACCTAGGCTACCACTTTCTAAAAGTTCATTACCTTGCCCCCCACAAGAAGCTAGGACAAAAACGAATAAAAGAGATGTTAAAAAACGATTCATTAACGTACGCATATCTATAATTTCGGTTTATCACTAAATGAAGTTAAGTGTCTTTGTGTGAAAATCTTAAAACTGACGTTTCACACTGAAACATAGCCAAAGCTAAATCTGCAAAATAATTAAGATTTATCCCTATTGTTAGAATTTGCATTTGCACTACTTTTCATAGGATTTTTCTCCACTAAACGAATAACCACCCTCCTGTTTTGTGCCCGATTATCTGGGATAGGCTCTCCCGTTTCATTTTTATTTGGTAAAAGAGGCTGGGTATCCGCATAGCCCAAAACTTTCATTGTAGCTCTTTCGAAACCATGTTCTTCAAGAAATCTCGCTACGCTAGCAGCCCTTCCCGCACTCAGCTCCCAGTTGGATGGAAACTTTAAACTACGAATTGGTGAATCATCTGTATGCCCCTCAATGACAAGGTCATAACTATCTAATTGGGCCTTGATTACCTCCACCAACATCGTCAATTTAGGGACAAAGCCTTTTTGTAAATCTGCTGAACCCACCTCAAATAAAGCTTTAGTTTGAAAGCTAATCAAAAGCCCTTCATCAAAACTACTAAGCCCCACTCCCGCAAGCTGCTCCTTGTTTTTCAAAAACATATCATCCAGGTCTTTTTTCAATTGATTTTCTTTTTCGATGTATTGACCACCAAATTGTCTGGCCAGTTCTTTTTTTACCTTGATAAATTCGCTATTGTCTTTTTTAGAAGCAAAGCTATACATCAATACGAAAAAGCCAAATAAAAGCGTCATTAAATCGGCGTAGGAAACCAGCCAGGGCTCACCATGTCCACCGTGATCCCCATGATCGTCATCTAGCATATGTTGCAAATCATCCATCTCATGCTCCTAAGCGATGTAGTCTTTCCAGTTAAGTTGCTCACTAGGAAGTAAATACGAGTTCAGTTTTTCTACCAAAATCATAGGATTGGATCTTTCTTTTAAAAGTAAAATCCCCTCAACTATGATTGTATTCTTCACTTTCTCTTGCTTGGCCGACTCAATAAGATTATCGCCAATTGGAATAATAATTAAGTTGGCAAAAGCAATTCCGTAAAAGGTAGCAATCAATGCCACCGACATTGCAGGCCCCACAGTGGCTTCCGCCCCTGGTTTACCTAAGCCACCTAGCAAGGCAATCATACCAATTACTGCACCCATTAGACCCATAGCTGGAGGGTACTTCCCAAGGCCCTCAAACATTTTTGCATCTTCAAGGTAGCGATCATAACGAGTCTTTACTCGTTTATATAAAACCATTTGTAGATCTCTAGGCTCTAGCAAATTATCAAAAGCCAACTTCATATTGTCTTTCATGAAAAAGTCTTTACATTTTTCGATTTCAGAGGCGGGATCAGCACCATTGTTTAAAGCTTTATTAATTTCTACCAATTCGATGATTGTATTTTTATAGTTTGGCTTTTTACCTTTTACCATTCGAATCAAAAACACTTTCATTAGAGTAAAAATTCGATCTAACTGATAGGCAATGGCAGCACAGGCAAAGGTTCCACCTAATACAACCATCAACCCATGTACATCAATAAAGTTACCTGGATCATCCGTTGATGTGAGAATCACATAACCAACAACACCCGATGCAATAAAAAAAGCAAGAATCACCAAAAAGTTCATGTCTACCTCTAGAAGCTATAATTAATTCCGAATAAAAATCTCGTTAAAATTCCACTAAACGTCACAGAAGAAACACCATAGCCATAGGCCATATCTAACTGAGCATTTGCATTGTAATTATTTGAAAACCTATGTTCGTAACCAAGAAATCCGTTAATTTCGATCAAGGTTGAATTGATACCAAAAGTTGATGATACAAACGACTCTGCCGCCACCTGTGAAAGCCCAACATTGTAACCAAAGCTATACTTTGATGTAGAGTATATTTTGATAGAATCATTAGGTGAACTGAGTTCTGAATTGGTACCTACAGAGCCTATATAATGCTTTTGTCCAATGGAAAAGCCTATATACTTTGAAACAGAAGTGGCTGAATCAATTGCAATTCCAGCTCGATATATCAATGCGGATTTAGCAGATTGATGATTCAAATACTCAAAATCGATTATAGGAAATACCGTAAAACTAGTTTCCAAACTACTTGGCCCTGTTAAACTAGAAACTAACATACCTGTTCTAACAGTAATATTAGAGTCCATCACTTTCGCCTGCACAAAACCAGCTACAAAGCTTATACTAAAAAATAAAATACTAGCCCGCAGAAGCAACATGTTCATCTTGCACTCCCATATTTTCGCTGGCCCAGTCTTCCAAAATCGGCTGAATGCTTTTTCTTAAAGCAACGTTTTTACTTAGTGTTGCTCTAAAATTAGTTACAAAATCTTCCCAAAGTTTATCTTTCTGATCTAAGACCTCAGCTTTTCGTTCAGCATTTTTTTCGATCAAGGATAGTTCCACGTTGATCAAATCGAGTAAATTAGCATTACTCTGGTAGCAAGAAAGAAACTTAGTTCTACGCTCTTCTTCAAAGCCAAATAACATTGAGGCCCTTTGTGCAAGCGGCATAGAATTCATGAATTCAGCTAAAGCGGATTCTGGAATTTTTTCTATTAAGTCCGCAGGAAAATACTTATCGGCAACTTCCATCAAAAGCTTTCGATCGCCACTTGCAATAATAGATTCAAAAATCTTTGACTCTTTATTTGGCCCAAGCTCTTTGATATAAACCTCTGCATTGGCTACAAATGGTTTATGTTCAATATTATTGTTCACACGATAGTTTTGAACAAAACTAACCAAAGCTTCTGCCTCTTGAGTGATATTCTCTAAATCCTCTTCTATTGTTGCATTCACAATGTCTTGCATCGTTTCTGAGTCTAGCTCCTTGGTAAAACTGATGACCTGAAGAGGCTTTAAAAAGTTAAATAGGAATGCTCCAAAACGTACGCTTTTTTGAACAGCTGCATTAATTTCATCTTTAGTAAGAGTATTAAGAAAATTCGCAATGTTTTTATCAATATTGGTCTTAAGATTTAATTTTTCTACTATAATTTCTTTTTTAAGAAAATGAGCACCTTTTTCTACCAAGTCTTTCGTAGCCTGAAGACTCAAAACCTCTACCAAACTAGATTTGTCCGTTTCTTTTAATTGAGAGGTAATATTACCTAGTTCATCCATCGACAACTGACTTAAAAGCCCATACAATCCAGCCTTTGCATCTTCATTGTTCTCATGAATCCATTTATGAAGAAGCTCATTGGCAGCAACAGGATTATCACTATAAAAACTTAAGAAAGCCTTCTTTGACTCTTTTAATGTACCCGACTGATTTTCACTTACTAAAGTTGCTTCTAAGCCGTTTTCAAAAGACAAGGTCGAATTACCCAATCCATCACCACCAGCTTCTTCATTTCCGCCTGGTCCTGCAATGGTAGTATTGTTCGCACTAACATGGGTAGATTTCATCGCACTTACATGATCATCTTGAACTCTTTCCCATCGATTTGCTAGTCCCTTTATAACAAATACGCCTATTATCATGATTAGAAACACACAAAAAAGCACTGTTAACTCGATAGAGAACTTTTCCAAAAAGTCTGAAATATTTTTTTGTGGCTCGGATGCAAGTTGGCGATTTACCTCTTCCTGCTCCTTTTTCTGCTCGGCCTTTTCCCTCTCTAGGGACTCTTTGACAAAGCTCTTAAAAGGCTTAACCTTTAAATCTACAGGAAAACTTTCCTGAGCAATACTTTCTTTTAACATGGTCTCCAAAGACTTCAAATTTTCATCTGAGAACCACTCTTGAATTCCAACCCGAATCGTGACTTTTTCGATTGATAGTTTTGCCTCGGTTGTAGTAGCATTTACTTTAGGTAAATCTGACCATAGCCCGATTTTACTTAAAAGAACTTTTTCTGTTTCAGAAAATTGTTTTTCTGCTTTATAAGGTACAAAGCTTGGGCTTTCATTAAGTTGTGTTTTGGCTCCGGTTTGTTTTACCTTTGCCGTTACATTTAGACTATAATCCTTTTCTCTTAAGACCTTTGATAGTATGGCTTCACTTTTTGTCTGAATTCGTTCTTCAACCTTTAGCTTCAGCATATAGGGTGAATCCAGCTCAGCCTTGACAAAGTTGCTAGTAAAAACAGAGCATATTATTAGCAAGGTATAGATTAGATTATTCACTACTTCCCCCAGCTAGTTTTTTCTCTAGTAAACCAATCATACGTTTCGCCTCTCCAGATTTGGTAGGAGTTTTTAAAACATTTCTATATGCCTCTAGAGCTTTCACATAGTCTTCGTTGATATAATAGATCGCACCTTTTAACTCGTAAATAGCACCCACCAAAGGAGCCTTTTTTGCCAAATCGTCTATCATCTTTAGAGCACCATCATAATCTCTAACTCGAATCAGTCTCTGTACCTCAAAAAGATCTTCAACTAAGTCATTGATTTCCTTTTCTGATTCAAGATTAATGGTAGGTTTCAAATTATGTCTAACCTCAATTTCTACTCCTGACACTTCAGACAGCAGAATCTTGTGTTCCGAATAACCGGTTTTATCCATGACTAAATATAGAGGACCCTTTTCTAGACTATATTGGGAAAGCTGATCTTTACTGATTTCCATGGGAGTTTGCCCAAGCTTAATTCTTTCACCATTTTGCACAGACTGAACATATACGTTCGCCTGACCTGGAGCAGACTCAACCTTGATATTGGTTGAGCTACAGCCTAGAGCAAAAAATAAAATGGAAAGAAGTTTAAAGCCTGGCATCGCGCTCCTCACCTTCTTTGGTAGCTAAAAACGACTTTGCCTGGGTCTGATTTCTTAAAAAGTAGAAACTAGAATAACTTCCCTTCAATTCGTTATAAATCTCTAAGGCAGTTTCCAAGTCTCGACAATTTACTATTAAATCGCAGTTGTTCGAGTAATTTTTAACCAATACACTTTCTAAGTTAAAGTCACTAAACTCAAAGTTTATGCTTGGATAGTGTTCACTAAAACCTTCAAGCTCACTCATCACTAAAATGGACTTTCGAGGGTTTATATTAGAAATAAAATGATCCATTTCCTTCAAAGATGTTATTTCATCATTGCTAGAAACTACATTGAAGTTTTCGAGGCTTTCCTCAATTATAAATTGATCAGACATACGGAAATCTAAAGAGGGTTCCTCCGCCAATACCATTTCCTC
This sequence comes from Bdellovibrionota bacterium, assembly GCA_036140815.1. Classification (GTDB taxonomy): domain Bacteria; phylum Bdellovibrionota; class Bdellovibrionia; order Bdellovibrionales; family UBA840; genus UBA6502. Next base: position 1,678 of record JAYZXX010000033.1, on the reverse strand, counting down.
AATTGCATATTCATCAGATCCATGATCGATTTCTGCTAATTCTAAATTTTGAATTTCTTCATTTTTATACTGAGAAATTAAACTCTCAAATTTTACATCCGCCCAATCCATGAATTGTTTCAAAGGATATAAAGCTGTCATTACAGCGATCGCAAAAACTCTAAAGACAAACAAGCCAGCCTTTTTAAATACCAGTCTAACTAGTGGCTCAGCTGCAGCAATCAAACGAACAAGATTCTTTTTGGGCCTTGCAAAAAGTCTTTTAGAAGCGGAATAAACACCTAAGACAGTTAATGCGAAGCTGCGAATTAAGAAAACTGGAAAACGAATCAAGATTCCCTCAAAAACATTTTTAAAGCTTTGTGCAACTAGGCCAATTGGCTTAAAAAGCAAAACATCAAAACTTGCCACTATAGCAGCCTTCGCTCCCGCTACTGTATTAGAAACTACCTCACCAAAAACAATTTTTAAACGGCCTACCTTTGACTTAATATCAAATTTTATTTTTCTCAATTGAAACCGAAGCCTAAACCTAAGTGACTGAGCAAGGTCAAAGATTCGTCCTATAAAATAGCTCACCTGATGCACTGAATACTTCGTAAGTTTATTAAAAAAGACATTAATATTTTGAGAGGGACGAGTAATTAATCTACTCTTCATTCTATTATAGTTATTAAAAAGTAGTTTTCGTATCTTCAAACTATAAACTTTAAATGGATTTAACTTTGCATTTCTAACCAAAAGAACTGCTTCTCCACTGTTAAGTAAATCCGTAGCAACTGTTTTACTGGCTGATGGAGTTAGGCCTTGAAGATTTTTTTTGAATTTGGATAGTCTGATATAAGAAAATACTTCTTTTATCAACAAACACCACACAATGGCTGCTGCGATCCATACTGAATATATCTTTAGTCCTTCAAACATTACGCACTCCGATCTTCAATGATCTCTAAACGCTTTTATTCAATCTCAATATTTCTATCGGAAAGATTTATTTACACATAAAGTTTGTCTCAATGATTTAAACAAAAACTATTACTTAGTCTGGCCGGACTACTCCAAAGTAAATAAAGCATTTAATATGTAGACAGAGGTTTTTCAAAGGCGAAATCATGAATCAAAAGACAATTAAAATAGTAATCCCAGTATTAGTACTAGGCCTTAGCCTGACTTCTTATTTTATTTTAAAAGAAGAAAAGCCAACTAAAGTATTGAGTGAAAAAGAAAAGTTCTATCAATTTATGGAAGGAGACACCAACCTATACGAAAGTAAAATAAAATCCCAAATAAAAGCAAAGAACAAAATTTTCCCAGAAATATTTAATGAGTTACTTAAGTCTGACTTTCGTACAGCTAGTATAGCAAGTCTAGCTTGTTTTCCTTTTTCTGATTTTCAAGAACAAATTTTAAAGTTTAATGAAAAAGACATGGGCGTCTATATTTCCAATTTTTCTTGCAGATACTACAGTGCAGACCTCTCTGCTTTGGATAAAATAGCTAGCCTCGGCCATAGTAGAGAACAAAAACTAGAAAACCTAAGAAACCTAATGGAATGGAATAAAACTTCTGCCTCTTTTAAACCAATTCGCCTCAATCAAATCGTACTTCCCTATTACCTGAAGGAATTTAAGAACTCTGATGAGGTTTTTAAAATTCTTGCTGAATATGAAAATTCTTA
>JAYZXX010000032.1:0-15085 GCA_036140815.1 Bdellovibrionota bacterium | reverse complement strand
GATATATTTAATAAAAACAAAGCAAATTACTATTCTATGCTAGAAGCTTTAAAATTAGCTACGAAAATTTGCACCAAACCAGAATTAAAAAAGATTTTAACAAGTATATAACGAGGTAATTATGTTTAGTCCGGTTATTTTTAGAGAGTATGATATTCGTGGAGTTTATGAAACAGATTTCGATTTAGATTTCGCAAAATTATTAGGAAAAGCTTTTGTAAGTTTCCATAACAAAAAAACAGGAAAAACAAACCCTAAAATTGTGATTGGTAATGACGCCCGATTGTCTTCGCCTGCTATTGTTAATGCCTTAGCTGAGGGAATGTCTGACGCTGGTGCACAAGTATTTAAAATTGGCTTAGTAACAACGGCTATGACTTACTTCACCACATTTTTCTATGACTTCGTTGATGGCGCTATTATGGTTACCGGATCTCATAATCCACCAGATTATAATGGTTTTAAAATCAGCCTTGGAAAGACAACAATTTCTGGAAGTGAAATTCAAGAACTAAGAACAATCATTGATACTGAGGACTTTGTTTCTGATCAAGGTAGCATTGAAGATAAAGATATTTTCCCTGACTACATTAATCGTTACAAAGAGGAGTTTGGACAACTGGAAAATATTCCTGTTGTAATTGACTGCGGTAATGGTGCTGCGGGTTGTGTATTAAGAGATATGTACGCATCTGTAGGGTTAAAACCAACCATCCTTTTTGAAGAGCCAGATGGAAGATTTCCAAACCACCACCCAGATCCTACGGTGGAAGAAAATATGGAAGCTCTGAAGGCGAAAGTATTAGAAGTGGGTGCCAAGGTTGGTATTGGTTTTGATGGAGATGCCGATCGCATTGGTCTGGTGGATGACAAAGGAAAGTTTTTACTAGGAGACGAGATTCTTTGTTTAATGAGTAGAAATATTCTTGCCGAACACCCTGGTCAGAAAGTAGTAGCTGATGTGAAATGTTCCGATCGATTATTTGATGACATTAAAAAACATGGCGGAGAGCCCGTGATGTGGAACACTGGACACTCTTTAATTAAAAATAAAATTAAAGAACTAAAGATTCCTTTTGGTGGTGAGTACTCTGGGCATGTTTTTTATAACGATAGAAACTATGGTTTTGATGACGCTTTATATGCAGGCCTTAGAGTGATTGAGGTTATCGTTAAAACAGGAAAAGGTGTTAGTGAACTGCTAAATGATTGGCCGGAAGCTTATAACACTCCAGAAATCCGTATAGATACTACGGAAGAAAAAAAGGTTTCCATCGTTGAAGCTGTGAAAGAACATTTCAAAACTGCTGATGGTGATTACAAGGTAAATGACATCGACGGTATACGTATTAGCTTTAAGGATGGATGGGCACTCGCAAGAGCATCGAATACCCAGCCTGTTCTATCCCTAAGGTTTGAGGCCAATTCCGAAGAGAATTTGCAGAAAATTAGAACACAAATAGAGGATATAATTAAACCCCTACTATGAATAAAAATATTTTAAAGTACATCGATGTAAAGGGTGCTAGAGAGCACAATTTAAAAAACATCGATGTACGCATTCCAAAAAATAAAATCACTGTAATTACAGGCCTAAGTGGAAGTGGTAAATCTTCCTTAGCATTCGACACAATCTACGCTGAGGGCCAACGTAGGTATATGGATGGTCTTTCGGCCTACGCAAAACAATTTCTAGATCAATTGAAAAAGCCTGATGTTGATTCTATTTCAGGTTTAACGCCAAGTATTTCTATTGAACAAAAAGTAAGTTCAACAAATGTCAGATCCACTGTTGGTACTGTAACTGAGATCTATGATTTGTTGAGAATACTATATTCAAAGCTTGGAGTAGCACACTGTCCTGACCACCCTGAAGAAGAACTAAAAGCTCAGGGAACTGAAAAAATTGTAGATCAAATCATGAGTCTGCCAGAGGGTTCTAAGTTAATCATTTACGCACCTGTAGCCAGACAGAAAAAAGGGGAATTCCTCAAAGAGTTTAAAGCTTGGTTTAAAAAAGGCTTTTTAAAGGCTCGTGTAAATGGCAATGTCATTGACCTTGATACAGCAGAAAAGCTACAGAAAACTAAGATGCACAATATTGACCTAGTTGTGGATCGTGTAATTTTAAAAAGTGAGTCTCGACATAGAATTAGTCAAGCCGTAGAACGTGCAAACCAGTTCGGTAATTCTCAAATCATTTTATTTGATATGGGTTCAAATACAGAAACATTATACTCAACGAGTAGTGCTTGTAGTAAATGTGGTTTTAGTTTTCCAGATTTTTCTGACCCAAAGTTTTTTAGCTTTAACTCCCAACGTGGATATTGTCCGACTTGTAAGGGAATTGGAACTGTTGATATTGATGAAGATGGTGATAGTTACAATGTGGTTTATGATGATAATATTGAGTCGGCAGGAGACATTGACGAGCTCTCTGTAAAGGCTTGCCATGATTGTGGCGGTTCTAGATTAAGACTTGAAGCTAGAAATGTTTTTTTAGGCCAAAAAACTATTTCTGATTTTAGCCTTGAACCAATTGCTGACTTGATTGATGAGTTAGAAAAAATTCCGTTCAATGATAATGAAAAAAAAGTTGCCGGAAAACTATTGGAAGAATTAGTTCAAAGGTTAAGTTACCTTGAAAAAATGGGTGTTGGTTACCTACATTTAAATCGCCCAAGTAGAACGCTATCAGGCGGAGAATCACAACGCATCCGATTGGCTTCGCAAATTGGTAGTGGCTTAGTTGGCGTACTGTATGTTTTAGACGAGCCAAGTATTGGCCTACACCCTCAGGATCATTCAAACCTTTTAGAAATTCTAAATGAACTAAAAGACAAAGGAAATACAATATTAATGGTGGAGCATGACGAAGAAACCATTCGTAGTGCCGATTATATTTTTGATTTAGGACCTGGAGCTGGAAGGCTAGGTGGAAACATTCAGGCCAAAGGTAATTTACAAGATATTATTGGTTCGGAAACTTCCGTTACCGGAAAATTTCTTTCAGGTAAAAAAACTGCCGCTGTTATTAAAGATAAAAAAATTGAAACCGTTGAGCATTTTATAGAATTAACTGGTGCCTCTGAGCATAATTTAAAATCTGTAAATTTAAAGTTACCATTAAACCAATACGTGGTCGTAACAGGTGTTTCAGGTAGCGGTAAAAGTACACTCATCATTGATACTCTCTATAAACTTTTAGCGAAACATTTTTATTCCACAGATTGGGTGGCTGGAAAGAACACTGGCATCACCGGTATGGATAATGTAGATCGCATTGTTAATATTAACCAAAAACCCATTGGTCGTACTCCAAGAAGTAATCCAGCAACCTACGTAGGAATGTTCACAGAAGTTCGTCAAATTTTTACTGAACTTCCCGAAGCTAAGATTCGTGGTTTTAAACCAGGACATTTTAGTTTTAATGTAAAAGGTGGTCGCTGCGAGGAATGCAATGGTGCGGGAAAACGTAAGCTAGAAATGAATTTTATGGCGAATGTTTATGTAGAATGTGAATACTGTCTTGGTAAAAGATATACTAGAGACACTTTAAATATTAAATATAAAGATAAAAGCATTTCTGACATTTTAGACATGACTGTTGAAGAAGCTTATGAATTTTTTAAGAATCATAAAAAACTGGAAAGGCAACTTCGCACTCTTCTGGATGTAGGATTGGACTATATAACTTTAGGACAAGCCGCTACTACCCTATCAGGTGGAGAAGCTCAGCGAATTAAGCTTTCTAAAGAATTGTCTAAACGATCATTTAAAAAAGCTTTGTATATTTTAGATGAGCCAACCACTGGCTTGCACTTTGAAGACATTCGAAAGCTAAACTCCCTACTACAAAGACTCGTAGATGCTGGAAACTCGGTGGTAGTCATAGAACATAATTTAGATATTATTCGTTCCGCTGACCATATCATTGAGCTTGGCCCGCAAGGTGGGAAATATGGTGGTAAGATCGTTTTTACTGGAAGTTTAGAAGAACTTAAAAAGGCCAATACCGCTACTTCTAAGTTCATATAAGCCTTTAAGAGTGTTCTATTTTGAAACGATTATTAAATACCGAATCACAAATGCATGGACACTTTCATTTTAATTTTATTTACTGGTTTTTATAAAACGTTTCATATTGAAATATGCTCTCCTACCAATAGCTTTGATTTAGGCTGTTAAAATAGTTTTCACATCTCCATTTACTAATCATCGTATCAGCACTAAGTGTAAATAAAGTGATCTAGAGAGACAATTTTTGGCCTCGATTTTGCTAATTATATGGGTATGGAAACGAACAAACTAAAAAACTTAATTCTGATTCTCGGCCTGTTAATTACATGTGTTGCTTGTAAAGTTGATATGCAAGCCCAAATGACAAATGCCTCTTTTCAACCAAATGTGACTAATGGTACAGACAACAACCCTATCATTGATGAAATTAATAATAGTACTGAAGATACCCCTGTTGAGCCCGAGATTATTTACAATGATCAAGGCTATATCAAAGATGTAGAAGTATTGAACTACTTAACCCAGGAAGTTGTCCAACCAGTGTTAATTGACCTATCAGAGCTTGAAGAAATGCAAATCACAATTCAAAATCTTGAGTATAACTTAGAAAATTGTGTTCGTAAGACAAATACATACAAAGAGTCTAATGGATCAAATACTGAGGAATTCGAAATATCAGGAACTAGTTGCGATATCAATTACTATGAGAGTTTAAATCAAGAACTGAATAGTTCCGGAAAAACGCTTAAAACATATTCCCAATTGGAAGTTCTAAATAGTGAACTTACTGAAACATCTAAACTAAAATCAGCAGTTCACCAAGAAAGACTTGATTTACTCAATCCAGATGAAGGCTCTAGTGTTTTTAAAATCGAAAATCGTATTTCTTCGTTAAACTTAGTTTTATCGGATGGTTCAGAACTATATTTTATAAGTGAGTACTCTGACAACGGAATCATTGGAATGGGGAAAATTAGTGTTCGTTCACAAGAGTTATTGGTTAAAGGTATTACGATAAAGGGCTCAGTAGAGTCTTATATCGTTGATGAAAATGGAACGGTGGAAAATTACTATTTTTTAAATGGAGATCAGGTGGAAGAGTTCCAGTACCGTGTGGCTTTTCCAGCTAGTCTTCCGTAATAGCACCTTAGTCCTAAGATCTTTCTAGCATTGGATTGTTTTAAATATCTTAGGTATCCTGAACAAGTATTTAGAAATGAGAGGAAAATATGGAAGGCATTATTCTATTAATCATCGTAGCAGTTGTTGCTTTAAAAAGCCCTGATGCAGATAAAAAAATCACTGATGAAAGCATGAAGGAAACCATTGAAAGAAAACTTGAAAGAAATCCTACTTCCACTGGAAAAATAAATACGGGCGATAAATCCTAAATTAATTTTTTAAATTAGAAACAAAAAAAACCGGCTTTTAAAGGCCGGTTTTTTATTTTACTTTGTAAGTTGTAATTAACCTACGATTGCACCAGCAAGAGTGTTAGCAATCAAGAAAGCAAAAAGAACTAGTGACTCGATAAGAGCTAGACCAAGAAGCATTGGAATGAATACTTTACCTTGAGCAGCAGGGTTACGAGCGATACCGTCAAGACCAGAACGGATAGCCATAGCTTGACCAAGAGTTCCACCAAGAGCAGCAATAGCGATTGCTAAAGCAGCAGAGAAAGCAACAGTTCCAACGTCAGTTGTGATTGCAGCTTCTTGTGCGAAAGCAGAAACAGATGCGAATGTAGCAACAAATACTAATAAAGCTTTTTTCATTTTTTTCTCCTCTAAGAAAAATATAGTATTAATGATCGTGTGACGTGGCCATGCTCACATAAACCATCGACAACAACGTAAAAATCAAAGATTGAACAAAACAAACAAATGTACCCAAACCATAAAAGATCACCGGAATAGCAATTGGAGTAAGCTCCAAAAAGATTCCTAGAACCGTGTGGTCAGCGGTCATGTTTGCCATAAGACGAATTCCTAAACTAAATGGACGAACGATATTTGAGATGATCTCAATTGGTAACATGATCGGTGCCATCCAAAGGATTGGTCCAAGGTAATGCTTAAAATAAGCCATGCCGTGCTCTTTAAAACCAAGCCAGTTATACATGATAAAAGAGAACATACCTACAGCAACTGTTGTATTGATATTATCTGTTGCTGGAGTCATACCAGGTAAAAGACCAACTAAGTTGTTAATTAAAATAAATGTGAACATCGCACCAAAAAGAGGAACAAACTTTCTATGTCCTTCTCCGAATACCATGTCAGTAAGATAAACGATTAACTCTGTAATACCCTCAAACATTCCACGAAGACCAAAAGATCCGGCAGGGGCAATGGCTTGTTCACCTTTTCCAAGGCTAAGTTTTCCAACGAATGCTAAACCAACGATTCCAGTAGCTACTACTGCTGCTGTGGCGATGTGTACATCGTGTCCTACTCCAGGGATTAACTGCGTCCAGTTAAAATGTGCTGCTGACATATCTATTCCTCAATTTCTAAGGTTTTATTTTTATAAGCATAATACCCACCAGCTACTAGCATGCTAGGGGCCATGATGAAAATTCCAACAGCAGAGAGCCCTAAATCAAAGGATCCGCTGGCGGCCACCATATATGTAATTACGCCTAGAAACGCGTATTTAAATACAATGACACTGATAGGCAAGGCAAATGATTTTTTGAATAAGACCATCTTTAACACGAGTGACAATGTGGTAACGATTAAAGCAGATAATAATAAGCCAATATTAAAGCTAAGAACTTGATTTCCGGTCTTTCCAGAAGATCCCAATAACAAGCCTATGCCTAAACCTATAGCAATGTGGGAGATTAGAAAATAGAATATAAAATTATTGTTGTTTATCTTCATTATTTTTGGCTTCTTCATCCTGCATTAATTTAACTGCATGGATAACATGCACAAACCAAAGGATCAATGCAATAATTACCCCACCTGCCGTGCCTAAACCCTTCAAATGATAGATTTTATCAGCCTCTTTACCAACATAGGCCCCGGCAATAATAAGACCCACTATCTCAAAGCTAAGAGCGAATATGGTGGCACCTTGCTTGCTTAATTTCACTACTTCACCCTACCCCTTGCACCAGGTTGCTGAGAGATAGTAAAATTTAAACTCTCAATTTTTTGATCTATAAACTCTGGGTTTTTCGCTTTATCACGATAGAGCTTTAGTGTTTCAAGTGCCTTTTTATATTCCTTGTTGTCTTCTAAAGCCAATGAAAGTGCTAAAAAAACCTGCTCTTTTTCCGCGCGACTCGGAAATTCAGAAATGACCTTTTCATAGGTTTCAATGGCTTTTGCCGGTTTTTCCTCTGATTGAAAAACATTGGCTCGTAAGTTTAAACTATCAAATTTCAGGTTTTCATCTTTGGTAGTACTTATAATTTCTTCCAATTCAACATTGGCTTGATAAAAATTATTTAAATAAAAATAACTTTTAGCGATCTTTAAACGCGCTAAGTTCTTCTTTTCTTCTGACTTTTCTAAAACTAAGAACCGGTTTAGGTGAGCTATTGCTAACTCATGATCCCCTAAGGTCTGAAAGTAAAAATTTGCTAAACTCTCTTGAGCTTCAATTCGTTCATACTCTTTATCTGATCGTAAAATTATATGATTTAAGACTTTTGGTACTAAGGTCTTATCCGATGAATGAAGTTTAGCGATTTGAAAGATTTTTTGAGCAGCCTTTACAGACTTTTGATTTTCGAGATTTTTTCTTAAATAGCGATAATAATAACCAATCGCTCCGTCAAAATCTTTTTCTTCTTCTAAGCTCTGAGCCTTTTCTAGCTCCCAGTTTTCAGAAGAAAACCCACAAGCTAGGAAGCCTGTGGGTAATAAAAACATTAAAAATATTAGCTTAGTGCTTAGTATCTTCATTCGCTTCGTCTGCCTCTACTCCAGCAGCTTCATCTGCTTTCTGAGAATCAGTTACAGCGATGTCACTTACACATTCACCATCTTTTACGTTAAACAATCGAACCCCTTGCGTATTTCTACCAATGATAGAAACTTCGTTACAAGCCATTCGAATCACCATTCCTTTATCTGAAATGATTATCAAATCGTTGTCGTCGTTAACATAACGAGTACCGATCACTGGGCCGGTCTTATCACTTGTCTTCTGAGCAATAATACCAACACCACCTCGGCTTTGAGTTCTGTACTCAGATAGTTCGGTACGTTTTCCGTAACCTTTTTCTGTGACAATCAAAACATTTCCGTTGGAGTCTTTTTCAAATACGGCTAATCCAACCACTTCGTCATCTTTAGCTAAGGTAATACCTTTTACACCTCTAGCTGTACGTCCCATCGCTCTGACATTTGTTTCAGAGAAACGAATCGACATACCACTTTTCGTAGAAAGGAATATATCACCAGCGCCAGAAGATAATCTTACATCCATTAAGCTATCTTCAAGATCCGTTTTTAGAGCGATGATTCCATTCGCACGAGGACGTGAGAATTCTTTGATGGAAGTCTTTTTAATAATACCCGCTTTAGTAACAAACACTACGTTTTCTTCCGTTTCAAAACTTTCAATTGGAAGAATAGCCATTACCTTTTCTTTACCCTCTAACTGCACCACATTGTTAATGGATTTACCTTTAGAAGTTCTAGTACCTAATGGCAAACGGTGTACTTTCACCCAAAGTACTTTTCCTCGGTCAGTAAATACCAACAAGGTTGTATGAGTGTTTGCGACAAAGATATTAGAAATTACATCCTCTTCACGAGTCTGCATTCCTGATAATCCTTTACCACCACGTTTTTGTACTTTGTATTTATCTACTGGAATACGTTTGATGTATCCAGTTTGAGTTAATGTAACTACAACGTCTTCTTTAGTGATTAAGTCTTCGTCATCCATTTCTTCATCAGAACCTTGGATCGAAGTACGTCTCTCGTTACCGTAACGTTTTTTGATGTCTTCTAGTTCAGCAACAATCAACTTATCAATTTCTTTGATGTCACCTAGAACCATTCTTAACCATTCAATCTTTTTCATCAACTCAGCTAGTTCAGCAATGATTTTCTCACGCTCTAAACCAGTAAGCCTTTGTAGACGCATATCCAAAATGGCTTGGGCCTGAATTTCTGAAAAGGAGAATTTCTCAATTAAACCAGCTTTTGCAATGGCTGGTTCTTTAGATGCTCTGATCAATGCAACGATGGCATCGATTTGATCTAAGGCCATTTTAAGACCTTCTAAAATGTGAGCTCTAGCCTCTGCTTTTTTCAGTTCGAAAATACAACGTTTCGTAACAACATCTCTACGATGCTCTAAGAAAGCCGATAGCATTTCTTTTAAATTAAAAGTTCTTGGTCGGCCATTTTTATCAAGAGCAAGCATGATGATTGAGTAACTAACTTGCAATTGGGTGTATTTAAACAAACGATTTAAAACTACGTTTGCATTTTCGTTTCTTTTTAATTCGATTACTATACGAATTCCCTCACGCGATGACTCATCACGGATATCAGAAATTCCTTCTACTTTTTTATCTCTAACTAAACCTGCAATGCTTTCAATAAGCTTCGCTTTGTTTACTGCATAAGGGATCTCAGTAACAATGATTGATTGTTTATCATTTTTACCTTCGATGATTTCCGCTACCGATTTAAGATAGATAATACCTCTACCTTTTTTATAGGCTTGGTGAATTCCCTTTCTACCAGCAATGATACCAGAAGTTGGAAAATCAGGTCCTGGAATGATTTCCATCAGTTCATCAACTGTAACTTCTGGATTCTCAATGATCTTAAAAGTTCCATCGATAATTTCATTTAAATTGTGAGGCGGAATATTGGCTGCCATACCAACTGCGATACCAGTACTACCATTAACCATAAGGTTTGGATATTTCGCTGGTAAAACCGTAGGAATCATTAATGAGTCATCGTAGTTTGGTGAAAAAGATACGGTCTCTTTATCAATTTCATCAATTAACTCTTCTGCCAAACGAGTCATACGAACTTCCGTATACCTCATGGCAGCTGCGCTATCTCCATCGATAGAACCAAAGTTACCTTGACCATCAACAAGTGGGTAACGCATTGAAAAATCCTGAGCTAGACGAACAATCGCATCGTAAACTGCAGAGTCACCATGTGGGTGATACTTACCGATAACATCCCCAACAACACGAGCTGACTTTTTGTAAGGCTTGTTGTGATAGTTGGAAAGTTCGTTCATAGCGAAAAGCACACGACGGTGAACGGGTTTTAACCCATCACGAACATCAGGTAAGGCACGCCCAACAATTACACTCATAGAGTACTGAAGGTAGGCCTCTTTCATTTCGCTAGAAATTTCAAGATTAGTTATTTTATGATTTGGATTTTGGTTTTCGGTTTCCATTAATGCCTCAAATTATACGTCTAGTTCTTTTACCGATAATGCATTGTCTTCAATGAATTTTCTACGAGGAGCAACTTCTTCACCCATCAATACACTGAAAGTTTCATCAGCAGAAATTGCATCGTCTACTGTAATACGAAGTAAAGTTCTGTTCTCAGGATTCAGAGTTGTTTCCCAAAGCTGTTCAGGATTCATCTCACCCAATCCTTTATAACGTTGTACGTAAATTCCTTTTTTACTTACTTCGATTACAAATTCGCGGAAATCTTTGTAGCTATCAAACTTAACGCCTTCTTGATCTTCAATTTCAATTGGAAGAGAAGCTTTATTCGTCATTCCCTGATAAAGTTCGTAAATTTCTTTAAATTCAGATGAGCTTAGCTCCTCAAAATCAAAAACATTTTTAGTGTTAACACCATAGCGATGTAAATTTAAAACCAACTTATTGGTAGAATGCTCAGTGTCTTCAGTGATCTCATATGATGCTTCACTGATATCATTTGGTCTTTCTGTTTCAATAAATTTAACCACATCATCAAAAAGAGCAGTAAGTTTTGTCTTGTCTTTTAATGTGTTTTCTAAGTCTTGGTCTTTACTAACAATGTAATTCAAAACTTCCGTGTTGAAACGGTTTGATAATTTATGAACGTAAGAATAATAAGAATCAATTCCTTGAATTAATCCTTTCATGTCATCTTTTGAAAGGTTTTGGTCTTTGATTTTAGCGCCACTAGCACCCTGCTCTAAAAGATAATCAGTTAAAGAGTTTTCATCTTTCAAATAAACTTCTGAGTTACCTTTTTTAGCGCGGTAAAGAGGTGGTTGAGCAACGTAAACATAACCTCTCTCAATCGCTTCAGGAAGTTGGCGATAAAGGAAAGTTAATAGTAGAGTTCGAATGTGTGATCCGTCCACATCGGCATCCGTCATGATAATGATTTTGTGATAACGGATTTTATCAACACTTACGTTGTCTTTACCGATCCCAGTACCAAATGCAGAGATCATCATTTTAATCTCATCACTTTGCAGGATTCGATCAAAACGTGCTTTCTCAACATTTAAAATTTTACCCTTCAAAGGTAAAACGGCTTGTGTTTTCCTATCACGTGCTTGTTTTGCAGTTCCTCCTGCGGAATCTCCCTCCACCAGGTAGATTTCACATTTTGATGGATCTTTTTCCTGACAGTCAGCCATTTTACCTGGAAGACCACCTCCATCTAAAGCAGATTTTCTGCGAGTTAACTCACGAGCCTTTCTTGCTGCGATACGAGCACGAGCTGAATCCACACATTTTCCAATTATAGCCTTAGCAGCTCCTGGATTTCGATCTAACCAGTCAGCAAGTTTGTCGTTCATCAAACTTTCCACTGCACTTTTTGCTTCACTAGTTCCTAACTTCGTTTTTGTTTGACCTTCAAACTGAGGGTCTGGAACTTTAACAGAAATAATAGCTGTTAAGCCTTCACGGATATCATCACCATCAAGGTTTGCATTTTTTAAATCTTTAAGAAGTTTTTTATTGTTCGCATAAGAATTCACACAACGAGTAAGTGCCGCACGAAAACCAACCAAATGCGTTCCACCCTCACGAGTGTTAATATTGTTACAGTAAGTGTGAATGCTCTCAGCGTAAGAATCATTCCACTGCATTGCCACTTCTACTTCGATGTCATCTTTGTTTCCGCTAAAAGCAAGTACATCATTCAATGTTTTCTTTGATGAGTTTAGGTGAGTTACGAATTGAGATAAACCATCCGTAAATTGAAATTCTTCTTTTTTAGAACTTCTTTCATCAATCAAAGTAATATGTAAACCAGCATTCAAGAAAGCTAGTTCGCGAAATCTTTTTGATAAAGTCTCAAAAGAGAAACTTAATTCTTTGTCTTGGAAAATTTGACGATCTGGACGGAAAGTAATTTTCGTGCCTGTTTTATCGGTTTCACCAAGTTCTTCTAAAGGACCTTCAGGAACACCGCGTGCATATTTTTGACGCCATAGTTTTCCTTCACGTTTAATTTCTGCACTACAAGAACTTGAAAGAGCATTCACAACTGAAACACCCACACCATGTAGACCACCGGAGACTTTGTAAGAATCATTATCGAACTTACCACCGGCATGCAAAACAGTCATAACGATTTCAAGTGCAGACTTACCACCTTTGTGCGCAGCAATTGGAATTCCACGACCGTTATCTTCTACGGAAATAGATTCATCTGCTTTTACGGTGATAGTGATATGAGTACAATGTCCAGCTAATGCTTCATCGACTGAGTTATCGACAATCTCCCAAACTAAGTGGTGATAACCTCTGATCGTTGTATCACCGATGTACATCCCTGGTCTTTTTCTTACCGCTTCAAGTCCTTCAAGAACCTGAATCGATCCGGCATCATAGGAATTCGTTTCTTGACTCATATTCACTGCTCTCCATTCCAGTCAATTGCTGCAATTTTTCTTCGCTAATCTTTCCGCGTTCAATCTTGAAGAGTTTCATATTTTCTGAGTCCGATAAGTTACTTGAACCAAGCTCTGTAGTAGTTACAAAAGTCTGCGCTTTATATTCTTTCAAAAAGCCTACTAGAAAACTTCGTTTTTCCTCATCCAACTCCGATAACACATCATCCAATAAAAGTAGCGGGAAGACCCCATAGCGTGCGTTATAATACACGATTTGAGCTATTTTGAAACTCAAAATTAAGGCTCTTTGCTGCCCCTGCGAACAAAAGTAGCGAGAATCATTGTCGTTGTATTGAATAATTACGTCATGTTTGTGAGGGCCAAATAAACTACTGCCGCTTGCTATTTCAGCAAAACGTAGTTCTCCGGCTCTCTCTTGCAGTCTATGACCGATTTTATCCAGTGAATCCCCAGTTACATCCACATCAGATACCAGGTATTGCATAGAAATTTTTGCTTTTGTTCCGCTAATTCTTTGCATGCATTTGTTGAAAAAGTTGTGGATATCCTTGATAGCTTGAACGCGCAGCATTGTTACATCGGTACAAAGGCGATAATATGTGTGATTCAAACTATCAAAAAGGGCTTCAAACTCATCGATATAGATTTTTTCTTTTTTGTAGTCTTTCAAAAGACGATTTCTATTTTTTAAAGCTTTAGAAAAATCGGACAAAGTTTGAATCTTATCTGGTCGATACAAACAAATCCATTCATCTAACAAATTTCTTCTTTCATCCGGACCTGATTTAATCGCCGATAAACTTTCAGGACTAAAAGTAATGATTGGAAATTTTCTTTGAATGAAATTACTAGAAGTTTTCTTTTGATTTAAAAAATGAAATTTACTTTGCTCTTTAATTTGAAATTCTAAAGTTTGGTTAACCACAGTATTCACAAGTTTACCCCCAACCGCACATTGTGCAGTGTGGGTATCTTTGTTGATAATGTGAATATTTTTAAAAGGTCGAAAACTTTTTCCACTGGTCAAAAGTGAAATGGCTTCTAAAATATTACTTTTACCCTGACCGTTGTTTCCAACAAAAACATTTAAGCCAGGGCTAAGGTGAATTTTTGTATTCTCTAAGTTTCGAAAGTTAACAAAACCAAGATAATCAAAATACATTACAGTCTCATAGGCATAATCACACAACGGTAATCTGGGTCATGTGAAGGTCGAATTAATGCAGGAGATAATTGATCATTTAATTCAATATCAACTGTGTCGTCATTGATAGAGTTTAATACATCCATCAAGTACTTAGCATTAAAACCAATTTTTAATTCTTCCCCTGCATAGTTAACTTCGATTTCTTCTTTAGCATCACCTAGCTCCGGGTTATTAGAAGAAATTTCCATAGATCCGTTATGAAAGTTTAAGGTAATCCCTTTTGATTTTTGATTGGACAAAAGAGAAACTCTTTTCAAACAAGAAAGCATTTCATCTTTTGAAACTGTAGCTCTTTGTTTTAAGTTTTGTGGAATAAGTTGTGAATAGTTTGGATATTTACCTTCAATCAACCTTACCATTAAAACTGTGTTGTCATTTTTAACAATTAGCTGAGATCCTTCGATAGCAAAACTTAAATCAGAAGATACATCCAGCATCTTTCGAATTTCATTTAAACCTTTACGAGGAATAATTACACCAGAAGAAGTCTTAGCTGAATTTCCTTTTGTTGGAATACGATCCACTAAACTTAATCTGTGACCATCAGTAGAAACCATTCTGTAAGTATTAGATTCATTTCCTTGGTTTTCGAAATACACACCGTTTAAGTGATAACGTGTTTCATCGTTAGAAACACTGTAAATGGTTTTTTCAATCATCTCTTTCAAAATGTCAGATGATACTTCTAAAAATTCGTTTGTGGAAAAAGTTGGGAATACTGGGTATTCCTCAGCTCCGATACCCACGATATTAAATCTGCTTTTATTTTGAGTTAACTCTAACCAGTTATTGTCTTTTTTGGTTAAGTGAATTTCACCTTCTGGTAATTCTTTAACAATATCAAAAAGATTTTTAGCACTTACTGCAACTTTACCTTCTTGTTCAATTTCTGCTGATACTGCATCTGTTAAGCTAACTTCCAAATCTGTTGCAAAGATTTTTAATTCACTTCCTGTTGCTTCCAATAAAACATTTATCAGTACAGGCATTGTATTTCTTTTCTCTACAATATTTTGTGTTTTAGATAACAAGTTT
>JAYZXX010000031.1:0-2908 GCA_036140815.1 Bdellovibrionota bacterium | reverse complement strand
TGTTTGGTGCAGTTTCTGTTGTGATTACTCCAGATGTACCACTTGTTTTCTTTTGGACTTTATCTGTCTACTATTTTCAAAAATTGTTACAAGACTCAAACTTAAAGAATTACTTTCTTTTTGGAATGGCCTTGGGCCTTGGTGGTCTATCAAAATATCAAATAGTTTTAATTGTACCTGCCTTATTAATTTATCTGAGTCTTTCAAAATCCTGGAACAAAATCCAATGGAAGTACCTACCTATCAGTATTCTTTCTGGTGCAGCTTTTTGTAGCCCAGTATTTATTTGGAACGCCTTAAATAATTGGGACTCATTCTTATTTCAAATTAACCACGGACTCGGCGAGAAACACTGGCAAGCAATCTGGACACTAGAGTATTTAGGATCGCAAATACTAATCATATTCCCCAGTGTTTTATGGTTTGCTTTTGTTTCTCTTAAGAAAAAATCTAAAGAGAATTTACTCATACAGTGTTTGGCTTGGTTTCCTCTAGGCTTCTTTTTTCTTACTTCCTTTAAAGGAGATGTAGAAGCAAATTGGCCAATTATGGCATACCCGGCAGTTGCTGCATTGGCAATTTCATCTTCAAAGAGTTTTAATTGGTTAAAAATTACAGCAGCTATATGGATAGCCGCCTCCGCTTTATTGTTAGCCAACTCAAGGGTATTTTGGCTACCTATGGATATAGAGAAAATAAAATTAAAAGAGTTTTTCATGTATCCCAAGTATGAAATTCTAGCGAAAAGCTACACTCCTATGTATGCAGACAGCTTCCAAATGGCCGGCTACCTAAGTTATTTAACCAAATCAGATGTCTGCAAATTAAAAGGCTATAATCGTAGAGATTTTTTCGACTATCACGAATGCTCGATTCCAAAAGCCAAGCGATACTACTTTTTAGTGGGTGTTGGTTTTACCGAATTACCAGAATGGGCCAAAGACCATAAAGTAAATCATGTGATCCCAGTGGATCAAACTTATAAAATTTTGGAGATTGATCAACCATGAAAAAAAAGATAGCTCCATTTCTATTTTTCTTATGGTTAGCCTATATGTGCTACGGCCTCATCGTTAGTTATTACGAGTTAAACCCCGTAGATCAAACTGTAAAAATAGAAGACCTTCCCAAATATTATGACTACAAAGGTGTAACCCATTCTCTAAGTAAAAAATCTCGTGGCTCAGGAAGCTTTGAAGAGCTGGTTGCTGCTGGAAACAGCGCAAACCTTGACTTTCTTTTTATCACTGACCAAAATCCCTTTTTTGAAGAAAGAATCAAAGAACAGTATATCGATGGAACCCGTGTATATTTTGGCGGTAGATATTCTTATGTGGACTCCATTTTAATGGTATATGGAGGTGAAGCTCTTCACCAGTTCCATAGTTTAGGCCAATCTCAAGTATTGTTGAACGATTTGATAACCCAAAAACATCGAAGCCCTAAAAATATGTCTATCTTTTTAGCTCACCCAACTAAGAATAATTATCGTTGGTCAGGTGACTATCCAATAGGAATGAATGGCTTTGAAGTGATTAATCTGAAGCAGATTTGGCAAAAGAAAGCTGTAGAAGATAAACTTCACTTTTTATTTTCTTTATTTTTATATCCTTTCAACAGTACGGTTAGTTATATCAATATTATTCAAGATCCAACTGAAGAACTTAAGCTTTGGGATCAAATGTTGGCGCAAAGAAAATTTGTCGGTATTTTAGGAAACGAGTCTACTGCCAAGGCTGTTATTCTGCCTACCGACGGTGGTTATATTAAATTCCCCGCATACTCTACATCTTTTCAAATGGCCTCAAACCATATTCTTCTTAATTCAGAGCTAACTGGAAACTTAACAAGGGATAAGGAGAAAATTTTGGAAGCGATCCACAATGGTCGTCTCTATATGTCTTTCGATGTTCTTGGAAACCCAAAAGGATTCTACGCTGAATATGTATCAAACAATTCACAAATCACCCTAGGCGAAGAAGCGAAATACGAACTAGGCTCTAAAATCCTTGTGAACCTCCCCTACCGCCCACGTTTTCCCTTTGAAGTGCAACTTTTTAAAGATGGCAAACTCTATACAACAAGCAATCAACATGATGTTGAATTTGAAATCAATAGCCCTGGAGTTTATAGGATTCATGTGTTTTTAAAACCAGAGCTTCCTTTTTTACAAGGAAGTCGCTGGTTGCCTTGGATTATTTCTAATCCCATTTACCTTCGATAAAATGTTTCCTACGCATTTTGATTTACAAGCTTTCTATTGTAGTCTTTGACATAAAAATTGAAAATTTACAGCTTCTCTTCTATCTTTAAAAAACGAGGTTTGCAATGACCATAAAAACCATTAACTATACCGAATTAAACGATACCGTAATCAAAGACATTCACTTTTTAGATGAGCAGGTTTTTGAAAAAGCATTAAGCATTGAAAAAATATCAAGGGAACTTAGTACAAAGCACAATATTAGTATTTTGATTACATACGTAGGAGATGAGCCCGCTGCTTACAAGGTAGGTTTCGAGCGTTCTTCAAGAATGTACTACAGCTGGATTGGTGGAGTTTCGCCAGTACACCGGGGAAAAGGTCTTGCCAAGGAACTCATGAATCTTCAACATGATTTTGCAAGAAAACACAATTACCGTGTAGTGTGTACTCAGACGGATAAACGATTTAAAGAAATGTTAATATTAAATTTAAAATGTGGATTTGATGTAGTTGGTACGATTCAAAGTACTGGAGACAGCCATCTCACATTGGTTTTAGAAAAAAACTTAGAGCTTCAATGAATACCTCCAGTGAAACTGGAGGTATCACAATGGGGCACAGCCCCTTGTTCTCAGAAGTAATTCATTGTCATCTGCTCTTGTCTCTTATCTTCAGCTTCTTGCTCTCGAATGTAAGTGCGGA
>JAYZXX010000030.1:0-5462 GCA_036140815.1 Bdellovibrionota bacterium | reverse complement strand
AATCTGCGGCTCAGCCATTACTCAGACCTCCACCAGAGGTGGAGGTTTTAGGGATTTAATAAAAAGGTCCACTGCAAGCAGTGGACCTATCGCTCTTATCAAAGCGTCCTAGGAAAACATTAAAGTAATTGAAACAATATAAACACCACTTACTAGCATCATTACTAAACTTAAAAATAATACGGGTGGGTTCAACCTTAAGTTGCCAAAAATCAGTGGATATGCAACATAGGGATTCCCTTCAGCAACCCAACGATCCATCCCTCCTTCATAGATGTCTACCTGTGGGTGCCATTTTTGCGATCTCAAAAAACATTTCATTTCTTCTGCTTTAGAGAGGTCATCACTCATGATGACTAGTTTTTCTGGTTTGATTTTCTTTATTTCTCGCAAGCTTGGCGTGTCAGCTAAGAGTTGATCTGGAGAAATCCGAAGGCTTCTTAAATTATGTCTTCTAAGATAATCTTCTTCACTTCGTATATCCACGATCATTGACATGCCAACTCTCCTTTCAATTCTCTGCAACTCGATCCTAACAAATAGAATTTAGAAGAAAAACTCTGACCTTTAAAATTCCTTAAAAGGTAAAACCTTCGTTTCAAATCAAAACATTGAGTGGTAAAATTATAAAGATACTAGTAGACAAACCGTAAAAACTTCAGGGGAAATAGTGAAATTATCTTATGTGATTTTGTATGTAAAAAATATTAAAAAATCTGTGCACTTTTATGAAGAAGCTTTTGGGTTAAAACATAGATTTACTCATGAATCCGGTGATTATGCGGAAATGGACACCGGCTCCACATGCCTTGCTTTTTGTGCCTATGCTCTTGCAGATATGACATTAAAAACATCTCAGAAAAGACCTGATAAGAACAGCATCCCTATGAATTCTCAAATTTCTTTTGAACCAGAGAACGTTAAAGACGCCTACGAAAAGGCTATTAATGCCGGGGCAATTTCTATCTATCCTCCAGAAATAAAACCGTGGAACTTTGAAGTTGCAATGCTGCGCGACGGTGATGGGCATATCATCGAACTAGCTAAAAATTTAAACCCCTAAAACGTTTCTCTCACTGGCGTGTTTAATTTCGGCGAAATGGAAGAACGCAAAAAAAAAGACCATCTCAGAAAGATGGTCTTTGAAAGTCGTCAAAATTGGTTGCGGGAGCCAGCGGCGCTGAGAAAAGCATAATATGCTTTTCGATGACCGCAGTGAGCGGCAAAAAGCTTATTAAGCTTTTTGCATCTAGCGAACCATAAACAACAGGTTCAAATCCGGCGAAATGGAAGAACGAAAAAAAAAAGACCATCTCAGAAAGATGGTCTTTGAAAGTCGTCAAAATTGGTTGCGGGAGCCGGATTTGAACCGACGACCTTCGGGTTATGAGCCCGACGAGCTACCAGGCTGCTCCATCCCGCAAAAGCAAAGTATGAAATATTGGGCTCAGAGTCAAGCAAGTTACGATCTTTTTTCAAGCTGCTGTAAATACATGCGAATTTTGAAATTAGCTTAGGAAATTAACTATGATTCTTTGACCAAACTACGAATTCGTGGAAGATTGCATTTATTCAATAGGATAAAAACAATGGCAAAACTTTACTTTAGATACGGAACCGTCGGCAGCGCGAAAACTTTAAACCTTTTAGCTGTGGCACATAACTACCAACAGCAAGGTAAAAAAGTACTTTTAATCAAACCAGCCTTAGATATCCGTTTTGGAAGAGCCCTTATTAAAAGCCGAGCAGGTCTTGCCAAAGAAGCTCATATGCTAATCGAAGAAGGTCAAAGAATTGTTCTTCCATCAGAAACCATTGATTGCATTTTAGTCGATGAAGCACAGTTTTTAAGTAGCAAGCAAATTGAAGATTTACAAAAAATCGCAAGTCTAGGTGGTGTTCCAGTTATTTGTTATGGCTTAAGAGCGGATTTTAAAAGTGAATGCTTCGAAGGCTCAAAAAGATTATTAGAACTTGCTGATAGCATAGAAGAAGTTAAAACCACTTGTAACTTTTGTGACCGAAAAGCCATTTTCAACTTAAAATTTGCAGACAACAAGGCTACAAAAACCGGTCCGCAAGTTGACCTTGGAGCAGAGGAAAAATACTTACCTGCCTGTAGTAAGTGTTATCACGAATTTTTAGAATCAAATAAAGAATTAGACCAAAAGAAAATGGATCTAAGTTTATAATTTTTTTGAGCTAAGGATTGAGTGCGCCGTCGATCCTAGTATTTCCATCCGCAGCATCATAAATTAGAGTCCCTGAATTTTGCGTCACAGAAGCGCCTGCCTCAATAATTAATGCGTCATTGATTGTTAAGTCAAAACCATTCATATCAAGATCACCTGATTTTACCCAAAGATCCTCATTTAAGGTAGAATCGTCCCCACTCTTTGCTTTAAGACTTAGCGAGCTATTTAAAATGACCCCCGCTGCGTTATCCACCACCAAACTTTCAATTGGTGAATAAGCTCCAGACCTGGCATCCGTGATAGTTTGCAAAGAACTGCCTGACATGGTCAATTCTATATTTCCATTTTCAGACTGAACAGCATTTAGATTGAGATTTCCTTTTAAATCAATTTCCCCAGAAATACTTGTGTTATCCATTGTTACCGAAAGGTCTTTGTTTACTGTAAACGAACCTATAATGTCAAAGCCACCGAATCTAACACCTATTAAATCCAAATCATAAATCGCCATCCCTGAAGCATCTATTGTATAGTTCGTATGAGAGTTATGGTTCCCTCTTAAAACTAACTTTGATGTACCGGCATCTACAGTGCCACTGATGTAGTTTAAACTCCCTTCAATACCAATAGTTCCAAGTAAAAATAATGTGCCTGAAGATTTATTAATGACTAAGTTTCCTAGATTTATTCCAGCACCAATCCCAGAAATGCTTTGATCACCGGTTCCTACGACATTAAATGAAATCTTATCATCTCCCTCTTCTAAGTTTCCATTGTCGACTAATGTTAAATCCCCTAACAGATTTACTGTTCCTCCTCTAGAGGACCATGTCCACTTCTTACTATAGGTAAAATTTTGTACGGTAAAAATTGAGGATTGAAAATCATTCACAGAGCGATTTGCATCGAGATAGATATTGTTGAAAACAATTCCATTGATACTATGTGAGTAAGTGCCATTGTGTGAATTGGCAAAATAGATCCTTCCTGAATTTGCAGAAAAAGTAGAATTGTTATTATCAATACTAAGTTCACCGTTCACTATAAGATCAGCACTCGGGGCCGTGAAACTACCTGCTGATATGGTAAAATTTGAACTGGTAGTTTCTATATTACTATCACCACCCAAGAAGGTTCCACCGCTCATAGAAAAACCATCACTTCCAATTGCAATACTTGAACCAGAGTTTTGAGTAATACTACCTGTATAGCCAGACAAAATTTTTATGCCGGCCACATCTATACTGATATTAATTTCAACATTACAATTGGTACATATATCTTCGAAGTAAGCCACATCTCCAACGCCTGGAACCACATTTCCAAACCAATTTTCCGAATTGCTCCACAAATCATCGCTCCCCAAGCCTGTCCAAGAGAAATTAGAGGTATCATCATTTAAAATCGTCAAATTCGAGCTAACAACAGAAACAGAAAGCCCAATTGGATTACCGAGACTCAAACTTACAGTCTCATCAGATTCAAAAACACTATCTTCTGTTGTATCTACGAATAGAGTTTTACTAAATTCCCCGGCATTAAAATTTAAAGTTCCAGCATTTGAAGTATCCGTTCCAAAGGAATAGTCTCCCCCCGAAAAACTAGCGCTGATATCAGTAAAAGAATAATCCACAGCGCTGGCTGCCGAGCAATTGGGTATATCAAGCTCTACATGGAAACTAGCACTCTCACCCTCTTCCACACTGACATTCGCAATAGATACATTTGGTGTGGCACTAGAGTTGAACATGCTACCATTATTGATCAAATTGGCATAAGTCAAATTTCCGCAATCTTGATACAAGGAGGCCCCTGCGTCGATTCGTAAAGTATCTACCACATCTAAATTAAAGCCAGCCATCCTGACCACTCCATTTTCAATAATAAAATCTTCCCCGCTTTGAGACAAAACAACATCGTCAACAAACTTTAAAACTCCCCCCGTTTTATTCACCTTCAAAGAGGGACCTGAAATATTTCCCGCTATTGGTTTACTAATAGTAGCATCGGCATTTCCCACAAATGATATTTGCGTACTACCACCAATGGAGTCTCTCCATAATAGTTTTTCATACACCTCAATGCTTCCGCCATCCATATTTGTCGAACCTAAATCATCAGAGGTAATCAAACTGTCAACGCTTAGAGTTCCTACAATTGTAATGTCTGTCCCACCATCTTTACTAATCTTAAGCTCTCGGATTTTATGATTACCAATATCCAAAGTGGAATTGGTCATTGAATAATCTAGTGCCAGTTGCTTATTGCTCAAATCCATAGTTCCACTGGTGTAAATCAAATCCCCTGCTATGGCGATACTGCTTTCAACAAAGTTAACAGTTCCCGATGAGGCGATTTCAATACTTGGAACCCTACAATAACTAAAATAACAATCAATATTTTGTGTACCAGAACCAGCCATAATGATTCTCTGACTATCTAAACTAAAAAGACCGTACTTATTAATTTTGAGATTCGCCAATAGATTAACTTTACCAGTTCCAGAGATTCTTCCTCTGGAGCTATCATTACTTCCACCCATGAGAAAATTGCCATCAATTGTAACATCTGAATCAAATTTGACGGTACTTGAGCCACTCTCATCTGCATGAAAATAAAGTCCACCAATAGTCAAAGAATTAAAATTTACTACAGTGGTCCCTCCCTCTGGGTAAATAGAAAAACCAGGAGGGCTACTAAAACTACCTTGAATATAATTTGTAGTTCCATACATCCTAAAATTTCCAGTACTTGTAATAGTACCAGTGTGATTGAAGTTTAAGTCACCAAAAAAACCACCGCTATTTATGATGTTTTGCGGGCCACTACCATTGAATTCAATCAAAACACTATTACCTACGCTAGGCCCACTACTATACTCCAAGTCACCTTGGATAAAGAAAGTTCCAGAGCCATCTATTCTCGTAGCACTCGCTGAGCTAATTGTAACTGGGCCACTAGCACTCACATCACTAGCCAATCTAAAAGCCGCACTACCAGTTTTTGCTATGTTTAATCCATAAAATGTCATTCCACCACTAAGATCTACCACCGATGTAGAGTTTTGGTTAAAACTAAACTCTGAAGTTCCACTATTTACAGAACCACTTGTATGAGTAAAATTATCACCTAAGGCAATATTTCCAGAGAGTGAAATTGTAGAGCTAGATGCAAAAACCAAATTAGGAAAACGAGAATTTACACTAGCAGTTAAAGTTTGAGGAGCGGTACCCACTAACTTAATCGTAGCCGAACCACCTCCAGAAT
>JAYZXX010000029.1:0-16102 GCA_036140815.1 Bdellovibrionota bacterium | reverse complement strand
TTTTTTTTTAATTAAAAATTCCTTAAAAAAAAAAAAAAAAACCAAACTTCATAAACTTTTTAATTAAAAAAAAACACGCCTCAGTCTTACCTACCGTTTGCTAAAAATTTAGATGGCGGGACAAAACCTAAATATCCTTGGGTAAAAATAATTTCTACTTCCTTTTCTGTGAAACTTTGAGATAGTTTTTGGTGCAGATGTCTCAATCCCTCAAGACTTACCATTGAAACTGGATAGAATGCATAAGCTCCGGGATATTTTTTAAGAATCGGACTAGCTATTGCACTCAATTCCTCAGGACTAAGCTTCCTTCCAAAGGCACGATCTAAACTGTACTTCAATGCATTTAAGTAAGGCGCATATTCTGACTCAAGATCTTTTAACTTCATCTCTTCTGAAAAGCCCAGATGTTTCTCCATGAAGTAAGTTTTTGCTTCACCAATTACGACTAAACCACCATTTTCAGAAAAATTAACATCTTGCAAACGGGCCATCGGCTTCTGGTTTTTCGTTACAAAAGAGTCCTGATCAAAGATCCACTTTGTTTTATTTGAATCCACCATATAGACCTCTTTTCCTGAAGCGATAAACATGGCCTTTCTCAGATCCTGCAGGATATGGGCTTCGACACCATTTTTTGAGGTCTGAAACAGCTCTACAATCTGCTCTTTATGAGCATCTACAAATTCTCGTTGAAAATCAGAGATAGCATAGCTCAAAATTTCATTTAAAAATTCAGCTCCCGTGATTTCAGAGGACTGTAAAAGCTCTTTTGTAGTCTTAGGCCCTACCAATAGCTGCCCTCTACCCTTTATTTTAAAGGACTTTTGCACATTTTTAGTTAAAGCATAGTGTGCGGTTTTTAATGGACCAAAACTTTCTCCCCCAGTGACTTCAAGTCCTGGGATAAAGTCATTTGCGAAATAAAAATATTTTCTTCCAACTTTTAAAACGTCGAATTCTTTTAGTGTTTGTGGATCTTTTGCCTTCAAGATTTGAGCAACTTGTAAGTGATAAGCAGACAGGCCTTCTTTCTCTATCAAGTAATTTAGCTTCTCTAGATGAGAAGCCATGGATAAATAAACATTTTTAGGAAGAACTGATGCAATTTGTTCCTTCAATTCTTTCTCTAGAGGTTTATCCCATTTTTTTTCAGTGGCAACACTTGAACAAAAACCAATAGCAAAAGCCGATCGGCTTGCGAAAACAACGGCAAGTAAACTTGCTAGTAAAATCCCCCTCATCATTAGACCCCCATCTGTAGATGAAGGAAAAATTTCTCACAAAGAAGGATTTAAATATACTTTTTTCCATAAGCGCTTCCAAAAGGAACTTTCTATAAGAGCAATCCTCACCTTTCTGGAAAGAAATTCAAAGACCTGAGTGTTAAGTGTATACAGGGAACATTTTTGTACAGATTTTCACGAATCATTTTTACAATTACATGCATTTTATTCACTTCAACTAAAGACAAAAATCTACAAAAGCCGCAGCTTTTTAGATAGGTCCTAGTAATTAGAATTATTTTTTGTAATTCAAATAAGCCTAAGGCTTCTAAAATAATCTAATCAAGCCTTAAATAAAAAAGCTAGGTACAAAGTCTAAGTTCCAATGATTGGTATTAGTTTTATATTTTTTGCTTCTGATACAAACTGACTTGTTAAAACCGTCTCTCTGAATCGAGGGATTACTCAAGGAGTTTTTGAAAGTCCTCCCCACCGTGAAGGATGAGGAGGCTTATTAACTATTTTGTAGCATCTAAATATGATTTTAGCTCTTTTTGCTTGCTTGGACGCCAGATTTTTTGGTCCAAATAAAAATGGTGGCCAATTACTCCATAAAACATTACATAGGCCCAGAGAGACCCAGATGTATACTCCCATGATCCGTTTGCCATTGGCCAATCACCAACTTTCCACGCGGTCCATGCGAAAAGCCCACCTAAAACTAGGGAAAAGCCAGCGTAGTTTAATAGTTTGTAATTCGCTATCTTAGCCATTCCAAAATCTCCAGCCTTTTCATTGTTTGTGTATCGGCGACTACCATAATACCAAACAATCGCATGGTATTGAATGTTGTGGAATAAGGAGTTCATAATGGCAATCAACATTAAAGTTTCTGCACCTGAGGTGTTTTGGAAAAGCCGATCAATAGGGGCTATTCCATAAAACATTACTGAATAGAAAATCCAACAAACCGCTGTGTAGTGCAGGCTTACAAATGATTTTGCTCCATACTTACTCCAGAAATTAAAGGCTAAATTGATCAAATATGCCATAGAAACCAAACTAAAAATCATCGGCAGCTCATGGACTAAAAACCCTAAGTTCGCATTTACTACTTCTGCACTGCTTAGCCCAAAAACTGCCTGTAGCTTGAAGTTTAATAAAAAGTAAGCCTGCGCAGCTCCAACCGAAAAATACAATGCTTTCGTAAGCTTTGCTTTGTCCTCAGTCTCTATTTTTGCCTTGCCGGTATAGATCGACAAAAAACCAAAGTGTTGTCGCGCATTGTGATACAAAGACCATACAAAAATAAAGAAGGCATACATAGTCATATAGTTAAACGTAGTTTGCACTTGATCTGCGATTCCGGCGGAAAGGGGAAATACAAAGAACAATAGGCTCGCCGTTAACAATAATTTATTTTCAGAACGAAATTTATTATCGATATAGGTTCTACTGTAGGTTGCCCAAAAATGAGACCCCTCAAAGCATACAAACCAAATCCAAAGAAAAACAGGTAAATACTGAGGAAACTGAAATGACACCGCTGCCACTAGCAAAGTAAAAAAGGCTCCCCCTGTGACAAACAATAGATCAAATAAGGGCCCTTTTACCCAAAGAGCTTTATTGGAAAACACATTCTCATTTGAAGCAGTTATAGAAATACCTGATGACGTATTCTGCCCAGTAGACATAATCCCTCCTAATTTTTAGATTCTACTATCATAAAAAACTATGAGTGTTTATCCAATGACTTTTATTACATTAAAAGTATCCTTTTGCTGCCAACAGTTTTTTCATGTCAATTCATTTTCTGAACTATAATGCAATATTAGAATTTTATGTTTCACTTAAACCGCTTTTCACATTTATTGTGAAGGCTTAGTTATAATTTATCCCCAGTAATAGAAGCTACAAAATTACCATAAAAAAAGACCGCCCTAATACTGCGGCCTACATAGAAAGTAGTAAGTTACAAAAAAGCAAAAACAAGTATAGCCTTTTGCTATAGATTGACCACTATTAGGCTGAAATTATATCTTCTTCAATAATCGAATTACTTCCCTTTCATCCTGAATAAGGTCGTGCTCCACATTTAAACATTCTAATAGTAGATTTATTATTCGCCTTCGATCAATTTCACTAAAATCGGCCAACTGGTCTAGATCATCGATCATTAGGTATATGGATTTCTTTAGCAATACCCTAGCCTCTTGCTTGCTCGTCGCCGTATAGTAAAGCTTTACAGCACGGTCTCTTATTTTTAAAAATGTAGAGATATCCTTAGCACCACTAGAACTAGCCAAATCACGAAGGCTAAATCTATAAAGCTCGCGCAACACTCTAATCTTTCCTCTAATTTCTGGCAGTTGAGCTAGTTCCCTTTTATATACTATTAAATATTTAATCAAGTTCAGCTTTAAACCATCTATTCCAGCGGCAACTACGATAGCGTCAAGATTAGATCGCAAATATTTATATACTTTGACATTAGTATCAAAAGAATAGTTAAAACTGTTATTAAAGACATCAGTTAAATGTAAGTAAGTCTCATCCTTCCAAACAATCAATTCTTCTGAAAGCTCGGGCTTTCTTAAATTCACCAAACTATCAAATCGAATTTGATAGTTAAACAAATGCCTAGTCCAAGAATAGTCTCTATCAGGCACTCCAATGTAACCCAAAATTTCATGGAGAGCTAAACGAATCCTCATTCGAATGGGCAAAGAAATCCATCGTATACGATTAATTTTTATAGTTTTATTCTTTGAATTATTTACGGCGTCTTTAACTTGATCTACACCTAGGCTTTCACTCTCTAGCGTCATTTTTTTATCTACTGACTGAATATCTGTTTGGAGTGGGTCACAACTTGCATCAAATTTTTCCATAGAAAAATTGGGAATTTCACTCAAATCAATATCGCTAGCTTTGAAATAACTTGATAAGTTTTTACAGTATAGAACAAACTCATCCTGAATAGCATCACCACCATTTCCTGTTTCATTTCCGGCATAACTAAAGAGTGTGATAAGAACAAAAATTAGAGTCTTAAACATTTTCATCTTCCTTTTTACGTTTGGATACTGGATACAAATAGCTCGAAAAAATATAAACCTCCGATTGGTTTCCAGATTCCAAGAGTAGAGATAGTCTTTTTCGAAAGTCTCTTATTAAAAGTTTTGCTTGTTGTAATTTACTAACATCAATTGCAAAAGTAATTGATGTGAAGTCTCTTTGATCAATGGGGTCATTTACTAAAGATTTTTTAGCCAACTCCATTTGATTTAGGTGCGAGGATTGCACGGCGAGGCTTTTTATTTCATCTGTTGTTTTTAGGTTTATACCTTTAAAACTAACCCCTTCATCAGTAATTCCCAATGCTCCCAATTCTATAAGTCTTTCAAGCGCTTCCTTCGACTCCTTTAAGCTTATGTTCAGTCTCTCGGAAATCCACTCAGGCTCAGCTCTAAAGTCTTTTGTTTCAGCCAAGGAAAGTACTCCGTAGTAATACCATTTTGCGGTAGTATTATAGTCTGCCGCCATTAGCCTTAGCATGTTTTTTTGTTTTGTAATCGCATCACGGTTTAAACTTGCCTTCGTGCTTTTTTTATTTGAAATTTCTTCTTGGTAAAGGCAAATCAACTTTTCATTTTCTTCAGCTGTCAAATCTAGCCTTGTGATAATCCTAAGAGCAAGTTTGGCAGACACTCGCCTTTTCCCATTCATAATTTCAGACAATGACGAAGAGCTAATACCCAACTGCCTTGCAAAAGCACGTAAAGAGTAAGAGGGATTTTTAAATCTCTTCCTTCCTAACTCTTTTACCAATGTTTCTTGTAAGGCAATTTGATCATACATACTTGTTCTTCTCGGATTAATGTCTTTTAGTATGCTGTGATGATGAAGGGATTTCTTCTGGGCTAAAATAGTAATTAAAAATACTATTTACCGGTACTTTCCATGTGCACTTATATCCCTCTCTAGATTGGCTGTAAAACCAAAAAGCCTTGCTAATGTGGAACTTAACTTTGTCGTCTGTTTCGAGTAAGGTTCCCACAACCGGAAAAACTTCATCTGGATTGTCTTTGGGAATCACTACTTGATAAGCCTTGTCAGCTATACGCTCTGCTAAAAAGCGTCCACTGACAGGACTACAATAATCATCACCTTCCATTTCAATTAAAACCTGAACGCGATCTTCGCTCATTGGCAAAACAGTCAAAATGGCATTCGCGTAATGAGTAAGTTTTTGCATACGCGCTTCCCTAAAATTACTTTCTCCGCGTTTTTCCAGTCTTTCTTGATCTTGGGCAGCCATAGCACCAACCATCGGTCCAGCCACTCCACCTGTAACTACGGTTAATGCAGCAAAGAATATTGTTTTACCAACTTTCATTTTTACTTTTTTATATCTAAGTTCCACTTTATTTTGGCCATAGAATTCCCCTACTAGAGTTTCTGCATTGATTTTATTCATAGCCGAAAAGCTACTAGATAAAAATAAAGTCGAGATCAATAGTGACTTAAGCGTTTTCAAAATTCCTCCTAATTTGTTTTGTTCAAAATCTGTTTAGCACTTTGTGGAGAAATCACCTAAAACATTTGGAACAAAATGCTCCAAAAATTTGTAGCATAAAATATATACATTTTATTTTTACATTATTGCTTAGCTTAAAACAAAAAAGCCCCGCATTTCTGCGAGGCTTTTGCATTTCAGATTGGGTTTGAATGATTACATCATTCCAGGCATTCCGCCCATTCCACCCATTCCGCCCATTCCAGGCATACCAGCAGCACCAGCATCGTCATCAGCTTTCGGAGCTTCAGCGATCATAGTTTCTGTAGTTAGCATTAAGCTAGATACAGAAGCGGCATTTTGTAAAGCGCAACGAGTTACTTTTACAGGATCAATCACACCAGCTTTAATAAGATCTTCGTACTCTTCAGTAAGAGCGTTAAATCCCCAACCAGCAGTTGTTTTCGCAAGAACGCGATCCAAAACGATTGCTCCATCTAAACCAGCATTTGCAGCGATTTGACGAAGAGGCTCTTCACAAGCACGACGGATAATGTCTACTCCCCATTTTTCTTCTGCAGCAATTTCTAATTTTTCTAAAACTCTAGCAGCGCGAACTAAAGCAGTTCCACCACCAGCTACGATACCTTCTTCAACAGCAGCACGGGTTGCGTTTAAAGCATCTTCCACACGAGCTTTCTTCTCTTTCATTTCGATTTCAGAAGGAGCACCAACGTGAATTACAGCAACACCACCAACTAGTTTAGCAAGACGCTCTTGAAGCTTCTCTTTATCATAGTCAGAGCTAGTTTCTTCCATTTGAGCTTTGATTTGTGCAGTACGAGCATCGATGTCAGCTTTTTTACCAGCGCCATCAACAACAGTAGTGTTGTCTTTATCAATTACGATACGTTTTGCAGTACCAAGGTCTTGAAGAGTAGCAGCTTCTAATTTCATTCCAGTTTCTTCACTGATCACTGTTGCGCCAGTTAGGATAGCGATGTCTTCAAGCATAGCTTTACGACGATCTCCAAAACCAGGGGCTTTAACAGCAGCTACATTTAAAGTTCCACGAAGTTTGTTAACTACAAGAGTAGCTAGAGCTTCACCTTCAACGTCTTCAGCAATGATTAGCAAAGGACGACCAGATTTAGCTACACCTTCAAGAACTCCAACCATATCTTTCATGCTAGAGATTTTCTTATCGTAAATAAGTACGAAAGCGTCTTCTAATACAGCTTCCATTCTTTCAGAATTAGTTACGAAGTATGGAGAAAGGTACCCACGGTCAAACTGCATTCCTTCAACTACATCTAGGAAAGTTTCAGCTGTTTTGCTTTCTTCAACAGTGATAACACCTTCTTTACCTACACGATCCATAGCTTCAGAAATCATATCACCGATTTCATTATCGTTATTAGCAGAGATAGTAGCTACTTGAGCAATCTCTTGTTTGTTTTTAACAGGCTTTGCTAATTTCTTTAGCTCACCAGTAATAGCTTCAACTGCTTTATCGATACCACGCTTAGCAACCATTGGGTTGTGACCAGCAGTAACGATTTTAGCTCCTTCACGGAAAATAGATTGAGCTAAAACAGTAGCAGTAGTAGTTCCGTCACCAGCGTCATCGTTAGACTTGCTAGAAACTTCTTTCAACATTTGAGCACCCATGTTCTCAAACTTGTTCTCTAGTTCGATTTCTTTAGCAACAGTAACACCGTCTTTAGTGATTAAAGGTGCACCGAAAGATTTTTCGATTACAACATTACGACCTTTTGGTCCTAAAGTTACTTTTACAGCATTAGCTAGGATGTTCACTCCACGAAGGATAGAACCGCGAGCCTCTTCAGAAAAACGTAATTCTTTACTCATTATATATCTCCTTAATAATTAAAATTAAATTTAGTTTAAGATTCCTAATACGTCGTCTTCTCTCATCATGATGTAGTCTGATCCATCAAGCTTAAGTTCAGTACCTGCGTATTTACCGAAAAGAATGTTATCTCCAGTTTTTACCTCTAAAGGCATAACTGTACCGTCTTCTAAGATGCGACCGTTACCAGCAGCAACGATTTCACCACGGGAAGGCTTTTCTTTTGCGCTATCAGGGATGATGATTCCACCAGAAGTTGTAGTTTCTTCTTCTAGTCTTTTCACTAAAATGCGGTCGTGAAGTGGGCGTACTTGTAGGTTAGCCATGTTATCTATCCTCCTATATATAAATAGATGTTTTATCTTTTGTGTTAAAAACAGCCTTAATTTGGTGACAATCCTATACCTGTCAATGGCGAGAAAGTAGATATTTGCTAAAAATTTTGAGCTTCAGACAGATTTTAGACCATGGTGTTATTCCAGCCTCTTGGCACTGCGCATACATTCCATTTTTTTTGAAATAATTTCTGGTTATTTAGCATCTAGTCTTGTACAACATTGTTTCGCAATTACAAAAGAGACATAAGTAATCCACAATATCCTTTTCCAGATCTCCTTTGTTGAAAACTAAAAAAGTAAATATTATCAACTACTTAGAGGGCTGATTCGCTTTTAGACGTTGGTTCTTCATTTTTCTCCACAGACTTATCAACAACTTTTATTATATGTTTTCGTCGACGGTTTAGATGGAGCATTATATCGCCACTAAAAATCCAAAAACCCATATTTGTCCTGTTGAATCATGCTGTCGAAAAGGTGGCTGCCACCCTTTTGACAGGTATAATTCTATTTATTTTTACCTTTCCTTTACTAAACTCCGAGCTAAAAAAGGGAGCACAAGAAAAACTGCTTCGCTTTAAAGCACTTTTCCGTAATTCTTTATATTTAATTTAGTTTTTTCATTCTACTTAAAAACCAGCTTTGTTAAGCTGTTCGATATTAATCCACCAAGGAGATGGAATGATTCAAAAAGTTGAAAATTTATTTAAGGCAAACTCAAATTTACTACTTTTAATTGGTAGATTGTTTATTGGCTTAACTATGGCTATCAGTCACGGTTATGGAAAAATGATGAATATGTCAGGCTTCATTGGAAATGTGGCAAAAATGGGTTTCCCTCTACCTGAAGTAATGGGCTCTTTAGCGATGGGGTCTGAACTAATTGGCGGACTTTTAATTGCCATTGGTTTTAAAACCAGATTGGCCGCTTTCACCGTTTTTGGAACTATGCTAGTCGCTGCTTTTGTTGTTCACGGAGCAGATCCATTTGGCAAAAAAGAGTTTGCACTTGTTTACGCAGCCGCCTGTTTAATTATCATGGCTGTCGGACCTGGTAAATTTTCATTCGATAAAGATTAATTGAGGGAAAGGAAGCTAAAGCCTATTTGGATGTTTAGCTTCATTTTCAAACACTAAGCAGTGCTTCAGCTAAAAATATAGGCCACTAGATATTTTGATAAGCTCTACGAAGACGAATGTAATTAATCTGGAAGTTCATATTCTCTAATGTTTTCTAATACATTGTAAAATGACCTTCTATACTCTCGATACCTGCGAGTGTGTATTAGCTGATCCAAATCCTTCCAAGAAACTTTTGTCGCCGCTAACAATAAGTGATGATATTTTATTTCATCCAAAGTAAGGCTCAAAGAATCTTGGACGTACAAAAAAATTGCAATCAAGTCATGTATCTGTTTGTTTTGATCAACGACTCTCTCTCGCATGAACTTAAAGCTCTGCAGTAAGCTAGGTACGTAATCCAGAAGGGGTACAAAACTTAAACCAGTATGATATGCCCCCAGTTCATCAATCACTAAATTCAAATCATTAAAACGTTTTTTATTCTTTTTATCTTTAAGTACAGCCGAAGAAGCAATATTTCTTTTTTCAAGCATCAAGAAAAATCTTCGGTGAAAATTTTCGTGTACCAAAGTCGTTGCCTGCCACTCCGAGTCCTCTTTAGAATCTATCAATATAAGAAATTTCCCCGGAGTTTCTAATTCTACGAAATAACCGGAGATATCTGCCATATCATCTAAATATTCTTTACGAGAAGAGTAGTTGAGGGCCAAGATATTTTTAGGATCATCAATCTCGTTGATGTGAATATTCTTATAATCCCAGTTCTGAAATTTTTTAAAGCCGTTTGGCCATTGAACTAATACTTCTAAGTTTTTCAAAGACTCTCGACAGTACTGAGAAGGGCCTGCAGCCAAAAAGCCACCAACCTTTAAAAAGAAAACTAAAAAAATAAAGAACTTAGGCATACACACTTATACACAATCTCTAAGACTCACCTTAAGAGTTTTCTGTAGTAGATAGTTTTTTACCAGTGGATTGTATCTCTTACAAAGGTATCGCGCTCCTTTATGAAGATGCCTGATTGATCATAATGGCAGTCGGCCCAAGCAAGCTCTCTATTGATTAGAACTAACCATCTAACACAATTTATTTTTAGCCAAAGCCCTCTATAGACTTTGGCTTGTTCTTACATCTTTTGACACTTTAAACTTAGGTCATCAGACTTCCCACTACCCATATTTGTATCTTGATAGTCTTCAAAATTATGATAGCCAGTTCCCATATGATTTTCTAGATAGACTAAGTCTTGCCCTGGAGAAAAGTACACCTTTGCTGTACTGCTGTAGTAGCCACCCTTCATTATATTGGTTAGTCTTGATAAGTTCATACTCGCCGAATATAGCTGTGTATTTGAATCGTATGCAAAATGTCCAAACAAAGTAAAGCTAGCTGAATTAGGGTAGGTAACTTTGTCTATATGCTTAATACCAAATTCTACAAATCCTAACTTACTTGGCACATTGTCCTTCAAGACCTGCAAACTATATTGATGTTCAAAGCCTTTATTCTGATTTTGAAATGCTTTAGATAAATCATCACTAAATGAAAATTTATTCTTATAAAGCTCTACGTGAGTCGTATAAAGGATTTTGGTGTTTCCGTTTTCAATGCCATACGCTGTGTAAGTTAGACCTGTTAGATCACCAGAAAAATATTCAGCATTCAATACTTCCTGATTCACAATTAGCGCTGGATCAATTTGACTATAATCATGGTCTCCTTGGCCCTCTACCTCTAAAGCAACGACTTTAATATCTTCTTTGATCGTTACACTACATTGATAATCTGCTGCAAAAATGTTCAAACTAAATACCGATAGAATACCGGCCAGTAATATTGGTTTCATTTTTCCCCCTAATTTATATATGTATTTAGTTACAGCAATTAATATACCAAAATAAACGGGGCCAAAATGAAACTAAGGCTTTCGGTCTCCCTGCTCCAAAAGAGCAAAAAAAAAGCCATGGTTTTATCCATGGCTCTATTCTTTAAGTACCCAGCTAAAGAATATAGTAAGGACGAGTGAACGCCCCAAATTTTATATGCGACCCAGTGAGTGAGTCGCGCGTAACTTTATTAAGGATTAACTACCGCAAGCTAAGCAATCTTCTGGATTATCCAAAGAACATGCTAGATCCGCTTGGTTCTGTTCGGTAGATTTACTCAATTTTGTCTGATCAACCGTAAATTTAATCGCCTGAGCTGCCGCTTGTGATCTTAGGTAATACATACCAGTTTTAAGACCTTGCCTCCAAGCATAGAAGTGCATTGAAGACATTTTCGCAAAGTTCGGGCTTGTCATATAAAGGTTCATACTTTGACTCTGACAAATGAACGCTCCACGATCTGCAGCCATCTCGATGATCGTCTTTTGACTGATTTCCCAAACCGTTTTGTAAAGGTCTTTCATGTCCTGAGGAATTGCAGCGATTCCTTGTACAGAACCATTTGCAGCAATTAGCTCATCTTTTAGGTCATCATTCCACAATCCACGCTCAACTAAGTCCTTTAACAAATGCTTGTTCACTACTGCGAACTCACCTGAAAGAACACGACGAGTGTAAATGTTAGAAGTGTATGGCTCAAAACTTTCGTTGTTACCCAAAATTTGAGCTGTTGATGCTGTTGGCATCGGAGCTACTAATAATGAGTTTCTCAAACCGTTTTTCTTAACTTTCTTTTTAAGCTCTTTCCAATCCCAAAGATCTGTTGGAGTTACACCCCACATATCAAATTGCAATTGGCCTTTAGAAGCTGGAGATCCTTCATAAGTTTCGTAAGCTCCGTCAATTGCTGCCATCTCAGAAGAGGCTTCCACAGATGCGAAATAAATGGTTTCAAAGATCTGCTTGTTTAAAAGCTTCGCTTCAGGACCATCAAATGGAAGTCCCATTAAAATGAAAGCGTCCGCTAAACCTTGAACACCAATGCCAATTGGACGGTGACGGAAGTTTGAAGTTTTTGCTTCTTTTACTGGATAGTAGTTAATGTCGATAATACGATTTAGGTTTTTAGTAGCAACGTGAGTAATTTCGCGCAGCTTTTCAAAGTTAAACTTCTTATCTTCAATAAACTTACTTAAATTAATAGAAGCAAGGTTACAAACAGCTACTTCTTCTGGAGAAGTGTACTCTAAAATTTCACAACAAAGATTACTAGAACGAATCGTTCCTAGGTTTTGTTGGTTTGATTTGGCATTACAAGAATCCTTGTAAAGCATATAAGGAGTACCTGTTTCAATTTGGCTTTCCATAATTTTGTACCAAATTTCACGAGCCTTAACAGTCTTACGACCCTTACCTTCTTTTTCATACTTCTCATAAAGAGCTTCAAACTCTTCACTGTGAGACTCATAAAGACCTGGAGCTTCATTTGGACAAAATAAAGTCCAAGTCGTATCTTGCTCGACACGTTTCATGAATAGATCTGGAACCCACATAGCGTAGAAAAGATCACGCGCACGCTGTTCTTCTTTACCGTGGTTCTTTTTAAGGTCTAAAAAGTCTTCAATGTCAGCATGCCATGGCTCAAGGTACATAGCAAAACTACCCTTACGACGTCCACCACCTTGGTCAACATAGCGAGCAGTATCGTTAAACACTCTTAACATTGGAACGATACCATTTGAAGTACCATTCGTACCTTTAATGTACGAACCTGTTGCGCGAATGTTATGTAAACTTAAACCAATTCCACCAGCGCTCTGAGAAATCTCAGCACATTGCTTTAAAGTATCATAAATCCCGGCGATACTGTCATCTTTCATAGAAAGAAGAAAACAAGAAGATAGCTGAGGCTTTGGCGTACCAGCATTAAATAATGTCGGAGTCGCATGAGTAAACCACTTTTCAGAAAGTAGGTTATAAGTTTCGATTGCCTTGTCGATATCATTAGAGTGAATACCAACAGAAACACGCATCAACATTTGCTGAGGCCGCTCAGAAACTTTACCGTTCATTTTTAACAGGTAACTTCTCTCTAAAGTACGAAACCCAAAATAATCGTAACTAAAATCACGGTCATAAATAATTGCAGAGTCTAATCGATCAGCATTGTCCATAACCGCTTGGTAAGTTTCCTCTCCAATCAACGGAGCTTTTTCACCTGTTTTTGGATTTACATAATCGTACATTGCTTGAATGTTTTTAGAGAAAGATTTCTCAGTGACTTTATGCAAATTAGACACAGCAATTCTTGCTGCAAGAATTGCGTAATCTGGGTGAAGAGTTGTTAAATAAGCAGCTGTTTCAGCAGCCAAAGTATCTAATTCTGTAGTCGTAACTCCATCGTAAATACCCGCTACCACTTTTTTACCAACTTCAACTGGATCTACGTAATCTTCATTTAACCCGTAACAAAGCTTTGCAACTCTAGCTGTAATTTTATCAAACTTAACCGGTTCTTTTTTTCCATTTCTTTTTACAACAAACATCATATTCCCCTATATGCCTAACTTAGAAATCCGCTTCAAGACTAAACGTTCTATCACTTGCTTCTGACATCACGCCAGCCTTTTGATAGTCCCCTACACGTTTTTCAAAAAAGTTTGTTTTTCCTTGCAACGAGATCAACTCCATCCAATCAAATGGGTTTGTTGCGTTATATACTTTGCTACAACCTAATGAAACCAATAAACGATCCGCAACAAACTCAATGTACTGAGACATAAGTTCTGCATTCATTCCGATCAGACTCACTGGAAGAGCTTCCGTTACAAACTCTTTTTCTATAGAAACTGCATCGCAGATAATGTCTTTGATGGTTTCTTCAGACAATTTATTCACAAGTTTGTCATAAAGAAGACAAGCAAAATCACAATGCATTCCTTCGTCTCTAGAAATCAACTCGTTAGAGAAAGTTAGCCCTGGCATCAAGCCACGTTTTTTCAACCAAAAAATAGAGCAAAAACTTCCTGAGAAGAAGATTCCTTCTACTGCAGCGAAAGCGATCAATCTTTCTGCAAAGGAGTCTGAGCTTTCAATCCATTTTAAAGCCCATTCTGCCTTACGCTTTACAGCAGGAACCGTTTCAATGGCGTTGAAAAGAAAATCTCTCTCTTTAGCATCTTTAACATAGGTATCAATAAGTAAACTATAAGTCTCTGCATGGATATTTTCGATTGCGATTTGAAAACCATAAAAACAACGGGCTTCAGGAATTTGAACTTCGTTTGAAAAGTTTAGACAAAGATTTTCATTCACGATTCCATCGCTGGCTGCAAAGAATGCAAGAATATGACTAATGAAATGACGCTCGTCATTTGTAAGCCTTCCCCAATCAATCAAGTCTTGGTTTAAATCGATTTCTTCTGCAGTCCAAAAACTTGCTTCCGCTTGTTTGTACATCTTCCAAACATCGTCGTGTTTAATTGGAAACAATACAAAACGCTTAGGGTTCGGTGTTAAGATTGGTTCTGGTTGCATTCTTAAGTCTCCTTCCAGTGGTGATTTCTTCTGTCTAATACAAAGTAGTTAAAAAAATATGTAACAAAATGTTTTTTAAAATATTCAGTTGTAAGCAGTTTTCATCAATTCGCAAATTTTAGAGAATAGAAAACCCTCAGAGTAGATAAACTACTGCACAAGGAAATCTATGAATTTCTCTAACTCATCGACTGGATGGAAACGGCTACATCTTGCAAGACTATGCTTTGACGCCTGCCTTGTATTCAGTGGACCAATTTCCCGAAAATCTTTCAAGAACATTCGGTAGGCATATTGTGGAGGCTAATGTGGAAAAAATGGGGACAAGTTCATAAGTCATTGAAAATCTTAAGGTTGTGGGCCTGAGACTTATCCACATCCTTTTAAAAAAAAATTTTGGGGTCTGGCGTCAGCCCCCTATATCTTGTGATGGGCAAAAAAGCACAACACTATATGTAGTGTTTTTTTGCCTTTTTTTTCAAAAATACCACTGTCAACTTCTGAGAAGCAATTGCCTATTTTCATTTATGCTTTTGAAAAAAAAATGAGCTATAAAATTAAGATTATTACCAGAAGCTCACAAAAAGCCTTTATATTGAGCGGTGTTATTTAAGTTTATTTAAGGGAATTTCAATTTCTATTTGGCAGCCCTTACCGAGTCCTTCTGAGAAAAACTTTAACTCTCCATCCATTCCCTTAATTAAAACATGAACTGAGTGGAGGCCAAAGCCATGCCCGTCTTTCTTAGTGGAAAAGCCATATTGTGCAAGACTCCCTTGGTCCTCATCGCCAAAGCCAATTCCGTTGTCTTTAAACTTCAACACCAAGTGATTCTTTTTAAGGGCAACATCCACATGAATATAGGGGTTTGATGGTTTAAGCTCTTTCAAAGCATCCACAGAGTTTCTAAATAGATTTACAAATGCCTGAACCCATAAAACTTTTATACTTTTTATATAAATTTCTGGTTGGGCGTTTAGTCTATAGCCAATATTGTGTTTTTCAAAATTAGGTTGCATAATCTCTTCAGCCATTTGTAAAGCATCAGATAAAGAGAATTCTCTGTCGTTTTGTTCTCCCTTAGCAATGCTTTGTTGGGTGTGAATGCTTTGCTTAATAAGTTGTAATCGATTGAGAAAATTATTCGTTAAAATATAAAGGTGCTCTCCATTTCTATCCAAACTTGACTTTAGCTCTTCAGAGCTTTGCATAATAGCACCTGCGATTTCGTCGTCCGCGAGCTTCTTCGAAAAAGATTTAACTTCATCTAGGTAAGTCATAGAAATAGAATTTTCCTTCAAAAATTCAAGTTCAAACTTCTCAACTTCAAAGCTTAGAGACTGCAAAAACCCCACTAAATTGTGAAGAGTTTCATTTGCTACACTTGCCGACTCCACCTGTTGATTGAAGGAGTTAATTTTTTGCCTTGCTAAAGAAAGTTCTTTTTCAACCGATTGAACTCGATGATTAAGTTTTTTACTATCCTCTTCTTTTTTAATTGCTGCTAGTATCATAGTACTTAGTATGCTAGGAATTTCATTTGATAAATTAGAAAATGAATTTTCCATAGAGTTGTTTTCCAGATAAAGCACACCAATTTCTTTAGACTCAGAATAAATGGGCATGACATAAATGCTTTT
>JAYZXX010000028.1:0-5698 GCA_036140815.1 Bdellovibrionota bacterium | reverse complement strand
GTCAGCAACGTCAATGGCTGTCTTGATGTCTGTACCACCTAAAAGTAAAGTAAATTCCTCTCCACCATATCTAGCAAAAAAGTCACCAGGACGAAGTTGCTTTTTAATCAGTTTCGAAAGTTCACTCAAGACAAAGTCCCCAGCTCGGTGACCATAGGTATCATTAACAGACTTAAACTTATCTAAATCAAACACCACCAAACACAAAGGTATATCCATGATCTTGGCGCGTTTAAATGTTTCACTAATTTTATCTAAGAATGCACGCTTATTATAAATTTGCGTTAAACCATCTATTTGAGAGCGATCATAAGAAGCTTGATTAGAAACGGCTTCGATATTTCCTCTCTCCAAGTATTTAAAAATAACGTTTCCAGTTTTCACCTGACAGTTGTCCGTAAGCTCGATTCTCTGGCCACCACTCAACTCAGTTCCATTCACTTCAGTACCATTGGAACTACCCAAGTCTTCTACATATACATTTCCAGCTTCTAAAACAACTTGAGCGTGGGTTCTACTGACACTTCTATCATCTACACAGATATCCGACTCAATGGATCTACCAATTTTATAGCTACCTTCCACGATAGGCCACTGCTTACCAATTTGGTTGATTGGTCCCATCAAAAGAACAATGGATGGAGGCGCTTCATCCACCTTGGCCATCTTGATCTTAAAAGTATCACTAGGTACTATACTGGTTTTATCTAAATTATCTTCATCTCTAGACATATGCTCTATTATCCAAAATAATTTACAAAAGGACAACTCAATCCTATTTTGTTACAGCAAAAAGTCGGGTATAGAATCACAAAAAACTTTTAGCTGAAAAAAGCTTTTTCAGTAAATGTGAGAATATGACTCATTCTAAAATTAGTGCTATGGCTTTGACAGTTTTCTACGAAACAACAACGTCTTCAGCAATTCGATGGAATCCACGCCATTCTTTTAACCTAGCCCTTGGTAAGTAACCATCTTCTTCGTTACCCATATATTCAATAAAAACATAGGTTAAGCGAGTAAACTTCCCTAAGGAAGATAACTCTAGAGAAGTCACTTCTGTCCAGGTTCCGGTATTGAAGTACTCTTTGTCTTCACCGTATTGACGATATTGATAAACGTGGCTATGTCCAAAAATCACAATGTTCACACGATTGTCGGCAAGAATCTTTTTTGCCGCACCACTTAGGTCGGGGAACACTGCCCTC
This sequence comes from Bdellovibrionota bacterium, assembly GCA_036140815.1. Classification (GTDB taxonomy): domain Bacteria; phylum Bdellovibrionota; class Bdellovibrionia; order Bdellovibrionales; family UBA840; genus UBA6502. The sequence goes on along the minus strand of JAYZXX010000028.1, from coordinate 4,490 downwards.
TGAACAAAAATCTTTAAAATCTGTTTAAAATTCCACCCTCTTTTGGGATCGCGATTAAACAAACTAAAGAAAAAGTACTTCACAAGAAAATAAAAGATTTTCAGCGTTTTAATAGGCTCTTGTACAACCCACCATTTAATCGCACTACCAAGAGGACGAATCTTATCGATGTGAGGATTGTGTAATCGCTTAATCTTCATTACAAACTCTATGAAAAAATGAGAACCGAAAGGAAGATTTAATATTGGCTCAGCCAAATCCTTTTTTAAAAAGAATTTTTTGGGATTTAAACGATTGGCTGCTTCATGCATATGACCATGCTCGATATGAACCCCATCAAAGTAATAGGCAATGTTTTTATAACTAACACGAGTGGATAGAATATCATCTAAAAAGTCTCTGCAAGCAGGCCAGAGCATTCCTTGATCGTGATTTCCCACAATATAGGTAATGCTATGCCCTTCAACCGAACTAAACTCTCTCATGGCATCAAAGACTACTGGGTGTCCGGCAACGATTCTTTTTAATTTACTTAAATCTATACTTTCCGTTATTACGTTTAAGTAATGGCCTCGATAGTCCAATTGTATGAAATTTAAAAAATCACCGTTAATCACTAACTCAACTTCATGGTCAGAAAACTCACCCATGGAGTAATAGCGAAGAAACTCGGCAAACTGTTGGTCATAATGAAACTCTTCAAGAGGATTAGTGACTCCATTTTCTAGAGTCATTCCCTGGCTTAGATGAATATCGCTGATGACAAGTTTAATCTTTTTTTTCATTTAGCTAGCTACAAATACGATGTTTCGAGATTTATTCTTTCCGCTGTACATAGCCTCATCGGCCAGTGCAATTACTTCTTCCTTGGTTTTAGCATGTTCTGGAAAAGATGCAATCCCAATACTCAAAGTTATATTAATGACCTGATCTTGAACGTAAAAATCATGAGCCTCTACCTGGACCCTGATTCTCTCAGCGATTTCTTTCGCTTGTCCAGACCCACTATTGTGCAAAAGAAGTAAAAATTCATCACCACCATATCTGAAAGCATAGTCCTTTTCACGAATATTCACTTTCAAGATGTTGGCTAACTGTGACAAGATCTCAGAGCCAATCATATGGCCACGAGTATCATTTACCTTCTTAAAGTGATCCACATCAATAAACAACACAGAAAAATTCTGACCTGTTTGCCTTGCCTCTTTTATCATTGAATCTGTAATCAAAGGTAAATACTTTTGATTATAAAGTGAAGTCACATCATCACGGTAGGATTCTTCCCTAATACGTCTATAATGATCCTTTTCTTCATATATAACGGCAAAGCGTTTTAAAACATAATCTAAATAACGATCGTCTGGTAACCTAGCATATTCTGACGAATAAATTAAATACCCTATTGGCTCGCGACCCGCCTTTAACAAATGACATTGATATTTTTCATTTCGATAAAATTCCTGAGCCTCTGGAACCTTATCTAAAAACTGACAAAGGTTGTTTGCAATATTTTTAGATAGATCTTGATTACTCAAAATCTCTACTTTTTTTAATTTTTTTCTTCTTCGATCCAAAGGGATTACATTATCCGGGGTGATACTATCTACCCAAGATTTATAGTCGACAAAAACCACCTGCGCTAAAGAGTAACGTTTTGCGACCAAATGACAAAGTTGCTCTGAGGCTTCCTCTTTTTCAATCATGCTGAAATTCATTTCAAATTCAAAAATACTCTCAGCACTAGGCTTAGACCAATTATCAAACTCAATTTGAGCCTTCTTAATTTTTTGCAAAAGATAGCTTAAGTCTCCCAAAAATGGAAAAGCCTCTTCCCCTTCCCTCAATGAATGTTTTTCAGAAATCATTTCACCACCACAGTGAATAAAAACACTAGGTAGGCGTCTGGCAATTAAGTCTGTGTTCATCTCAGAAACGCAAGAACTACTGAAGTGTAAAAATACATCAAAATCTTTAAAGTTAATTTGGGCAAAATCATTAGCACTTGTGCAAACGTAAGTCTGCATTAGATTTTTCTCGAAAAATCCATTTATATGTCTAGACATCCCCAAATGTTCTTCAAAAATCAATACCTTCATCTAACCCGTCTTCTTCAGTTTGATATCGTCTTCTGCTTCATCCAACATATTTAATGCAAGTCTCAAAGTACGAATGGTTCGTTTTATCTTTTCTTGCTTTTCCTTTGATTCATCTATTTGGTTTTTCAATCGCTCACTAAGCTGCTCAGCCTCTAGGTCTTTTTGGTCCAACTTACGCTTTAGCTCTAAAATATGCTCATCTTTACTTCTTAGTACAGCAGAGTTCTCTAAGCGAACGATTTCTAAACGGTTCTCTAGTTCTCTCTCGCGACTACGAACTCTCTGCAAGTCTCTCTGTAAGCGCAATTCTAAACTTTCCACTTTCACCCGCAATTCAGCAATCTCTTGATTCTTCGCCTGAATCCTCAGTTGAGAGTGTTCCACTTCTTCTTTTAACTGTTGTTCAATTTCTTGTTTTGTTTTATCCAACTTTATGCGAGTGTTATCTTGCTCATTTAACTTTCGCTTTAAAACCTCGCCTGCCGCGGCCAATTCTTGATTCTCAATTCTTACCTTCTCTAATTCTGATTCTAAATCGAGAATTTTATCCTGAGCAAGCCTTAGACTTTCGTTAGACTGAAGGTTGGGCTGATTTTGCGAGTTTGATGACTGCATCGCTCTATGAATCAGCTCAAACTCATCGCCAAGTTCATGTAAAACTTTTTCTTTAACTTTAGGCTCTTTGTTTTCAGATGAAAAACCTTCTGCCTCATAGTCCACAGAAGTCTGACTAATACTAGAAGTATTTGGCTTTTCTACAGCATCCTTATCTTCAGAAACTTCAGACGCTTTAATTTCTTCCTCTTTCTGCTGCTCGACAATGGCATTCTCTAAAACTTTCTTTGATAGTTTATCTGTTGCCTCTTCCCTAAAGTTTTCACTCCCCATTTTCAAAGAAGTTTTTGTCAAAGGTTCTTCATTGGTGAAATTGCTATCTAAATCTTCTGTTGATCCATCAAGGTCTAGTGGTGCGTCTATTTCTGTTTTTGTTTTAGTTTCTTTTAATATAACTTTAGAAGTTGCATAATCAGCCTGAACATCTTCAGACCTACCTTCGTCTTTTTGCTCTTTTGATTTATGATTTACTTCGTCCCAATTGATTTCTTCTGTAGGCTCTTCCGATTTAGATACTTTTTTAGCTGTAGCTAAATTTTGCTTTGCCTTTGTTGCTGTTGCGTCTTGCAAGATATCAACAAACTCGGAATAGGAAAAGTCAGGGTCTTGCTCTCCGCGGTATGAAACATCATAGTCAATTTTGGATCCAATATTGCTATCGGTATTTACCCGAATCCCAGAAGAACTACGAGCAAAGCTTGAGGTCACTCTTGCTTCTGTTTCAGTTTCCTCTTCTTTTGCTTCTTGTTTTTTTACCAATGGCTCATTTCTAGCTATCCCAAGTTCATCTGCCAGAAAAGTTCTTGGGCCTGTGATAACAGCTCCCTCACCCTCTTCAGAGTCTGACGAATCAAGCTCAATAGAGCTTACTGCTGCAGGGTCAAAATCCACTGCGCTTTCATCCACCTCTGCACGGTTCAAGATATCAAAATCTTGATTTTCATCGTCCGTTAAAAAGTCGACGTATTTTTTTGTTTTTTCATCGTCGTTATTATGACCCATATCTACTTAAGTATCGGGAACCACTAAAAAATAACTTAGTTCTCGGTTTCACTTCTAGCCAATCACCTAGTCTACATAGACCAAAGAACAGTACGACTAGAATCATTCAGACAATAAAAAAAGCTCTCCTCATGGAGAGCCATAAAAACTTTTACTAAATTTAAAACGAAGGTCCTAACTAGATGTGTAAATCGTTACTAGGCTTTTTCATATCCATCATTTCAGGTCGACCTTCAAATTTAGAGGTCAACTGGCCACATGCCGCATAAATGTCTCTCCCCATTGTTCTTCGAATCAAAGTTTGCATACCTGCTTCCATCAAAACCTTTTGGAAAGTTAAAACCCTTTGGCGGTTTGGTCTTTTATATTCTGAGCCAGGATGCTCGTTAAACGGAATCAAATTTACCTTACACGGAATTCCTTTTAAAAGTTTTGGTAGCTTTCTAGCGTCTTCCAAAGAATCCGTTACGTCCTTTAAAAGTACATACTCGAAGGTAATAGAGTCTTTGGTCTGAGCACAAAACTCTTTGCAAGTTTCCAATAAAACTTCAAGTGGCCATCTACGATTCACAGGCATAACCACATTACGAATCTCATCATAAGCTGCATTTAAGCTTACGGCTAAGCGTACTTTTGCTTCCCATACGCGATGCATTTCAGGAACAATACCCGAGGTAGAAACTGTAACCCTTTTACGACTTAAATTAAAACCATAGTCAGCAGTAATTATTTCGATCGAGTTGAATACCGCTTCACAGTTATCTAGAGGCTCACCCA
>JAYZXX010000027.1:0-21392 GCA_036140815.1 Bdellovibrionota bacterium | reverse complement strand
CCATTTCGGATGTGATTGGTAGAATTTGATTGGCATCGAGGGCAAAATCGCTTCATAGCCAATAAAATTGCAAATGCCTTACCAATTCGAAAACTTAGGAACTTCTATCCGCAATTAAAGGGGCCAGATATAAAATTATTACACCTATTCTCTTTTCAACTTTCTTTTTCAAGTTTTAAAGTTAAACTCCTCCTCATGACTAAATCATTAACTACTTCAAACCAAAACCTTCATTGGCATCAGCATTGGATCTTTGCTGGGCTGAAGTAGTATACAATCGCTTTCATCCCGGTACATGGGGTGAAAGTAGAAAATAAATCTTTTTTTAGTTTACTTTTTTAACAAAATCCCACTACATTCAGATGAAAGCACAAAGAAAGGAATGCCTTATGGCTTTTGTACGTGCTTTTTTAATTTTCAGCTTTTTTTCTCAACTTCTGATTGCAACAGAACGCTGTCAGCTTTCCTCAAAGACAAGCTACAGACCAAGTGCTATTGAACTAGAAATATACAAAGAACAAATTTCCGATGCTTCCAAAAAACTAAATCTTCCTGAAGAAGTATTTCTTGCAAGACTAGAAAAAAATAAAATTAGTCTGTCTCGTTTTTTCGAATACGTAGAGACTTACCAAAAGGAACCTGATAGCAATTTTCAATCCTATGTTCTCAATCCTTATAAAGTCCTTGAAAGCATTCGCTTAAGGGGAGTAAATAATCCGAACTTTTTATTCTCTTTTATATCCCTAGCCACCTTCCACAGCCTCTCACAAATTGGAGGCCACTTCTTAGTGGACACAAATCTAGAGTATATCCCCCTTCTAGGAGCACAGTTGACTGCACTGTTAATCACGGAAGTGGCATTAAATTTCGGCTCAGCCAAAAATGCCGCCTATCTTGTTGCATATCCAGAAACAATTAAAACTGTCAAAAACTTTGAAGAAAATGAGCTATCACAAAACGATAGGAGAAAACTAAATGAAGTAAGAGGGAATTTCAAAAAGCTCTTCCAGTTCAGTAAAAAGCTTGCAAACTCAGGAATAAATACTGGCAAGCAAATCCTAAAAGATGGCTTCAAGCAGTTCCCTCAACTTTTTCAAGTAGCAAGTTTAGCTGGCTTGATTAGCTTTGCTGGCTTAAAGTTTTACGTAGAAGGCGGTTTGAATCTTGAGCGTGACCTTGAGTACATACTAGTAAATGCAGGATTTCATGCCAGTTTCATTTCACTTTGGTCCAACTTTCGCTATCAATTAATGCAAGGACAGGTTTTCCCTGCCTTAGGAAAAAGTGAGTTCTGGAGTCGTCACCCAGTCGCAAGAAGTCTAGCAATTTGGTCAACTACTGGAGTAAATCTAAGTCTAGCAGTATTGAGTTATTCGGCTGGTAGTATTTATGTTAACGAATTGTTTGATGTAAAAAGCATTAGCTTGGAAGACCTATAAAGTTTTTTCTATTAAAAATAAAGACACTTAAACCGTAGAAGGCAAATATTTTTTGTGCGAGTTTAAGTCTCTTAAGACAAAAACATTGTGATTTAGGAGGATTTTTATATATCAAAAAAAATGGTTTAACCAAATGCGAATCAATTAATCTTAAATGTTTTATTTATACTTAGCTTTAAACACTGCCTTACGATATACACAAAAAACATATAGCTATATCCAACTGAACATTCGATTTTAGGTGAGGCAGCCTCACTCCTCAAGAACCCAGTGGTTTTCCACTATTTTGGGGAGTCAAAAGCTCCCCAAGAAAGTCAAATTTATACAATCAGCAACACAAAGTCATATCTCAAGCTAAGCAAAAAAATTAATCTTTTAACAAAACTTTTTTTCACAAAGTACAGTTTATATTATTTTAAATAAGCTATCGAAAACTATCAAGACACTTTCGTCACTAAAAACTCAAGTCTGAATACTTCTGACGACGCAGACCTGAGAAATACCTCAGGCTTTTACTGATAATATGATCACAATTAACAAGATAAGCTTCTTGTGAAACTAGCTCATTTGCAAACTGTCTGCTCGGAGCTACATACTCTTGATGAGCCGGCTCTACTTGAGAATAAAATTGATCATAAACAGATTCTTTGGTTCGCCCTCTTTCAACCACATCTCTCTCGCTTCTTCGCTTAAAGCGAAGTTCAGTATCTGCTTCAATAAAAAAAGAGTAATCAAGCATTTCCCTAATTAAAGGTTGAGTTAAAATCAACAAACCCTCCAAAATCACAATGGGTCGTGCCTTAAACTCAATGGGCTGCTCTTTTCGAGCATAAGTACTGAAATCATAACTTGGCACCAAGATATCCCTTCCAGACTTCAGGGCTTGCAAATGTTCAAGTAACAAGGCGAAGTCTATCGCCTCAGGAGCGTCAAAATTAACTTCTTTACGCTTTTCAAAAGGAACATGGTAGTAGTAGTTATCTTGATAAAGAATGCAACAATGATCCTCTCCGGCCTTTTCACGCATTCTCCTAGAAAAGGTGGTTTTACCAGAACAAGATCCACCTGCGATACCAACAATAAAAACTTGATTTCCACGACTCATGGTTGTGCAGTCTACATCATGGGCAGTTTTAAAGCAAGAAAAGCCCTAATGATAAAGAGCTTTTTAGATATTAACTCTTCTAGCTAAATCTATTAATTTGACCGTCCTTGCTTATTTTTAGCGGACCCATCGCTTCACCATAGCCGGATGTCCTTCGAGAAAACCTTTCCAGCGAATCCTCTTATTATTAACAGCATTCCTTTGATCAATATTTCAAGAAAAAAAATTCACTTTGTATTGTCATTTAAATCTCAAAGACTATAGATTTCACCCAAAGCATTCTGTTTTAAATTCCTTATTGACGAAATATGCTCCATTTAATATCAAAGCGTCTTGAACTCGTAGAAATTTAAACAATTTACTTGATTCAAAAACTGAGTTTTTGTGAAATAGTAATATGCTTTCTAGGCTTTTTTTCTCATTAATTTTAATTTTAAGTTGTAAACTTCATGCTGAGGAATTGGCTATTGGAGCTGGCCTATTCAATCCATCACTAAAAGTGAATGTTGGTGATGAAAACGATTCCGAAAGCATTCAGTTCTCCCCCAATAATGCTTCAACTTTAAATCTGATTTTTTCCTATGGAAATTTAGGGCTTGATTTAAAAACTACCAAAGCCAGAAATGATGATGATAATCAAATCGACATCGATACCAAATACCATGACATTCAATTGGCCTTTTATGGTGGAAAACACAACTACCTAGTCACTTATCAAGAATACAAGGGTTACTACGTTAGCAACCCTGAAGAAGTTGACAGTAACTATACCAGCAACAGCCCAGAGTCCCTATTTCCAGACATGGAAACACGAAGCATTAGTTTTCGATACTTCCGTGTTTTCAATTCTGAAAAATTTAATTTAGACTCAGCTTACGGAATTGTAAATTACCAGGAAGAAAAAGGTGGAAGTTGGATTTTAGGAATTGGTGGCTCGAAAGATAAATTAAAAAGTCCCAACAAAGGATTTTCTCCCTCCTATGCAAACACTAACTACCAAGCAATAATAGATCTAAAAAAGATAGATATTTTAAGTATCAATGCACAGGGTGGATACTCATATACATATGTATACAAATCCCTTTATGCCAATGCCATCTTCATGTTAGGAGCATCAATACAACAAAAATCTCTAAACTATTCTAACGAAGTTAATACCGATACCGCTTTAGGTTTTAACTCTACAGTTGGTATTTCATTTGGTATGAATAAAAAGAAACACAAATTAAACTTACAAGTTTTTGGTATCTCAAACCAAATCAAAATCGATGACAAAAGTATTACTTCTAACTTAATCAATGTTGGAATTGTTTATGCTTATCGCTTTGGAGACAAAAACATCCCCTATCTTTCAAATGTTTCCAAATGGCTTGAATACTAACTTCTTACCTGACCAGAGCCTAAAACCACAAAACGACTACTAGTCATCTCTTCCGCTCCCATCGGCCCATAAGCATGAATTTTTGTGGTAGAAATTCCTAGTTCAGCACCAAGACCCAATTCACCACCGTCGTTGAAACGAGTTGAAGCATTGTGCATCAAACAACTTGCATCTACTATACGAAAAAATTTATCCACATTATCAGGTGTTTCACTAACGATAGCTTCCGTATGATTAGTGCCATAACGATCAATATGAGCAATAGCCTCATCTAGGTCATGAACCGTCTTGATAGATAAAATATTATCAAGATATTCAGTAGCCCAATCTTCCTCAGTCGCTAACTTCAAATCATAGCCGCTAGCCTCTTTGAAGCTTTGGTCCACTCTCAACTCAGTGCCCTTCTCCTGTAAACTCTTTGTAATCTTAGGAGCTAGATTAAGAAGCAGAGACTCATGAACAAGTAAGCTCTCCATAGCATTACAAACTCCAGTACGATGAGTTTTTGCATTTACAATCAATTCAAGAGCCATATCCTCTTTCGCTGAGCTATCAATATACATATGACAAAGCCCTTCAAAATGAGCAATAACTGGCATTCTTGCATTTTCATAAACATGCTCAATTAAACTTTTACCACCGCGAGGAATCACCAAATCTATAAATTCTTTTTTAGACAACAAATCATTTACCGTATTACGATCATCACTTTTTAAAACTTGTACACTGTGCTCAGGTAAAATTTCTTTTGTTGCTTCGTTAATTATATCTCCTAAAAACTCATTGGAATGCTTTGCCTCTTTTCCACCTTTTAACAATATAGCATTCCCTGATTTAATGGCCAGAGCTGCGCAGTCAATGACTACATTGGGTCGACTCTCAAAAATCATAAGTATAACACCTAAAGGAACTCGCTGACGAGCAATCTTCAAGCCTTTTTCATTTGTAGTTTCACTATAAACATTACCTACAACTTGTTGTTGTTTGGCGATAGACTCAACACCATCTGCCATATTCAATATACGCTTCTCATCCAGTAAAAGACGATCCGTCATCGCAGAATTCAACTGCATTTTCTTAGCTTCTTGCATATCTTGCAAATTGGCTTTAATAATTTGCGGTAGCCTTTCTCTGAGAAGTTTAGCGATACTTTCTAGTGCTTTAGTTCTTTGATCTTCTTCTAGATACCTTAGGTTTTGCTTTGCTTGAAGAGCTTGCTTTCCCCATTCTGCCATTTTAGACTCCTAACTGTATTGAACCAATATATAACCTACACCTACTCAGTCTTCCAATGATTATCTTTTAAATTCTGACTCAGATTCACGTAAGTACTTTTGAAAAACTTCAGATTGAAACATTTTCTCAATAATAGGGTATTTCTGCTTAAAGTTTGCAAGATGTCGAAACCATAACCTTGGGCTGTTCTCATCGCAGCTCAAAGTTTTATCAAATCCGCAAAAATAGTACTTAGGAACAGCAGAGTGATCAATATCTCGTTTACAATCCTCTACTTTTATCGCCTTTAAAGTCGCTTTAAAAAATTCGATAAATTTACTCTTGCTACCAGGCTCTTCCATGCTTTCATGATACAATATATCCAGTTGGTCTAAATCTTCCTGATAATTGCACTTTGCCACATTTTTTAGTTGGTTAGAGTAAGCTTTCAATTCGCTAATAACTAAAGAGTCATCCTCAGGAAGCACTAAAACATAACTCCCCAATGCCTTACCTTTTATTCCGATTTCCTCTCCCAAAGGAAAACAGTTCTGCTTTTTATTTGTATCAACTTTAAATTTTCCATATTGATCAAAATCATTGTCTGAATAATACTTCCAACCGATTGACTCTAATCTCTTCTTGGGAACTTTATAGTATTTCAGAGACAGGAACTTTAAAGCTTTTCCAGACTTGTTGTTGATATAATATCGGTTTTCAATTTTGTTAAATTGAACCTCTGCTTCTTGAAACTCTTCCTCCATACAATAAGAATCAGCTTCTGAAAAACTAGGCCCATTGTTCAATAAGATATTATCCACTTCCTTTTTTGTAATTCCAAATCCTAATCGCTCTTCCTTCTGTGAACTACAGGCAACAAAAAACATAACAAATGTACAAAAAAGTAACTTCATTGCTATATTTTACTTTAGGAAGGGTTCACCAGCAAAGCCTTATCAAAAATTAATTGCAAAGGCCTGAATCTGCTTTCACAAAAACAATGTCAGAACGCCTCATATCAAGTTCATTGACTTTTTGAAAACGGAAGGCCTTTTCGAAATCCTCCAAAGACTTAAGTCCAATAGAGTTCATCGCCATCTGTTGCCACTGATTGACAGCCTCTAATTTGATAACTTCAGTTTCGCTTGAAAACTTTAGCTTTTTCTTTGATCCAAAGTTTATAAACATTTTTATAATTTTACCTTTAGTAGACTTCTGACAGTGAGCGTAACTAAGCACTTCTTTATCTTCACCAGATATTTTAAAAAATCGGCGTCCCATTAAACGTTTCCATATTAAACTAGCAAAATAGTCTGGATTGGGCTGTAGATTTTTAAAATTTAACAAGGCATAATCCGCTCCAACAAAGCTTTGTCGAATTTGTTTTTCCGTCGAATACAATGCCCCAAGGCCTAGTTGATTTAACCACCATAGACTTGATAAATAAGTATCACTCACACCAGCTTTTCCACCACATTGAGCTGATCCAGTTTCGCCTAACCAGATAGGCGTATTAGGAGAATGCTTGTCTCTATACTTTTTAATCTTAGACATATATTCTTCGATCCTTTTATGAGTTTTTAAACTTAAAAAACTCTCTTTACTTGCGTCCACCAATTGCACTGGACACCTTTCACTTTGCGATGGGTAATAATGCCAAGTAAACAAATCTAAGTCAGATTTTGCCAATTTAAAAAATCGATAGCTACTCACAGTAAAAAAGCCAGCCACCTCTCCTATCTTGGGCCAAAATGCATTTGCAGGCCCAGCAAGCTTAATGTTCTCTTTTTTAAGGTAATCTTTCACCTTTTTGTAATTTTTGAAATAAGAAGTGGTGCTTAATTGACTGCTTAAACCGTGAGAAACCCAAAAGGCATTGTTTTCATTTCCAAGCTCTAAAGCTTCCACTGAAATATTATGTTTCCTTATGAAGTTAACAATCTTTTGGACCTGCGATAGTTTCATTAAATTATCTTTATCCCAATTTGCAGGACCAGCATTAAGAGTTAAAAATAGTTTGGCATTCATGGACTTAACAAAATCCGCTATTTCCAGAAAGCGTTTTTCGGTCATTACCGAAGAATATGCCTGAGGCTTTTTCGAATTGCCAAATTGATAAAAAACCGAATCCGCTTCGGTGCCGCCAATTCTTAAAGTTACATCTCCAAGCGCTTGAAAATGTTTTATTATTTCAGCATTTTTTAATTCAAGAAGCTGCGCCTTCTTTACACCGCGTCCATCTTTGAAATCTTGGTTCCCCTCCCACCAGCCAGCACCTACAATCAAAGCCATATCAATAGCTACAGACAAATAATCCGAAGGGAGTTTTTTAAATTTCTTTTCATTATCGATTTTAAATTGATCAAAGGAAATGCTTTTCATGTTTTCAGCTGAAAACACACTAGAGCAAAGCAGAAAAATAATAAGTAAAAGACAGCGCATTAGATACCCATCTTTGGTTTTAATTCTTCAACGGAATCGATAATAGAAAGTTTCTGAATATCCCCTTCTCTTAAAAAGCCACTTCTTTCAACATTTTGCATAAACTGAATCAATAAATCATAATAAGAATTCACATTAAACAATGCTACTGGTTTTGTATGAACACCAATTTGATTCCAAGTAAATTGCTCAAAAAATTCCTCCAGAGTTCCAACTCCTCCAGGAAGGCTGATAAAAGCATCTGACATTTTCTCCATCATAGCTTTTCTTTCATGCATATCCTTAACCCAATGAAGCTCTGTAAGGGACTCGTGAGCGACCTCGTAGTGTTTTAAAACCTCAGGCATAATACCTATAACCTCTCCACCATTTTCTAGATGAGAATCAGCCACAGCGCCCATTAAACCAACATTTGCTCCTCCGTACACAAGAGTATGAGAGTTTTCTGCTAAATACCTTCCCAAGTCCTTTGCAGCCTCCATAAAGATAGGGTTTTCCCCCTCTCTAGATCCGCAAAATACACAAACTTTCATAAGCAACCTACTTTCAAAGAATTCGTCGATAAGTTAATGAAAAAAAGTAGAAAAAGATAGATAGATTTTAAAGATGCTTCACATCATTGCGGATAAAATATTCCAAATTGCGGCAAAAAACTAAGGACTTAAATACCAACACAGAGATTTTAAAACCATTTTTAAGAATTTAGTAACTTTTGGGATATTTCCAGGAGGCTTTCCCCAATAAACTAGGTAAGATTCAAACTCATTGGGAAGATTTTGTTAACTTTAAGAAATCGACAAACTCATCTAGTTCAATGAAGCCTAAATGGCCACCATTTTCAAAAAACCAATAATGATCTTCTGGGTATAGCCCTGAATAGACATAATTATTTAGGAAATCATTTTGTGTGCTTAAAACTTTGATATCCAAACCATAGGACTCTTTTCCACTAGAAATCCAATAATCTAAATCTGCCACCTCTGAACCCAATAAGACCTTTAGCTCAGGAGCAAGCTGTTCAATATAAGTCCTGAAAAAATATTTTTCTTTTGGTCTATAGTCAGGATGTCCTTTGAAATAAATTTTTATCGAATCTCGAAATGGATCTTTAAAGCCAACTCTAACCGTCAGTGGTGTACTTAAAATTTTAGAACTTACCGAAAGATCACTTTCACTTTTCGCAAATACATAATCCAGAAAAGCAAGAGCCATATCCTTATCAGAAATCTTTCGGTTAAAAAAATCATCTTCCCACATTAGTTGATCAATATTTCTAATGGTTTGCCCCATATTTAGGGGGGGAGAAAAAATATATACTTCCTTATGTACGAGGTTTTTTGCAAGACTACGATCCACATTTGCGTAAACCGCCGCTAAAAAAGCGCCATAGCTAGCGCCAAATAAACGGATTTTAGTATCCTTAGGAAGATCATGAGCCTTTAAAAAATCCAAAGTTAAATCATACAAAGACTCAGCTTCCCTAAGAACATCCCCAGGCTTATGAGTAGGTTTCGCCTTTAAATAGTCGGTTCCCCAAGGATTCGGTAAAACTAAAATATTTTTTGCAAGCTTTTGCATTCGAACAAATGCTCTAGAAGTTTGGCCCTCATTGACATTATTAAATATACCCGGGATATACACATAAAGCTCTGCGATATTTTTATCACCAATGGTATAAGCAGATTTGACGCCATTTTTTAGGTAGCGACTTTTAAGATTTACTTTTTTGGGTTTAGGGTCGTACAAACGGGCACGAATACTCCCCCATAGTGAAAACTGGTAGCGATCAAAAAAAGGGGATCTGGATATACTTAACTTTTCATCAAGCTTTCTCACCCCCTGAGAAACCGCATGATTCCATGCTAACAAGGAAGGTGCCATTAAGCTTAAAAATAAAAATAGGTTTATAATCTTCATACTATAAACCTATTTTATGGTAATCTTTTGAACTTACAATTTAATGCTAACAACAGCCCCGACTAGGGCCTAGTTTCAAAGGGAACAAATTTCCTTATAGTAGTTTTGCCGATTCAATCACTATAGAATCTCTAGGAACGTCCTGGTGGAATCCCATGCTACCAGTTTCTACGCTTTCAATTTTTTCCACGATATCTAAACCTTCAACCACTTTACCAAAAACACAATATCCCCAGCCTTGTGGAGTTTTTGCCTGGAAGTTTAAAAAGTCATTATCTTTTGTATTGATAAAAAACTGACTACTCGCAGAATGAGGCTCCATAGTTCTAGCCATCGCTATAGTACCTTTATCATTCTTAAGTCCGTTATCAGCTTCATTTTCTATATTTTCATTGGCTGATTTTTGATCCATATCAGGAGTAAATCCACCGCCTTGAATCATGAAATTAGGTATAACTCTATGAAAAATTAATCCATCATAAAAACCATCTTGAACGTAAGAAACAAAGTTTTGCACAGTCTTTGGTGCCGCTTCTTTATTTAATTCAATTACAATTGTTCCTTCTGAAGTATTCATTTGAACTTTCACTTTAACTCCTCGATTAAATTATTCTAAGAAATATTATGTAACAAATGCTAAAAAGGCAAGTTTCAGCTTCCAAAAAGAAAAAAATAGTATTAATTTTTAAGCATTACTACTTGGAGATAAAACTCTACTAAAAGAACTTTTTGTCTTTCATACGAAATTTATTGTAATTCTCAGTTCCTTCTAACATCTCGATAAACTTTTTACGAGATTTCAATTCTCGTTGTTTCATGCGAGTTATGCCTTCTTGTACAAACCGAGGATTAATATTATTACGAAGTTCTAGAAGTTCACGGATTAGAATTTTTTCCTCAGCGATAAACTTAACGACAATATTTTCATCCAGTTTTAGTTCATCAAAGAAATAGTTATTTAACTCAGACAAACGATTGTCTTGCCATTCTTGATCAATAAAAGATTCGTTGTATTTTGGAAAATGTAAAACATTTTCTACGTAGGTATCTTGGTAAGCGTTTTTCACTTCGGCTTCAAATTTTGGTTTACTTGCAATTTCACGACGAATATTTTCTACAAAGATGTCTTGAGCACCAGGTTCGGAAGAATCAGGAAGCATTGCAACTACTGCATTCTTAATATTACCACTAAATAGAAATAACATAATCAACATCATCACTGCGCCAGCTCGAACACCATAATGTTTTATTGTTTCCTTTGAAGCGTCCTTTCTCGGCACATAGTTATAGTCCGTTAAAGTTACTTCATTATCCTCATTTACCATGCCAAAATTTCGCTTCACTTGGTAAACAATATGCTCCTTCATTTCTTCAGTAAACTTTGGCTCTGAAGCAGCAAATTGCTCCATAGCAAAGCTGAAACCACTTAAGTACTCGTCACGATATTTATACAAATTATTTTCAAATACTTCTTTTTCTTCTTTAAATCGTTGGGCCAAATAAGCTCTTTCTTCATTAAATTTTTTCTCTAAAGCTTCTTTCTCTTGCTTTCTTTTTTCTGCAAAAACAGCTTTTTGTTCTTTCGTTTCTGCTTCCAAACGATTTACTTCCTTTTGTAAACTAAGTTTCTCTGCAGTGATTCGGCTTTCCATTTCAGCGATTTCTTTTTCAAACTCAGACTTTCTTTGACTTCGAACTTCTTCTATCTCTTTAGAAACTTTTTCCTCAGCTGACTTTAATGCAAATTCTTCTTCCGCCTTAATCTTCTCTATTCTTTCTTTAATTTCGAGACCTTCCTGCTCCCAAGTATCTTTCTGGGCATTAAAAGCAGCGAGAGATTCACTAAATTTTTCAGACTCTCGTTCTATTTGGTACTTTACAGAACTAAGCTCCTCATTACCTTTTTCAATTCTTTGAACTAAGGCCTCTTTTTGTTCTTCGATTTCACGAAGACTTGTTAACTTTTCAGTCTCCTTTTCTGCTAAATGAGAAATTTTATCTTCAGAGTTTTTTAATTTATCCGTCAAAAGAACCAATTCTTTTTCAGACAATTCTTTTTCCCGATTTTTATTCTCTATGCTTTGCTCGACTTTTTTCACTTCGTTTTGCAGTTGAGTCTTGCTTTCTCTCAAACGGCTAAGTTCATTCATCTCCTTTTGTTTAGAAGCCTCAAAGTCTTCAAAATCCCGTTCTAAACTGCTTATATTGGACTCAAGAATATTCTTTTCTTTTTGTTTTCTTTCAATATTCGTATTTAACTCAGCATCCTCTCTTTGTAATCTACTGATTTTTTCTTGTGAAAACTGAAGTTTTTCATCAGTATTACGTAAATCCTTTTCAGCATCACGAAGCATTAGTTCCGTTTCTTTTAGCTTCTGCTCCAAGTCCTTGAACTCTTTTTCAGAATTTGCTATTTCTGATTTAATTCGATTTGATTTTTCAGTATTTTCTTCTATTTCATTAAATAGAATTTTCTTTTTCTCCTTGGCTGGTCCAAGACTCGCTTCCGTTTCTTCTAGAGACTCTTTTAGCTTTTGGTAGCTAATTTTAAGGTCCAACTCCTTCTCGCGCAGGTGACCTAGTTTTCGCTCTAAAGGACCAATCTCTAAATCAAGATCTTGTTTTTTCAGTTTGTAGTCTTCAAACTCATCCCGAGTTTCTTTTAATTTCTTTTGTAGAAGCTCAAGCTTTGGCTTTAGCTCTTGTTCTTCTAACTCAAGATCAATAATGTTTTTTTCTAACTTTGACCTTTTATCTTCTAGATCTACAATTTTTTTACTTTTTTCTTCAAAATCTTGTGTTCTAGCTCTTAGCTTCTTTTCAGATTCATCCAAATCTTTTTTAAGTGCATCTAACTTTTTCTCGTTTCTGACAATTCTATTTCTGAGGCTAAGTTCTTCTTCCTCATAATTATTTAGATGTGTTTTTTTGTCGCTTAATTCAGATTCAAGTTCTTTCAGGTCTTTGTCTAGCTCAGCATAATCTGCACTGGCTTTCTTATATTCTTCGGCTTTAGATAAAATATTTCTATTTAAATTAGTTAATTGAAACTCTTTGTCAGTTAATGTGTTTTCCACTTTTTCTAAGCGAAGACTCTTGGCCACTCTCTTTTCTTCGAGGCTCTTAATCCCTTTAGCCAGCTTTTCATTATTTTCATTTAGTCGAACTAACTTTCTTTCTTCATCTAAACTTTTTTGCTCAAAACTCTCTATATTTACGCGTAGGGCAGCTTCTCTTTCCTCGATGCTCTTTATCGCTTCACTTAAACCAGCTTCTTCATCCTCTAAAAGACTCACTTGCTCTTGCAGCGCCTTGAGGTCTTCCTTAGAACGATAAACATCTTCATTTAATTCTACTAATTCCGCAGACTTCTGTCTATTTTCTTCCGTCAACTTAGTTTGCTCTTCACGCAGTAAGTCTCTTTTATTTTTAGCACTGTCTTGAGCCTCGATAAGACGCTCTTTTTCCTTTTTCTGGTCGTTTATTTTTGCCTGCATTTCATTCCACTCAAATTGCAGGTCCTTTAGCTCTTGACTCAGTTCTTTCCCTTCCGAATCTAAATTATTTCTCGTGTCGAGTAACTGTGGAATTTCTGTCTTCAAGTCATCGATCAACTTTTCAAGTCTTTCCAAGTCAGATGATCTATCCCTGAGATCTAAGTCCATCTGCTCTATACTCTTTAAAAGATTCACAGATCTTTTTTCTAAATTTTCGAAGGATTTCAGAGCCTTTGCCTCAGCTTCAAACGCTAAATGCTTTTTCTCTTCTATCGAGCTAAGTTTCTGTTCTTCATGACTTGTTTCTTCTTTCAACTCATCAATCTTAAAGCTCATTTGTGATTTTGCGGCTTCAAACTGCTCTTTCATCTGCTTCAGATTGGTTTTTCCAATTTCAATTTTTTGATCCAAAAGATTTAGGCGCTCTTGAGAATTATTGATTTGATTTTCTAATTGTTCCTTTTGAGAGTTCCTAATTTCAACTTCTTTTTCAACTTGATTCATCCGATCAAGAATTTGATCACGGTGTGATGCCAAACGATATATATCATTTGTTAACAAACGCATTTTATCCAAATTTACAAATTCACGTTTATTAGAGGCGCTTAGCTTTTCAGACCCATGCTTTTCGTTATTTTCTCTACGAATTGGATAAATCATAGACTCTTCGTCATTTTGATTTTTTTGAGAAATTCTACTTAAAGCCATTTTAAGCTGATTCTTAATTTCAAAGCGTTCTTTCTCTTTCCACTGACCGTATTCCATATTGTTAAATTTCAATACACTGTCTAAGGTAATAATGGCTTGATTACTTCCTAAAAAAAGTTGCCAATCTTTTTGATATTCTAGTAATTCATGTGATTCAATTTTTTGACCCTGAACAAAAGTTCCATATCTACTTCCAAGGTCTTGAATAAATAATTTACCTTCTTGCCATAGAACTTTTAGATGATGCCTGCTAATGCCTTCTACGCTGATGGACATTTCGCAATCTTCGGATCGACCTATGACGAACTCCTCCTTATCGATGAAGTGCGTGAACACTTCATCTTCAACAATGACTCGAATAAGGATTGTATAGTCGTCAAATTGCATTTGGTTTTAATTAACCAGCCTTGTTTGCCGCATCCTTGGCAGCTGCTCTCCCTTCTCTTACCCACTGTTTCTTTTGTGACTCCAATTCACGTGACAGTGCTTGCTCTGCTAGAGCCTCTAACGGATCTCTATGCTCATCAAACTCTTCCTCTTCAGGCGGCAGCTCATTGTTTTCGCTTTGATTCCATAAATTATCCAATGAGTTTTCAAACCTTTCAACAGTATCAACAAAAGCTTTTTCTGGACTCATGATTGTATTTACCAAAGACATGGCAACGCTCAAAATGATTCCCACAATGGATGTACTCATAGAAAAACTGATTTTTAATAAGAAAGTGTCCATTACTAATTTTGTACCTTCAATATCATTTAAATCCATTCCAGATAACTCTGGTAAGGCCTTCATAATCCCTAGGAAAGTACCAAAAATACCCCCTATAACAAAAAGGCCTGGTAGGATATTTAAAAGATCATTGAACTTTGCACCAGGAATTACTCCAAATACGTTGGTAAAACATGGGTTTGATTTAAATACATTTTTAGCAACTTCTAAAAACTTAGGATGACCTTTATCATGTTTAAGATATTTCACCTGAGCCAAAGAATCTTTAACCAGCCAAGCAGTTCCGTGCTGTATTAAAAATATTCGATCTAAAAAGCTAGCTACTATATCAGGATTCCGACGCTTCATAATAGCTCTCATCTCAAACAACTCGTAATAAGTCTTTTCTAATAGTCTTTTTAAGTTTTGGTAAAAGGAGGGAAACTTGGCCTCTCTTACTTCTACATCTAAAAACTTGCGAACTCTTTTCTCAAATTCACGAGAAAACCAGGCCTCCCTACGGATGGTCCACCATATTAAAGCTCTTAAAGTAGCCCCGGCTAAAAATGTGAAAACCAACAATGGAATTAGTAAATCGGAGGCAAAAACCACCAATCCATCTACTAAACTTTGTATAATACCTTGTGCGCCCATCTCATATCCCCTTAATCATTTTGCAGATTAAATTTAATAATTACTTTTTGTGCCTTTTTACAGTCGTATTCTTTGCAAAAATCTTTCACTGAAGTCCCCGAAGCGATTCCTCTCTGACTTTTAGCCTCTGCCAAGAAACTTTTTCCCGTCACTTTAACCAGAGGCAATAGTTCCTGTTGATTTTTGTAAGTCATTTTGTCTTTGTTAAAAATGTGATTAAAAATAGACTTCGCTCTTCGGTAACTTAAGTCCATATTGTAGTTTACAGCCTCACGATCTCCCTTTCTAAGACTCCCAGGGTCAACATATTTGCCCTTATAAGTCGGAGATGCGTAACCAATAATTTCTACATTTGATAACTTCTTAGCAACCTCTTCACTCTGAAAAAGGCTTTTCGCATACACTGGTATAAATTTTTGCAACATGCTAGTCATTCCAGGCTTTAACTGCGCTTTCCCTGTTTCAAAATATTCTTTACCAAAACTCAAAACAACATCTCCCGTCTGTCCGTCAACTTCCACATCCATGCCAGCTTTTTTAAAGTTGTCTTTTATTTGAGTTATAATTCTTTGCCTTGCTTGCTCTTTTTCTTTGGCCGCAGCTAAAGCCTTAGAAACTTTTTTATTTTTAGCTTTTGCCGCTGAAATTTGTTGTTTTCTTTTTTCAATTTCAGACTGATAATTTTTCTGCTGCTCCTTTAAATAAGCCTTATACTGTTCTTCTTGAGATTTATATTTATTCTTGAAGTTTTTATCTAAACTAGCCAACTGACGTTCATACTCAGCTTCTTTGCCAGAGATCTGCTTTTTGTAGTTCTCTTTCAAACTCTTGACCTCTTCCTGAAACTTTTTACTTAATCGTTGCTTTTCTAACTGCTCCCTTTCCACCTGGTTCTTTGCCATACGAAGTGCATAGGTTTGTTGGTCCAAATCCTGTGAAACCTTACTTAACTGTGCTTCAACTTTCTGACTTTGCCTAGAAAGCTCTTTGATTTTTTTCTCGCTAGTGGTTTTAAGCTTCGAAATTTGTTTATTTAACTGCTTTCGTGATTTTTTATACTTTTTTGCCTGCTTTTTTAACTGAGCAATTTTTTTATCCAAAGAAGAGTTAATTTTCTTAATCGCTTTTTCATTCTTAGCAATCTCCATTTTCTTTTTTGAAATATCTTTTTCTAGACCTTTAATTTCTTTCTGTCGTTCAGTAATCTCTTGCTGCTTCTGAACAATGACTTCTTCTTTCTCCTTAATAACTTCTTCTTTGTCGGCGATAATATTATCACGCTTCTTGATTCGTGATTGCGCAACCATATTTGTGTTGATGATATTACGAACCATTTGCTGATATTTATTCAAAGCTGTTTTCTTTTGTTTATGTTCTTGCGCTTTTTGCTGTAATTCTTCAGCCTCTTTGTCAGCTTCTGTCTGCAACAGATCTAGTTGAGCCATCAGATTTTCATAGTTGTCTTTTTCTTTTTCTGTAGCACCTTTTTCTAAGTACTCATTCTTCAAGCTATTGTAGACACGGATTTGCTCTTGAAGATCTGCTGCCTCATGAGCCATTCTCTTGTATTCAATATGCTTCTGAATACTAAAGGTTCCATTTCTTAGGCTAGATGTTACGTAGAGAAGTAAAAAGACAAAGGATAACACCATGAACAAATCGCTATACGATGTCCATTGGCTGCCTTCTGCTTCAATTTTTTCTTTCACCTCGTCATAATCAAACATTGTGCTCTCCTGGGTCTTTTTTCGGAAAACACCATTATTTTCTGTAGTTTAGAGCTAAAAACCTAGACCAAGGGATGTAGCATTTTGAAATATATGCAGTTTAAATGTTTTTAAACTTTACAACGAGTTTAAAGAAGCTTAAACTGTTCAAGACTTCTTAAACAATGGAAGTGTAAATAAAGGAGATTTTATATGATATGCCAAGGCTTAAACAAATACTTACGTGATAAGCGTAGAGAAAACGGTTACAAGCAGAAAGATGTGGCTAAGCTCCTAAATCTTAGCTCCCCACAGTTCATTAGTAACTATGAGAGAAATATCTGTAATGTACCGTTTCCAATGCTTCAAAACTTAATTGATCTATATAAATTAGACATCAGTGAAGTAGTCGAAATTATGGTTAAAGACCATAAAAATCATATTTTAACGAACTTAGGACAAGCTCCAGAAACTGAGCAAAAGACTAGTAATTTGTATGATTATCAACCTGGTGACAATGGAGAGGTTTATTCATTGGCACACAATGCTGCTTTTAGTATCTCGTAATTAGATTTACCTTGCTGGTGATAAGCGAAGGGATAAAGCTTTACCGCTTTATCCCTTTATTTTTTTATGCTCTTTAACTCTTTATAACCAAGTTTTTTTACCATCTCCAAATTTGAACTTTGAATTTCATAAACATTGATCATGCCTGTTGGAGAACCACAAACCTGAATTCGCATTAAGGAATCGTTTTGCTTCGATTCTCGCTTTATGCGAATCCCTTTGTCTCTCAACTCTTTTCCCATTTCCTCAGGGCTAATCGCCGCCCCCATTCCGCACTGCAAAGAGCCATCAGGTTTAAACACCTGAATCCAATCAGTTGAACCCGTGCCTAGCCCCGTTTTACTGGCTGTTTTTTCTTTAAAACTAGGAAGATTCTCAGTTTTTTTTGCAAAAAAATTAGGGTCTGGCTGTTTACGACAGTTAGAACTTCCACAAGCAACAAAATTGAATAAGAAAAGAATAGAAATAAAAGTCTTCATTATTTTAATTCCCAACCCCAAAGTTGACGACGATCAATAAAGTAAAGCCTTAAGGCATGTAAGTTTCCAGCATTAGAATTTAGATAAATTTGACCCAAGTCAGAATCAAAACTAGGAGCACTCAAACTCCCCTTTCCAGGTTCATAGCTAGCAATGACTTTTGATTTTAAATTGTCATAGACTACTAAATTAGAGTTGGCTTCGTTGAATATTACTAAATTATCCTTAATAAATACCTCAGAAGCGATGGACTTTATTTGTAAGGACTTTAAAAGTTTTCCACTAGAAGCATCCATAAAAACAAGCTTATTGTCACTGCTAGGAACTATTAATTGATTCTCAAAAACACTAGCTTTTGAATAAGCACCTACATCCGCTTTCCAACGTAAGCTTCCATTTTTATCAAATGCATAAAAGTTACCATCAAAGGATGCTGAAAATATAAGTTCCCCATTGCTAATAGGGCTATTATCTACATCGCCAAACCTTTCCGAACTTGCAAGCTTTCTCTCCCAAACCAAGTCCCCTGAACTAGATTGAAGAGCAACGAGAAACCCATCGCTAAAGCCAGCATAAATTCTAGGGCCTAAAACTAAAACTTGAGCCCCCCCACGCACTGAAAACCGAGACCTTTGAACCCGAGAATAGACCCAAATTTGCTTTCCACTTTCTGCGTTAATTTTATATAGAATATTAGCCCCACTTAGAAAATAAATGGCATCACCTTCTATACTCAAATCACTCAGAACTTCGGCCTTAGCAAAGAACTTCCAAATTAATTCACCATTGCTAGCGTCGATTTTATATAAATACCCATCTTTGGCTCCAAAAATTAAATATTTATTTTTATAAATTAAACCACTTGCTTCCACACCTGCCGGTAATGAAAACCTCCATTGTAGCTTACCGCTTTTACGATTAAAGCCACTCAAATCACCGTTAGATCCACCAACAATCACGAGATTTTGGTAAATTAAAGGTTTAAACCTAGCAATTTTTCTCGCTTCAAGATTTTCATCTTTGGCAATTTGACTGATCCAATTTGCATCTAGCCTAATTTCACGCCAGCTGCCTTCCTGCTTTTTTAAACTAGAACAGGCAACAAATAATGTTGCCACCATAACACATAAGAGTAAACGCACGGTCTCTCCTTAAAGTAGAGATTTAAAGAATTCGAAGATATTGTTTTGCCGTTTTTCCAGCAGAATGTTCAGGATAATCAGCAGATAATTTTTTATATATCGCTTTTGCCTCTTCAATTTCGCCTTTTTTCTCAACAGCAATGGCTTTTTTCAAATAAGCCACAGGATGGGCAAAACTCTCATCTTTTTTAGCGATGATTTCGTCTGCCAATTTAACCGCTTCATCATATTTTTCAGTATCTAAGTAAAGGCTTAATTTTTGGGTCTTATAAAGACTCGCAAGTGCGCCTGATCCCAGGCTAGTTTTCACCATATCCAAAGCCTCAACCGCTTTATCAGACTGACCTTCTTCGCTTAAAATTTTTGCCAATATCAAGCTTGCTCTAACACCAGCTTTTAGATCTTTGTGCTCACTTACGAACGAACTAAGCTGATCTTCAAGGCTTTTCATTTGAGTCTTGGTATCTACATCTGCCGTTTTTTCTTCAGCTTCTTTTACCGCAGCTTGTTTTGTCTGTTCTTCTTTTAAAGACTGAAGTTCCTTTTCAATTTTAAATAATTTCGATTGAGCCTCTGTTTCATTTGCCGCTTCGATGGATTTCTTGGCCGTAATCCCACCAAAAACACCAAAAACCACTAGCACAGCGCCAAGGATAAGCTTTTGCTGCTTTTTGAAAGCCTCTAAAACCTCTGTTAATGGATCTTGCTGAGTTTCTACTGCTTCTTTTTCTTCTGCCATTTTGAGCCCTTTCGGTAATGCTTTGGTCAAAGTAAATTTAGAAAGTATAATTAAGCGAATTCTCCCCAATTTTGTCAAGTTTTCAAAGACTTAGGGAAAAATTGCGTTTTAATAAGACTACAATTAACATAGTGCGCTATGAGACAAGCCAAAATAAATAGCAAGCAATCCCCAATTTTACGCAAAAAAACCAATGACAGCTTAGTACGACTTTCCAAAAGAATGAGTGAATTGAGCATTTGCTCTCGCCGAGAAGCTGATGAATACATTAGCCAAGGCATGGTCAAAGTAAATGGCGAAATCATCAGTGAATTAGGTACGAAAATTCACCCTGATGACAAGATCGAGCTACTGAGAGCTGCCAGAAGCCAACAAAGCCAAAAACTAAGTATTTTACTACACAAACCAGTTGGCTTTGTTTCTCATAAAACAGAAGATGATTACCCCACAGCTACTTCCTTATTAAAAAATTCAAATCAAAGCGATTTCTCGCCTTTTGGCCCCAAATTAAACCGAGACAACACTTATGGTTTAGCACCGGTGGGGAGACTTGATATTGATAGCCGTGGTTTAATGCTTTTCACTCAAGATGGTCGCTTAGCCAAATACGTAATTGGCGAAGATTCTGATGTGGAAAAAGAATACGAAGTAACCGTAGACTCGAAAATGAATCTAACTCAAGTTCAAAAGCTAAAGTTTGGATTAGAGCTAGATGGTAAACTTTTAAAAAGAGCTAAGGTTAGCCCGATCAATGATCATAGTTTTCGTATGACTCTCACGGAAGGCCGTAAGCGCCAAATCCGTAGAATGTGTGAACTTGTAGGTCTTAATGTAGTTTCTTTGAAAAGAACTAGAATTGGCAAGATCCATTTAGGTCATTTAAAAGAAGGCGAATGGCGTTACTTGAAGAAAAATGAACTTCCTTAAATTCAGAATTTCCTGCCCATTTGACACTGAAGAATATTGTTTAAAAGAGCTGGTCGAAAAAGCCAGCCTTTTAAATATAGAGATCGTGAATTGCACCAGCACAAATGGTGAAATACGTTTCGAATCAGACCTTGCCTCAGTAGAAAAACTTCAAGCCTATTTAAAGTTACCAAATCGCATCAGCTTAATAATCGCTAATTTTAAAGCTCGAGACTTACCTAAGCTTTTTCAAAAGGTTTCAAAAATTCCATGGAGAAACTATCTAATTAATAAAGAGTTTCAGCTCAAAGTTTTATCAAAAAAATCACGACTGAATAATGAAAAGAAAATCTCTGCAACTTTTGAAGAAGCCATTGAAAAGTATTATGTTGCACAAAATCCCAAAAATATAAGCAATCCTATAAGCACCAGATTGTCATCAACTGCATTGATGATCAATTTGAAATCTCCATTGATCTATCAGGCGAGCATCTGCACAAACGATCCAAAAGACTTCAGGGCTTAGCCCCTCTTAGGGAGAACTATTGTGCTTTGATGTATTACTTTTCTATTTTAAATCTAAAAACAAGCCCTAAGACAATTTATGATCCAATGTGCGGAAGCGGTAGTATCCTAAAAGAATCCTACGAATTTTATTCTCCTTCAAAAAGAGATTTTGCCATTCGCTATCTTCCAGAGCGGATCTTTCAGGCTAAAGAAAAACTCGTAGACTTAAAAGAAAGCCCCATTGAAAAGCTTCTATTTACAGATGTTTCCGAACAAGCC
>JAYZXX010000026.1:0-26657 GCA_036140815.1 Bdellovibrionota bacterium | reverse complement strand
GAGTCATTACTCTTTCTCCTCTGTAAAAATATTTGTTTCGCAACTTTTATTTTTAACTAAGAAAGTTAATGACTCATTTTTTATTTAAAACGGTCTAGTCCTGTAAACGCTTTTCAAACCTCTAGCATATTACTGATAAAAAAGAACATCTCTACAATTTACGAGCAATTTCTGATGAAATCGCTCTTAAACATGGCCTTTCTGTTATCAGTAAAAATCAGAAAGACAAAAGTAAAAAGATACCTCAAAAAGTAAAAGAGATTGAGCGTAGAGGTGGTCAATCATACAGATTAGACCTTTTTCAAAAAGCCGATTTTGCAAAGGCATACGCTACAAGTTTTGATGAGTATGTGGGTATTTTGAGTGAGTTTTCTATAAATGTTGCTATTACAGATAAAAACATAACGTATTTCTATGCGGGACATAACAAAGGTATCAGAGGCAACAAATTAGGAAAGAATTATGACAAAAAAGGATTAGTACAAAAGTTCAAAGAAAACGATTCACTATTTCTAAAACAACCTCAATTAAGGAGGAAGATACAAGATGGAATCACTAATTATCAAAATGGAAAAGGAGATTCTTTGGGAGTTTCAAGCTCACTACTTTTGGGTGGAGGAACTGCACAAGGTCTTAAAGGAAAAAATTACGAAGCTTACACTAAAAGTAACCGTCGCGGTGATAGGACTCCTATTCCTACAGACCATGATCTTAGGCACTCTATTATTCCTATTAGTGAAATAAGAAAGGCATCAAATAGTGACATTTTAGAGTATTGCAACAAACACAAAATTAAAACCATTACAAACGATAAGGGAAAAACAGTTTTAAAAGGTCGAGAGCATATTGTTATCAATGACAATCGCTGGATTAATACAAAAAACAAAACTACAGGCTCACTTATTGAATTTGTTACTGCTCATAATAGCACTAGCTATTTGAGAGCAATTTCACAAATTACGGGCAACAAAAACTTGTTATTGCTTGAACAATATATGGGAGAAGTAAAAAGACCATACACATCTTTTTACATACCAAGGCAAAAACAAGAAAAAGTTGACCTCGCCAAATTGAAATTAAACAAATTCCTAAAGCATCATGGAATTAATGAAAAGGTATCAGAAGACCTTTTTAAACTAAAAAAGGTTCAGGTAGATTCAAAAGGTAGCATCTGGTTTTACCCAGAAGGCACAGACAAAGAAGCTATTGAGTTCTCACCTGAATCAAATGGTTACAAATCAAAAAGACATGGAGACAAATCAGCTCCTTTTAAAAGTTCTTATAAGAATGAAAAAAATGTAACCATCTTCTCTAATTTCCTTAGTTTCTTGAAACTAAAAGGAAGCAAAGCCCTTGATCCAAAAAAGTCAAAGGGCGAACTTGTTTTAATAGGCCTTGAGGAAAAAGCCTTGCATATTTTTTTAGCTAATAATCCGAAAATTAAGGGAATTGATATTGTAGAAGATAATTCAAAGTCTTTACAAAAGAATCAATGGAATTTCATAGATAAGCTAAAAAAAGACCTCAAACCCTATGGAATAACTGTCAATCAAGTTTCTTTTGAGCAGGCACTTAAGAAAAAAAGAAGTCTTGATCTTGATTTTTAACTTTAATTACGGAGTAAATCATTATGGAACAAAATATTGAAAATAAAACACCTAAAAGCACTCGAAAGAAAAACGACTCTACAGCAATTCGTTTTGATAAGACATTTATGAGGCAAGTTACAAGACTTGTAGATAAAGTTAACAAAAAGCAATTCGGAAGAAAGGTTAAGCCTAAAACCATACTTGTTAATCTTTTGAGTCTTGCTGATGAAAAACTACTTGAAAAGACTATTAAAAAGTCTCAAGAAGAATCACTAACTCAAAGTGACCGTAAAGAGATGTTTATGAGAGAAAACATAGCGAAGTTCAAAGGAAATAAGGAGGAATTTGAGCAAAAAATGATGGAACTAATGTCCGGCTTTTTGTCACAAAACCAAGCCTAGTTTTGTGACATAAATTAATGAAAAGATTAAGGATTTTAGCCAGTTTTATGCTTGGCCAACTTAGGAGAATTTGATATGGTTAAGACTATGAATGTTCAGGGGGGAAACCACGAAATGTGTACTCCTGAAATGCTCTTTGACAAGTTAATATGGGGAATAGATGAAGTATGTTATTACACCAAGTATGCAAAAGGAACTATTTATAATTTTGTAAGCAAGGGTGAAATTCCATACAGACGAGGACGCAAAAGAAAGCTCATTTTCATACCTAAAGAAATCATTGATTGGCTTAAGGGAGAATGAAAATGACAAAGAAAACAAATTTCCGCAAGGACTTAAAAAAAGTTGCAGTTGGAATTTATAAAAATAAATCAACTGGAAAGTATTTTGCGGAAAAGCGTATTAAAGGAAAATTGTATAATCAAACATTTTCTGGGCTTTACGATGCGAAAAATTGGCGAAAAAACTTTGATGGTATATCCGTCAATGCTGATGACCCAAATGTGAGACACTACTCGACGCTAGGAGAAGTGTGGGAAACGATGCAAGTGCATCATTTTCCAACGCTGGCCACGAGTACAAAAGCTATTTGGATCAGAAGATATTCGCTACTTAAGATGCTTGAACACTTAAGAATGGATCAGATCACTCCTTCTAAGATTACCTCTTGGGTTAATCATTGGGTAGATCATTTCAAAACTGAGGAGTATCAAGAATCAGGTCGTGGTCGTGCCGGAAGATGTAACTTAAACAATGAGCTTAATATGCTTGTAACAATTTTTAACTGGTACAAAGAAAGTGAACAATACGAGAGTGAAGCTGTAATGTTGACTTGTCCCGTTAAAAAGAAGCATAGAAAGCTTGGTTTTATAAAACCTGTACCTGACAAAAAGAAGCAAATTGACCTTAAACATGCATTTATCTTTTTTGATTATTTAAAACCTTTATATAAGGATTTAGCTATGATGCAGTTTTTTACTGCTGGTCGAATTGGAGAAATTGCAGGTCTTCAATGGTCAAATATTGACTTGGATAACAGAAGAATGTTGATAAAGCATACTTGTGTTTGGTGCATGTCTAATAAAACCTTCATAGAGCTTAAAGCTTTTCCAAAGAATAAAGAGCCTAGACCTGTTTTTATAACTGACGAAATTTTTGAAGTTTTAAAAAGAAGGAAGGCTTTCAAAATTCAAGGTAATGATTACGTTTTTCATGTAGATGGCAACCCTTTGAATTACGGGACTATTCAAGTTAATTACAGAGGTGCCCAACGAAAAGGAAAATTACCATACTCAGGAACGCATATCTTGAGACACGGAATGGCTAAACTAGCTCGACAAGTCGGTGGTGGCCTTGATGCTGTTATTGCAATGACTGGACATAAAGATTTGAAGCTTGCGGATCATTATTCAAAATGTAACGAAGACGATCAAAAGCAATTTTCAGAAAAAATTATGAATCATATCAGACAGCAGAAAGAAAAACCGTCAAATGACTTAGTTCTTGAAGAACTAGAATCAAAAACTGACTCTGCTTCGTTTGAGAATGTTGTATCGCTTTCAGCGTTTAAAAGTGGTACATATAATTAAAGAGTCGTGAAAAGTCGTGATGAGCACGTCACGACTATTTTTTTATTAACAATTACGATAAGTTAGAGAATATATGCCGGAATTACCAGAAGTAGAAACCGTAAAACGAGGAATTATAGAACTAGTTGGAGAGAAAACTCTTCTCAAGAAGCTTGAGTTAAAAAGGCAGGATCTTCGTTTTCCAATTCCCTCGGATATTGTGAGGCGCTTTAAAAATGTTGAGATATTACAAATCACACGTAGAGCAAAGTATTTAATGTTCCATACGCCCAAAGGTATCTTGGTCAGTCATTTAGGGATGACTGGTACCTGGCGAGAAAAAACGAAGAATGAAATCCTTCGAACTCATGATCACATTTTAATGCATTTAAAAGATAAAGTATTAATTTATAATGACCCGAGGCGCTTTGGTAGTTTTGAATATTGTGGGCTGGATCAGTTAGAGAGTTTTGTTCGATTTAAACATTTGGGACCAGAACCACTGGATGAAGAAAGATTTAATTTCGAATACCTTTGGAAGAAGTCTAGAAAAAAAGAATTAGTGATAAAAAACTTTATCATGGATCAAAGAGTGGTTGTAGGAGTTGGTAATATATATGCCGCTGAAGCATTGTTTTTATCTGCAATTAAACCTACCAGAAAAACCAAAAGTATCACAAAAAAAGAAATGGAAAGGCTTATTGATAATATTCGCCTGGTCTTAGAAAGTGCCATCGAGGCAGGTGGTTCTAGTATTTCTGATTTTAAACAAGCCGGTGGAGAGTCGGGATACTTTCAAAATCACTTCAATGTATATGGCAGGGAAGGGCAAGCTTGTTTTGTATGTTCCAGTATTATTAAAAATATAAACTTAGGGGGCAGGTCCTCATTTTATTGTCCTCATTGTCAGGTTTAATTAAGGCTATACAAAATAGCTTAACTTAAATTTGTGGAATTTATTTAAGCATTAGGTGTCTTATTATCTACCCAAGAAGTTAAAGATCTTCATTTACTTTTAGGTTGAAATATTTAGATTTCTTATGTTTTTTAGAAATAGGTAAAATCTTTCCGATAAGTTTTTATGGAAAATTTTAGCGTTGTACGTTCGTTGTTAGTAGCTTTCTTTTTTATTCATACGGCTTGTATGGTCGATCCTCAGGCTGTGCAAGGCATCGTCAAAGATAAAACAGAAAAGGTCATTCAGGTTGAAACTGCCTCTGATGGATCAGGGGTGGCCATTACTCAGCTAAGTCTTTATGATCGATCCGAAGATCTAGAACTTTTCCTAATTGAAGAAGCTGGAGATGAAAAAACCAATGTAGAAGCAAACTGGGTTTTAAGTGGATCTATTGGTGATTTGATTATTTTTGATGGTGGTAAAAAGGCACGCTTTACAAATTACCAAGTTGGCTTTGGGTACATAAAAGTGACTTATGGAGAACTGGTTAAACAGGTGGAAGTGAGCATTACAGCCAATGAAGTACCAAGCCTTAGTTTTACTCAGCCCATGGGTGGTGATGATCTTATTGCTGTGAATTCAATTTTTGATATTACATGGACAGATGCTGATACAGAAGAGAATGGGAACATTTCTTTGTACTATGCCAATAGCTCTGGGGGAAGTTGTGAAGATGGCACTTTAATCACAGACTCTTTGAAAGAAGATAGTGATGGTGCTTCGGGAACCTTTACTTGGGATCTCACTGGATTACCAACTGCTAATTACTATATCTGTGCTGTAATTTCAGATGGATTGGGAAGTACCGAGTCTTGGTCAAATGCTTTGAAAGTCAATACGAGTCCTACAATTGCCATCACTCAACCTATGGAGAGTGATGATTCTGTATATTCTGGAGAGCTTTTTAACGTTCAATGGACGGATAGCGACCCAGATCACGATGCACAGGTATCACTTTATTATAACAGCTCAAACACTGGATCTTGCAACTCAGGAACTCTAATTGTTAATGGAGTATCAGAGGATGCAAATGCTGGTAGTGGTAGCTATAGTTTTAATACCTCTGGCTTAGCCACTGGCTCTTACTATATTTGCGCTTTAATTGATGATGGAATGGATACTGCGGAAGTTTATTCTGATCCAATTAGTGTAACCGCTGTTTGCGAATGGACAGGGGCGGTTTCAACGGATTGGTCTGTTTCTGAAAATTGGACAAATTGTAGTGCTTCTATTCCGACGGACACAGACTACGTTTATTTAAATGATCTTACAAATAAACCTGTTGTAACTGCAAATACACCAATACTAGGAGTTGTAGGAGCTAGAGAAAATACTACGGTGACGATTAATTCAGGAGTTAGTCTTTCTGTCTATGGAAGTAGTGATGCCTTTCGAGCAGACGTCACTTTTAAAGGAGCCACGGCGGATTGTAGTGACTGTAGATTGTTAATTCGAAACCTAGCCGCAGAAGTGAATAACTCTGCCACATTAACAATTTTGTCAGGTACAGAAGTATATTTTAACACCATTTATGCAGAACTATTGATTGGTAATGGAACGAGTGCGGGGCACCTTGTTGTTTCTGGTGGAGCTACGGAAAGTGAATGGCCGGTATTTATTGGTAATAGTGATCGCTGGTCAGGCTTAATAATGGAAGGTACTGGCTCAGAGAAAAGTTCGGTGAGTATTGATGGTGTTCATATGGCTATTTATCCAGGGTTCTCTGATGGAATTGCTTTTAAATTTCAAGAAAACTACCAGATAAAAAATTTGGATAATGTAAAGTACACAGGAGGAAAGTTCCTTGGAGGGATCTATTTATACAACTGTAGTACAGGAAGCTTCACAGACACTACATGGTCAAATCACAATTTTAGGGATGTTCCTTATATAGCAGCCGTTGATAAACAAAGAGGGATAAATGTGAGGGCTGACTCTTGTAGTGGTATTTCAATAACAATGGATAATGCTTCTGGTTGGGCATGGGGTAGTGTTTTTGAAAATGACCCTAATAATGTAATTGCTTGGACTGGTTCTGAAACTTCTTATACCTGTACATGGAACGGATCTGTCAGTACAGATTGGTTCACTCCTGCCAACTGGTCAAATTGTAGTAATGGAAGAAATTCTTACCCTGATCAATTTGATAAAGTGATTTTAGACGATAGTGTTGGTAATCAGCCAGTCTTAACATCTAACGCAATTGTTCAAGAGTTTCCTTTAAGTACTAATGCTGGCCAATTGACTGTGGATAGTAGTTATTTATTCGTTGTTAATGGTGAGTTGAAACAAGACTTAAAGTTTATAGCGGCCACCGCGGATTGTAGCGATTGTAAGGTATTGTCTGAGAGTTTTACGGTAAATAACTCCAAAACTTTAACTTTAGAAGATAGTATTTTATTGGGTGTACATAATGGCAACAAGGTAAACATCGGTGACGGAACAAGTAGTGGACATTTTGTGACTCAAAGTTCTGATGTTACAGATCCAACAAAATGGCCAACGCTAGGAACCTTTTACTACTATTTCGATGGTTTGATCTTTAACGGTCTAAGTAGTTCCGATAGAAGTACATCTACAATAAATGGTTTAAATGTTGTTAACTACCATCAAGAAGATGGAATGATTGTTTATAAAGATAATTTTAATATAGCTCAGATGGATAATGTAAAACTCTCAATGTCATACACTTCTTGGTTAGTGAGTGATGCTTACATTAGTATAGACACATGTGCTAATTCTGTAATTTCCGATTTGACTTGGGATGGCTTTGATTTTGTGAATGATGTGTCAACGGGTTATAATCTTAGTGTTAGCAATTGTTCAGGGGTAGGGCCGGTAACAATTAATCCTTTAAGTGGAGGAACCAATTTAGGTTTTGGCTCTTCAAAAGAAAACGATACTGACTCTGTGATTGATTGGGGAAGTTGATAAATAAACCCGTCTGCATTGAGTACAAATGTAATGCTTTCAAAATTAAGTATTTTATCTATGGCCTTAGATTTTATCATGAACCTAAGGCTTTTTCTTAAATGTTAATCGAGAAAGATGGAACACTATATTTTAGGTAGTAATCTTTCTAGGTTTTCTTATTTCAAAAACAATATACCAAGCTTCCTGGCTTATTGGGTTCTTTCTCAAAAGAAGAATTTTGA
Organism: Bdellovibrionota bacterium; assembly: GCA_036140815.1. Classification (GTDB taxonomy): domain Bacteria; phylum Bdellovibrionota; class Bdellovibrionia; order Bdellovibrionales; family UBA840; genus UBA6502. Next base: position 18,986 of record JAYZXX010000026.1, on the reverse strand, counting down.
TTGCTTTTGATAGTAGTAGTGTAGTCCAGCGGTCAAAACCGGCGACTATTTGGAGCTACGCTTCCTTCGAGAAAAAGATTTCATTAAATCCGGACTTCTTAAAACCTAAGTCATTAATATAAGCTAGAAAAGACAGTAATATTTACGCTAAAAACATATTTCTTCTGATTTTAGGTGCTTACATTTTTATGAGAAAGGGACGCTTCATTGTCAAAAAAATCTACAGGCTTGTATGGATTTCACATTGTAGTAAAAATCATCCGTTTTCTTTGGATTGTGGTAAAACCAAGTTTGGAAGACGGGTGTATTATGATTAAAAAAATTAGTGTTTTTGTTCTTGTTTTAACAAGCTTTTTATCTTTATCGGCGCAGGAAGGCTCTTCTAATTCTAGAAGTAAGTACGACCTAGGTTTGTCTGATTATACCGACAATTCTTACCGATTTTATTTTTCCCCCGAGTTAGTAACAAATATGGATTTTGATTTTAGTAAAATTGGCTATGATCTTCCAAAGGATGAAGCATCATCACTGGGACTAGCTTTTAATCTGGGAAGAAAGGCGGCAATTCCAAGAACTTTATCCTTCGATTACGGATACAAATATTCTTTCTGGCGTCCATTTCAAGAGATGTTTGTAGCAACCCATGCCTTGTTTTTAAATACTTATTTCCCAATTAATCCTAAGATTGTACCTTTCATGGGAATGAATTTAAGCCGTTCAGAAATGAAGCTATTTGATACAAGTTTTGGCTTTGATACTGGTTTGGGGGCGCAAATTGGGATTCGTTTGTGGTATGTTGATTTGACTTATGAAACTTTTAATTCCAGAAGCCAAATCAGTGAGTCAAATCGAGGGATTTCTGTTTCTAATTTAACGGTAAAGACCAACTTATATTTCTAGTACCTTTTCCGGCGGTCTTCCTAAGGCTGCCTTTTGAGCTTTTAAAAATATTGGACGCTCTAATAAAATTGGGTTTTCTGCCATTGCTGAGATTAGTTCTTTTTCGCTGGCTTCTTTTAATTTCAAATCTTTAAAAACACTCTCTTTGACTCGCATGAATTCTATTACTTTTAAACCTAAAGCTGCTTTTAAGTCTTTGATTTCTTTTTGGCTTAATCCTTCTTTTAAATACTCTTTTATCTCAAACTGAATTCCGGCTTCCTCAAGTAGTTGTTTGGCGATACGGCTTTTTGAGCATCTTGGGTTGTGATATAGGGTGTTAGACATTTTCAATCTCCAATTGTTTAAAAATAAAATCAAATTCTAAGGCTAATTCTTTTAAGTATTCATATCTGCCAGAACTACCTGCGTGTCCAGCTTCTGTGTTCATAAATAAATATTGCTCTGATGGGTTTTGTACTCTGTCTCGAAGGCGTTGAATCCATTTTAGAGCTTCCCAGTAGCGGACTCTTTGATCGTATAAACTGGCAATAGCTAGGCAGCTAGGGTATTTTTTCCCATTCTGAATATTGTTGTAAGGGGAGTAAGACTTTATTTCTTGAAAATATTCATTTTCGTTTGGATTTCCCCATTCCTCATATTCTAAGGCGGTTAGAGCCTGCGATGTATCAAGCATGGTGTTTAGCACATCGACAAAAGGAACGTTTAATATGGCAACCGAAAAGAGTTCAGGCTCTTGGTTCAAACTTGCTGCTACACTCAAACCTCCTGCGCTACCTCCGGAAAGAATTAGTTTGTTTTCTAAATTTTTAAATCTACTTTTTATGTTTTTTGCACAATCAATAATGTCATTGAAAGTATTTTTCTTGTTTAAAAATTTACCGTCTTCATACCAAGCTCTACCTAGCTCGTTGCCGCCTCGAACATGGAGAATGCAATAAGCAATTCCTCTGTCAACCAAGCTTAGGATGTTGCGACTAAAGCCACAGTCCATACCAGAGCCGTAGGCACCATATACATAAAGATAAATGCCCTTTGCTTTTTCTAGTGGATAGTCTTTGTGGTAGAGGAAAGATACGGGAATTTCTTTATTGTCCCGAGATTTTATTTTTTCCCGTTTGCATAAATAGTTTTTTTTGTCATATCCACCAGGCACCTTATATTCTTTCAAGAGTTCCCATTTTTTTGTACTTAGGTGGTAGCGGTAGTAGCTTGGTGATGTGGTCAATGAACTGTAAACAAAGTGAAAATAAGGCACATCGAAATTAGAATTATCTCCGGCGCTTATATGGTAGCAATCTTCAGGCATGCTAATTCGTTCGCTTTTCCATTCGCCATTGATTGGTTTTAAAAATTCAATAAATTCTTTTGCATCTTCTTTGATGTATAAAACGACAAAGTCTTTAAATACTTCAAAGTCATTTAGGTAAAGGCTTTCTGAGCCTGAGAAAATCTTCTGTTTTTTGGTTTTATTTTTATCAAGCAGGTAGAGGGCAAAATTTTGTTCCTCTTCATTGCTCAGCTGAAGGAAGTATCCATCGCGATGATCGATGTAATATTCAACCCCTCTAATTTTTTCTTGAAAACTTATGAGCTCTGCTTTTGTGTCATTTGCATCTAGGTAATAAATTTCAGAGGTAATGCTGCCATGGCTTTCTACGAAAATATAGTTTTCATCTTTTGAGGAGCTTAAGCTTAAAAAATACTCTGGTTCTGCTTCTTCAAAGATTGTTTCCTTTTGCATATTACTAAGATTCATTCGCATTAAGCGAAATGGACGTAAGCTTTCGTCTTGTTCGATGTAGTAAATGTAGTTTTCTTTATTTATCCATTCTACATCACCAGAGCTATTATTTATATTTAGATTCGTGATATTTCTATCCACTAAATTTAGATGAAAAAGTTTGTAAACTTCATCGCCGGAATCGTCCACAGCATAAATGGCATTTTTGTGAAGGGAGTCAATTTCTAAACACCCTAAATCAAAATAATCTTTTTCTGCAAATTCGTTTTCATCGAAATAAATTTCTTCTGGATTTTCTAAGGAATCTTTTTTGCGGCAGTGTATTTCATATTCTTTGTTTTCTTCGGTTCTAGAATAATAGAAAAAGTTGTCTATTTTTTCAGGAACGTCCATGTCTGCTTTTGGCTGTTTGTTCTTTAGTTCTTCGAAGAGTTGGGATTGTAGGCCCTCTTTTGGGAAGTGATTAAAGAAATAGGTGTTTTCTTTTTCAATTAATTCAGCGATTACTTCGTTCTCGGGGTGATTTCTTAGCCAATGATATTCATCATTGAATGATTCACCTAAGTGTTCGAAAGAGTGATCGATCTTTTTAGCTTTTGGAAAACGGTAAGCATTGTTTTTTGGCATTTATCCACCTTGTTCGTTTATAAAGGTATATTTTAATGTTTGTTCTGGCAAAAGTTTTGTAGGGACTTTGAAGCTTGAAGAGGCATTATTAATAAAATAATTCATTCTCCTTGGTTTGTTTAAGAACTCGTGATTGGTCTAGTTTAGAGGCTAAAGTTTTAGCCAAAATTGCTTACAAAAGATATTCTTAATATGGAGGAGCTAGGGTGAAGAGTGTGTTTGGTTTTGGTTTAAAAAAAGTGGCTATCGATGATGATCCATCCCTCGAGCTTCAAAAAGACTTAGAGTCTTTGCGCGCACAACTTATTTTAAAAGAGCAAAGTTTAGAGTTGCTTGAAAAAGAAAATTATTACCTTAAAGATGCACTTGCAAAAATCCAAGCTGGCCTTGCTGGTAGTGTTGATAAGAGTCGTCAAAGCATAGCTGATATGCAGCTTATTTCAGAGGATTTGGAATTTATTAGCAATCACTCAGAAGATATTTCCCAAAAAAGCAAAAAGTTAGTGGATGATGTACAGGATACGGATCAAAAGACAAAGGAAATGCAAGAACGAGTTGCTTCAATCATGGCAGCCGTAGTTAGCATTGAGGATATTGCTTTAAAAACAGAACTTCTTTCATTTAATGCTTCTATTGAGGCCGCAAGAGCCGGTGAGCATGGTCGTGGTTTCTCTGTTGTGGCTGAAGAAGTACAACAATTGGCAACAACAACCAAGAGACTGTTAAGTGAAATTAAAAAAGAAGCAGAATCCTTCGAAGGTTTTTCCGAGGATTTAGTAGGTACATTTGGACGTTTAAATCAAGAAATGCTTTCCTTTGGTGAAGTAGTTAATGAGATTAACCATAGCATTCATAAAATTTATTCTTCCAATGCGAAAGTGGGTAGCGTTCTAAATGAAAATAACGATGAGATTTTCATGGTTCTTGCAAAGCTTGATCATGTGATTTGGAAGATAAATACTTATCTTTCGGTAATTGAGGAGCGAGAGGTTTTTGAGTTTGTAAGTCATCAAAACTGTCGACTTGGAAAATGGTACCTTCAAGGGGATGGTTATGAGAACTTTAATAGACTTTCTAGTTACCGTACATTGGATGGTCCCCATGGTGAGGTTCACAACGCAACCAAAAAAGTTTTTGATGGGATTAAAAACTTAAAAGCCAATATGCCAGCAGTGAAGCTCGCCATTCAAGAAATGGAAAACGCTAGCAATGGTGTCTTTTCTAGTTTGGATCAGATGTTAGCTGAAAAAAGAAACCAAAGATAGACTAGGGGGGCGATATGGCGACTAAAATTGATGAGGACTATGCAAGGCAAATTTGTCATGATCTGAAAGCGCCATTGTCAGCCCTAAAAGTTATAAAAGACTTGCTTACAGACGCTGATCAAGCTGATCTACTAAATAGTTCCATTGAGCGTTTCGAGAAAATCATAGCGAAGATCTACGAAGATTCAAAGCTTGGTTAAGTGTTTAAGCTCCCGGGCAAAACTCATCGTTTTCGATTTCAACGGCGAAGCTTTTTATAATCCACTTGGATTCTTTTTGGATAGATACTTATTTTTCGGACGATTCCTAAAAAAACCTTTTATGAGTCCCGGCTCTATAATAGCTAAGTACTTTCCAGTGAATTCGGGCTCCTAAAAATCTCAATATTTTAATAAAAAAGTTAAAAAATTTCAGGTTTGTTTAAAACTCCTAATAGGTACTAATGCTATTTCAGATACTTACATATTTTTTAGATAGGGATGTTTAAGCGTCATAAAAATTTACTTTGCCTGCCAAAATTGGGCATCCAAGGCTTGTTGGTGTCGAAATGCTTGTCAGCTCTAATCTATGAGGCGCTGAGCTGGTGCCAATTGGCCCGGGGCTTGAATATATTGTGTGTAAGGAGTTTAACTATGAAAAACTATATAAAAATAATCGTTTTAATGTTGGCAAGTGTATCCTTGATTTCTTGCCAAGGAAAAGGCGGCGGTAGCGGAGTAGCGATTGGTAACGGTACCAATCAATATGTTACTGCTAATGGTACTGTTGCCAATGACTTTATTAATCAGATGGTTTATGGAGAGTATGTTTATACTTTCAATTTTCCCGTAAGTTCTATTAACAGTGCGATGGATAGTAAGGTTTTGGAGCTTAAGTTTCCCGCTGGGACCACTCAATCTTATCAAATCTCTCAGGTGCAAAACATCGATCTATATGTAGATTTTAATTTTGATGCTCATCCTGATGTGAATTTTGATCAGAACTACATAAATAGCTATCGTGGTGAATTTCGTGTTCTAATGGAAATTGCCGATGCATACACCGATACCTATAATCAAACGAAATACATTCATATCGCCTTTGCGGAAGGTCAGGTAACAGCTGCTTCATACAATGGAAGTCAGCTTGAAATGACAATGAATGATGGTGTAAGAAATGTTCGCTTTAGATATAACACAAGTAGCGGTGCAACAGAGATTTACTATACTGTACCGGGAAAAGCTGAACAGTCTTTGATTACTGGCTATAGCTATTAGAAATTAATTAAATATATGAACTCCTAGGAAGCCTCTCTTTGTTTGAGAGGCTTTTTTTGTTTAAAAAAGCAACATAACTAGTCTTTATAAGTTCATTGCTTAGATTTCTCTGTTTTTTCTCGGTAAAATATTGGGATGGAAAGATCACTAAGGTTTAATAGATATATATTCAAGTCCATTTTGAAAGGCCGATCGATCATTGATGTGCCTAGATTAAATATAAGTAGCCTAGAGGATGCGCAAAGGTTTTTAAAAACCTATGGCTACGATATGAAAGATGGTCGAGACAATGCAAATGCCTGGCAAATTTATCGCTTTGCTCTGGATATATATAAAGACTATGTGTCTGAGAGTGGTGAAGAGATCCCTGAAGTTTTTCAAAAGGAAGAAAAGCTAGGAAAACTGGGGCATTTGTTAATCATGGCCTCTGCGGCAGATAAAAATGTTTTGCAAAAATGGGCCTGTTCGATTTTAAGAATTATGCATGTAGCAGCTCACCTGGAAAACGACCCTTTTCATAATTTTAGTGAAGAGGTTCAAGAACAAATATTAAAACCATTTCGATCGAACCTTCATATGGACCCAATCCACGGCATTAAGCTTGGCTTTGAATCCTCTACGGATCAAATTCATTTGCGACGATTTGATGTTAAAGCCTATAAGGGTATGGAATCGGCAAGTTTTAAACTCTTAGCAAAAAAATCAGAGATGGCTTTAAATCTAATGGACCGAATTGGAGTTCGTTTTGTAACGGCCAATGTTTTTGATTCTTTTAGAGTGTTAAGGTTTTTGATGAAGGAATACGTAATTAGTGTGCCAAACCTGGTGCCTGATCAAACCAAAAATACTCTATATCCTTTCAATCTATTTTTAGAAGTCATGGACATTGCTCAGAAAGCGAAAAGTATTTTACCGGATGAGGAGATTGAAGAGCTATTGCATAAAAGGCTTCGTGAAAATGCGCAAAGAGCTGAGTATAAAGAAAGGGAGAATCAATTTTCAGGTGCTGAATATCGCGTGATAAAATTTATTGCCCGAAGAAGAATTAAGTTGCAAATGGGGGAAAGCGTATTTCAATTTTTCTATCCATTCGAGGTACAAATCATGGATAACGAAACTTATGTGTCTCTGCAGTCTGGGCCTTCAGAACATCGCTTGTATAAAGATCGTCAAGCTAAGGCAGCGGTTGATAGAATTTTAGGTGTGGATGTTGAGCCTGAGTTTTAATTTAGCTCAAAGTTCATCCAATAGTCTTTTTTTCCTTGTTTGATGTGTAAGGAGATCTTTTTTCCGTTATCGTCTTTTGTCTTTATTTCTAGGATTTTAAATGATTCTAGTTTTGATTGTTTGTTCTTTAAGACTATATCTTTTAAGGAAAGATAGGGGGTAAAGCTCTTGCCCATATCATCACTGTAGTGTGCTCCAACGAAAAGTCTTCCCGATTTCGAGAAATGAATTGGTAAATTTTGTTCTCCAAAAAAATCCAATTTGATCCACTCATTATCTGTTTCTTTTCTAAAAATTCCTCCGGCGGAAGCAAATAAAACATCCTTTGCCACAGGAGAAGAGGCCATGTCAAAGATTTCTCTTTTAAAAAGTTCGCTGCTTAATATGCTATTTGCATGCTTAGCAAAAAAGGGGTTGTCCTGCCAATAAACATTTCCATGTCCTTTAATCTTTGAAATGTGCCAAAAATTTTCTTTTTCTCGAATACTATTTGCTAGAAAAGATTGTTCGGTTTTTGATACGTTTTTGAGCTGATTCTCGATTCGTAAATAGAGCGCTTGGTTTTTATGGATATACATTTTTGCTGAATTGAAGTTTAAAATAGGTTTCTTCGGCAATGAGTGTGAAGAATTAGAGAAAAAGATTTTATTTTCTTTTAGTTCAAAGGATTGCCATTTCTGATTGCTCAAACGCAAATGACTTGCCAGATGAAGTGGGCTAATGACCTTATCAAATCCTACCCAATAGCTTTTACCTGAAAAATTTAAAACCACCTTATTTTTCAGGTAGTGGGAGATTTCTATGCGTTGCATTTTATTCACCCAGACTTTCGCTCCAGAATTAACCTGATTGATGTAGCTCGCTTCAGGGAAAAAGGCAAAACCCATTTCTTCAAAAGGCCAGTAGGTGTCTTTTTCATCTACCCAGTATACTTTTTTTAGATGATTACGAACGCGGAATCTCCCATTCTGGTAGCCAATCACCATTAGGTTTTCTTCGGGCTTGCAAAAGTTTTTTGGTGATTCTTCTGTGTTTCTTGAGGAGTAAAGTGCTGACTTCGTTTTGCACTTTAAGGAGATAGCCAATTTATGATAACTTAAGCTTTCATCTTCTTTGACCCAATAATGTGTACCGCGATGGGCGATCTCAAAGGACCTCTCGATAAAATTATCTATCCTTTTTTGAATGAGATTTCTCTTGCTACTACTACCAGAGGGGTATTCAGAATCTAGCTGTTTATAAAAAGGCAGCATGGACCATGCAAGGTTCGCCTTTAAGAAAAAGATTAATCCAAGACCAATAAATAAAGAAGTGTGGTAATTCTTTCGATTTAACATCTAGCTCATTTTAGCACTATGCTTTTTTCTCTGGCCAGAAATACCACCGAAACTAAAAAAAGCTAGATCTTTTTTGCTTAAAAAAGAAGATGTATGCGTATCCTAAGAGCAAAAATCTCATGCTATGGAACTTGCCTGTAACGCATAGAGATATTTTGGTGCTTTTCCCATGACCCCTTCCGAAAATTATTAGAAATTATGCGGGTTTATTATGAAAAATTTAATTTATACTTTGATCACGTTTTTATTTGTAGCTCCGCTTTTTTCAGCAGAGCAGTTGGGAGATTTTTCTCTGGGGGAGTACTACATCGAAGCCGATATGGTAATGGGGCAAGACTCCTACCAAGCTTCGGGCTTTCATATGGGAAGGTCTTATTTTTCTGTAGACTGGCAGAAAGATGGAAAGCTTGGAGGAGAGCTCAGGATTGGAACTGAGGATTTGAACGAAAATCCCAAGTGGTACAATGCTACTTATGAGCATAAATCGCCATTCACATTAAGCTACGCCTTTTACCAAACGGATTTTGGCAAAATTAAGCTGGGCTTACAGGAGCTTCCTTTTGGTATAGAAAATCACAAGGGAATTCCTTTAAGAGATTTTGAAGAAAGTCTTTTTCATGAAAATAATTTTGTCAGCTACTCAGATCTTGGCTTGGGTTTAGAAAAAGAAGGTGGTGGCTATAAGACTCAATTTTTGGTTCACAATGGTTATGGTTTAAAACGGGATGATACTCTACAAAATGATGATAAATATTTTGTAAGTGTTTCTATTAGTAAAGAAAATCTCGATACAGGATCTTTATTGGGGCTATCTGCGCAGGCTGGGCAATTTTCCAAAGATTCTGAAACCGAGAACCATAAGCTTAAAATGTATGATCTGTTTTTTATTCAACCATTATGGGGAAGCTACCTTAGCTTAGAATTCGTAAGTGGTGAGGATAAGGCTGAGAGCGCAGACTATAAATTTTCGTATGGAAGTTTAGGTTTAAGAGTTCCCATCACTACTAGTTTATCGGTTGCCATTCGCGCCGAGAATTTGGAACCAAATAGCTCGGTAGACGATGATGAAAACAAGGCTGGAAGTTTTGCGCTCCTGTGGAATGATAAAAATGCCAATTCTAGATTAAAAATAATTTACCGAGAAACTCAACAAGGGGAAGGTCAAAAAGATAAGATTGTGATGATGGCCTGGAGATTAAGTTCAATTTATAACCGAAGATATTAGGAGGAATATATGATTAAATGCGTAGGTGTAGTGGGTAGCGGCCAAATGGGAAGTGGAATCGCACAAGTTTTAGCTGCAAAAGGATACCAAGTTTTATTAAATGACATTTCGGCGGAAGCCTTAGACAAGGCTGTTTCGGGCATAGCTAAATCTTGTGACCGTTTCATTAAAAAAGAAAAAATGACGGAAGCACAAAAAACAGAGCTTTTAGCGAAAATAAAAACTACGACAAAAATTGAAGATTTCTCGGAAGTGGATTTTGCCATTGAAGCTGCCACTGAGCGAATGGATTTGAAACTGAAAATTTTTGAAAAATTAGATGAAGTGGTTCCTGCTGGAAAAATTCTTTGTTCCAATACCTCTTCCATCAGTATCACGAAGATTGCTGCAGTAACAAAGCGTCCAGAGCTTGTGGCAGGTATGCATTTTATGAATCCTGTGCCACTAATGAAGTTGGTAGAGGGAATTCGCGGCATTCAGACAAGTGATGAAACTTTTAAAACGGTTCGAACTTTATCTGAGGACTTGGGTAAGGTATTTGTCGAGAGCGTAAAAGATATGCCAGGTTTTATTGTAAACCGTATTTTAATGCCAATGATCAATGAGGCAGTATATACGCTTCACGAAGGAATTGCATCTGTAGAAGCCATTGATGAAGCAATGAAATTGGGAACCAATCAACCGATGGGTCCTTTAACTCTTGCTGATTTTATTGGATTGGATACTTGTTTAGCCATTATGAATGTGTTGCATGAAGGCCTGGGCGACTCAAAGTATAGAGCTTGTCCTTTGCTAGTGAAGTACGTTGAAGCAGGTTGGTTAGGTCGTAAGACTGGCCGTGGTTTTTACAATTACGAGGCATAATATGAACTTTGAAACTCTTAGTTATGAAAAGAAAGAATTTGTAGGCACTTTAACGATCAATCGCCCCAAGGCATTAAACGCTTTGAATCGTCAGCTTCTAACAGAGCTAGGACAATTTTTAAATGAGATTGATCAGGATAAAGAGCTTCGTTGTTTAATTATTACCGGCTCAGGAGATAAAGCTTTTGTCGCTGGAGCTGACATTAAAGAAATGGAAGACCTGGATGCCGTGGGTGCAAAAGAGTTTAGTAAACTTGGCCAGGATGTGTTTCGCAGACTGGAAGTTTTGAAAATTCCTGTGATTGCGGCAGTGAATGGCTTTGCTCTTGGAGGTGGACTTGAACTGGCTATGGCCTGTGATTTTATACTGGCTAGCGATGATGCTAAGCTTGGCTTGCCAGAAACTTCCCTTGGTTTGATTCCAGGTTTTGGAGGAACAGTAAGGCTTCGTCGATATGTGGGTATGGGTAAGGCAAAAGAAATGACTTACACTGGTGATCACTATTCCAGTGGCGAGGCTTATAATTTTGGTCTGGTTACCAAAGTTTTGCCGAAAGAGGAGCTTTTGAGTGCAGCTGAAAAAATGGCTTCAAAGATTTCAAAAAGAGGGCCAGTAGCAGTTGGTATTGCTAAGATGGCAATCAATGAGAGTGGAGATCTGGCGATGGACGCGGCCATGGAAATGGAACGCAGTCAATTTGGCGCTATTTTTAAAACCCAAGATAAAAACATTGGTATCAGTGCTTTTATCAGCAAAGAAAAACCAAATTTTAAAGGAGAATAGCCTTGTCTAATGCACCGAAAAACCCAGTTCGTATTGTTACCGCAGCCAGTTTATTCGATGGTCATGATGCAACGATCAACATCATTCGTAGAATGTTGCAGGACTTCGGTGCAGAGGTCATTCATCTTGGCCACAACCGTTCCGTGGGGGATGTTGTAAAAGCGGCTCTCCAGGAAGGGGCTCAAGGAATTTGTTTGAGCTCTTATCAAGGTGGTCATATGGAGTATTTCAAATACACCAGAGATCTTCTTGATGCCAACGGTGGTGAGTATGTACAAATCTTTGGCGGAGGTGGTGGCGTCATCATCCACGAAGAGAAAAAAGAATTAGAAGATTACGGCATTGCTCAAATTTTTCACCCAGAAGATGGTCGTCGTCTTGGGCTTGATGGTATGATCCAAATGATCATAGATGGCTGTGATTTTGATTTGTTAGAGGCTTTGTCAAAGTCTAAAGTCAAAGAAGGTCAATACACTGATCAAGAGCTTTTGAAATCTCATGCCATTGGGATCGCCTTAAGTGCGGTGGAATTGGGAAGAGAAATTCCTGAGAGTTTTAAAGGAAAGTTTTTAAAGCAGGATAGTAAAAAGATTCCCGTTTGTGGAATTACTGGAACCGGTGGTGCTGGTAAATCTAGTTTGATTGATGAATTAAGCCAACGCTACCTAAATGCTTATGAAGATAAGAAAATAGCTATTGTTTGTGTGGACCCGAGTAAAAGAAAGACAGGTGGAGCGCTTTTAGGAGATCGAATTCGAATGAACTCCTTGAGTCGTAATCATGCCTTCATGAGATCTGTTGCCTCCCGAGGCTCGGGCAATGAGGTGGCGGAGAGTTTACCTAAAATTTTAAACTATCTAAAATCATTGGATTTTGATTTTATCATTGCTGAGACCTCGGGGATTGGTCAGGCGGCGAGTAATATCACGGAGCTTTCTGATTTTAGTACTTATGTAATGACCTCAGAGTTTGGGGCTCAATCGCAATTGGAAAAAATTGATATGATTGATTACGCTGAGTTGATTGTAATCAACAAGGCCGATCGTCGCGGAGCAATGGATGCACTTCATGATGTGCGAAAACAATATAAACGTTCTCATAAAGCCTTTATGGCAGAAGATGAATCTTTACCTGTGTTTTTGTGTCAGGCGTCTCTTTTTAATGATTCAGGGGTAAATGACTTATTTTTTGCAATGATGAATGAAGTGGAAAAGCACGGAGGATCTGGTTTTCAAATCGCAGATTCTTACAAACAGGCTCTAAAAGATTCAGTGAAACAAATTATCATTCCTAGCGAGCGACAAAATTATTTGGCGGAAATAGTAAAGAGTCTTCGTGATTATCAAACTAAAACTTTAGCGAACAAAGCTAAAATTTCTGAGTGGCAGGCATTAAGCGAGACTCAGAAAATACTAGGTGAGGACTCCAAAATTACCGACGCCATTAAGGAGCGAAAAGCGGGTCTTGAGGCTCATGAAATTGATGCCATGGAAAAATGGGATGATTTGAAAAAAGCCTATAGTGGCGATGAGTATTCTTACTTTGTTCGCGGAAAAGAAATTAAGCAAAAGTTACGAGTAGAATCTTTAAGTCACTTAAAGATTCCGAGGGTAAGTTTTCCTAAGTATAGTTCATGGGGAGATCGATATGAGTTTCTAAGAAAAGAGAACTTACCTGGATTTTTTCCATACACTGCTGGTGTGTTTCCATTAAAAAGAGAGGGAGAAGACCCTAAAAGGCAGTTTGCTGGTGAGGGAACACCGGCGAGAACCAATCGCCGTTTTCATTATTTAAGTAAAGACGATGATGCTAAAAGATTGTCTACCGCTTTTGACTCAGTGACTTTATATGGAGAAGACCCTAATCCGCGTCCTGATATTTATGGAAAAGTAGGGGAGTCAGGCGTAAGTATTTGTACGCTAGATGATATGAAGACCTTGTATTCAGGTTTTGATTTAAGCGCACCAAATACAAGTGTGAGTATGACCATTAATGGACCTGCTCCAATGATTTTGGCATTTTATTTTAATACAGCCATAGACCAAAATTTAGAGAAAAAATCAAAAGAACTGGGTAGGGACTTGAAGCTAGAGGAAGTGGAAGAAGTTAAAGCTCTCACTTTACAGCAAGTTCGTGGAACGGTTCAGGCGGATATATTAAAAGAAGATCAAGCTCAAAACACCTGTATTTTCTCTTTGGATTTTTCATTGAAAATGATGGGCGATATTCAGGAGTATTTTGTTAAACACTCTGTTCGTAATTTCTATTCAGTGAGTATCAGTGGGTATCATATTGCTGAGGCAGGAGCGAATCCAATTAGTCAACTTGCATTTACCTTGGCCAATGGTTTCACTTTGGTTGAATATTATTTATCTCGTGGAATGAAAATTGATGATTTTGCTGGAAATCTAAGTTTCTTTTTTAGTAATGGATTGGACCCCGAGTATACGGTGATTGGACGGGTTGCTAGAAGGATTTGGGCCATTGCAATGAGAGATTTGTATGGTGCCAGTGAAAGGTCGCAAAAACTAAAATATCACATTCAAACTTCTGGGCGCTCTTTGCATGCGCAAGAAATTGACTTCAATGACATTCGAACAACCTTACAAGCCTTGTTAGCGATCAATGATAACTGTAATTCACTTCATACCAATGCTTATGATGAGGCCATTACCACTCCAACAGAAGAATCGGTGAGAAGGGCTATGGCCATTCAGATGATCATCAACAAAGAGTTTGGTCTTACCAAGTGCGAGAATCCAAACCAGGGTTCATTTATTGTGGATGAGTTAACTGATTTGGTGGAAGAAGCGGTTTTAAATGAGTTCCGTCGTTTAAATGAACGTGGTGGGGTATTGGGTGCAATGGAGACTCAGTACCAGAGATCAAAGATCCAAGAAGAGTCTTTATATTATGAGCATCTGAAGCACTCAGGAGATTTACCGATCATTGGAGTAAACACTTACCAAGATCCAAAAACTCTTGAAGAAGGCTTTGTTCCTCCGACCATTGAGCTAGCGAGGGCTTCCCGAGAGGAGAAAAATCACCAGTTGTCAGCCTTAACAGATTTTCAAAAAAGTAATAGTGCTGAGGGGAATAAAGCTTTGAAAGAACTACAACTAAAAGCCGTTCGAGGAGAAAATGTTTTTGAAGCTTTAATGCAAGCAGCAAGACATTGCAGTTTAGGACAAATGTCCACCGCGCTTTATGAAGTGGGTGGTCAGTATCGTCGAAACTTATAGGTCATTTGATTCGTAGGTTCTTATTAAAACAATATAAAACCGGAACAAAGGAATTTGTCCGGTTTTTTTGGGCTTACAACATCCCAATTATGTCCCTGCCAAAGGCCGACAGTCTGCTGACTAGAACCTATTGATACAAATATTTGTTGAAATCAAATCTATCAACTCCAAAGGGTGGCTGCCACCCAAATGCAATCAAAAAAACAAAAAGCGCCTTGAAGAGCAAAGCGATTTCAACAGCCAAGGGCGACAAAGCCGCCCCATACCCCCGCGCCAGCACCAGAAGAAAAAACGACGAAATTTAGTACTAAAGAAAAGAGAAAGAGGCCGCATGAAACAAAAGTGTTTTGATCAGACCTTTTTGGGCCAGGACGGCCCAAAACGAGTGACATGGACGTGAGGGGAGCAGGCGAAGCGATAGAGTAGTATGCGGACCGGAAACGTGTCTGAGCAAAATACTTTTGTTTCAGGAGGTCGGCTCATTCGGAGTATTAGACCGAGGAGTCAAAACCAACCCCCAATTAACCACAAAAAAAACCTAGCCGAAGGCTAAAAACGTGTCTGAACAAAACACTTTTGCTTCAGAAGGCTGGCTCATTCAAAGATCCAAACCGAGGAGTAATTAACAGCCATCAAAAAACAAAAACAAACCAAGGCCGAAGGCCAAAAACGCGTCTGAGAAAAATACTTTTGTTTCAGAAGGCCGGTTCATTCGAAGAATGAAATCGAGGAGTTAGAATAAAACTCAAGCAAAAATAAATAAAAACCACAGTCGAAGGCCGGCTCATTTAAATAAATAAACCAAGGAGTTAATCTAAATCCCCAAATAAAAAAAGACTCTTCCCAAAAAGAAAGAGCCCTATAAAACAATAAAAAATCAAAAAAACTACTTAGACAACTCCATCTTAGCGATCGTCTGTCTCTGCATATTGGAAGTGCCCTCATAGATTTGACCAATCTTAGCATCTCTCCAAAACTTCTCTACTGGATACTCTTTGGTAAAACCGTTACCGCCAAAAAGGTCCACAGCCATTGAAGTAATTTTCTCAGCTGCAAGAGAAGAGTAAAGTTTCGCCATAGCAGCCTCTTCAATAAAGTCTTTACCTTCATCTTTTAAGCGAGCAGCATTATAAACCATCAATCTTGCCGCCTCTAATTCCATTCTCATTTCTGCTAATTGGAATTGTACCCCTTGGTTGCTAGAGAGAGCCTTGCCGAATTGTTCACGAGTTTTGATGTACTCTAAGGTAGCTTCATAAGCTCCTGCTGCTACACCAATCATTTGTGCGCCAATTCCAATACGTCCCTCGTTAAGAGTTTCAATGGCAATTTTGTAGCCTTTTCCAACTTCACCAATAACATTTTCTTTAGGAACAATACAGTTTTCAAAAGTAAGTTCACAAGTGGAACTAGCACGAATACCTAATTTGTCTTCTTTCTTTCCAACGTTAAAACCTTCAAAGTCTTTTTCCACTAGGAAAGCAGTGATGCCTTTGTAGCCAGCGTCTGGGTTTACATTGGCAAAACATAAGAAAAGTTCAGCTTCACCAGCATTTGTAATCCAAAGCTTGTGGCCGTTTAAGACGTAATGATCCTCTTTTTCTTCTGCACGTAGTTTTAGTGCGAAGGCGTCGCTCCCACTAGAGCTTTCAGACAATGCGTAGGCGCCGACTTTTTGAGTTGCTAGTTGTGGGAGGTATTTTTCTTTTTGCTCTGGAGTGCAATGTTTTAAAAATGCATTGGCAACCAATGTATTTTGCACATCCACCATTACTCCAACAGCACCGTCTACACGAGAAATTTCATCTACAGCAATGCATGCCATAGTAAAACTAGCACCAGCGCCACCGAATTCTTCAGGAACTTCGATTCCCATTAATCCCATTTCAAATAATTGTTGTACAAGGCCTTCTTGGTAGTGGGCTTGTTCATCCATTTTTCCAACGATTGGTTTTATTTCCCCTTCAGCAAAACTGCGAATGGCTTCTCTAAAAGCTTGTTCATCTTCTGTGAAACTTGTTAATGCAGGCATAATTTCGCTCATATTTCCTCTCCTTCTATTAAATCCAGATCATTAAACAGACATTGCAGGCCTTTGTCAAAAAATCACTGCCTTGGCTGAGTGAGTTTTTCTAAAACCAGGCTGATTTTTGAGCAAATTAAACTCTAATAACTAGCTTTTAATTTTTTCTATTTCATTTGGTTCCTACTAGGTCATTTATTTGATTTCCCCCGGTCAAAAGGCGAGCTTGAATTTTTCGGATAATATGAAATGCTAAGTCCATTTGTTAATCTTTAGACAAAATAAATAACTGCTAAGATAAGCTTAAAGTCTTATCAGAAAGAGACAACTTAAGTGTCTAGATTCACTAGTTTTTTAAAATTGTCTCAAAGTATGTATCAGCTTGATAAAAGAATTAAAAACTTTTGAGAAATGTCCCAATAGTTACGAAAAGAAATTGTATTCGAACAAAATGGAGCGACTTAGGTTGATGAGTGACTTGAAGAATTTAGCAAAAGCGAAACTTTTAATTGCAGAAGATACGCCGATTCAGGGGAAGAAGTTAAAGTTCTATCTTGAGAAGTTTGGCTATGAAGTGGATTGGGCTAAAGACGGGAAAGAGGCCTGGGATTTCTTCCAAAAAACCGAAGATTATGATTTAGTGATTACTGATGTTCAAATGCCTCATATGGATGGCTTAGAATTTTTAAAACACATTAAAGAACATTCAGAAAGAAAGCATATACCCGTAATCGTTTTAACTACCTTAAAAGATGACGATACTCTCTTAACCGCACTTCAAATTGGTGCCAGTGAATTTTTAAACAAACCCTTTCGCCCACAGGAGTTGCGACTGCGTGTTGCCAATTTGGTAAGCTTGTCGAAGTTTCAAGAATTAATGCTAGATGAAAATCAAGAGCTTTCCAGTCAATTAATGGAAAAAAATAGGATTCTTGAAAATAATTTTAAAGACCTAAATCGTGCTCATGATGAATTAAAAGAAATGAAAGCGCAATTGATTCATTCCTCAAAACATTCGGCCTTAGGTGTGATGGGATCGGGCCTAGCTCATGAAATTAATAATCCACTTGCTATCATCGACGGTTATAACGACCGTTTAGAGGGATTTATTCAATCGAATAATTTACAGCAAGATCAGGTTTTAAAAGTGAATACCAAGATTAAAAAATCAACGGAGAGAATTCGTAAAATTGTACTTCACTTAAAAGAGTTTGCTCAAGGCTTTAATGGCGAAGAAACGGGAGAACAAGCTTTTGATCTTCGAGAAATGTTGGAGAATATTAAGGTGTTTTTTGGTGGTAAGATTGATGACCTAGGTGTGAAGATCTTTTTTGATTTACCAAAAGAAAGTGTAATGATCGAGGGTGTGCCTGCTAGTGTTGAGCATGCTTTATTTAATATAGTTCACAATGCGATTGATGCTGTTGAAAAGATGGACAAACGAGAAGTGAGGATAAAGTTATCCCTTGAGAGTGGGCAAGCGGAAGTATCTGTTGAAGACACTGGAAACGGGATTCCTGATGACTTATTAAACCGAATCTATGACCCATTTTTTACCACAAAAGAAATTGGTAGAGGTGTTGGTTTGGGTTTAAGTGTTGCTAGATCATATTTAGAAGAGCATGGGGCAAAGATTAATTGTGAATCCCGATCAGGGAGTGGAACTACGTTCAAAATCGATTTTCCAATCTATAAGGAGGCCGCGTAATGATGGAAGCAGATGAATTAGATTTTTTAGCCAACTTAAGAGAGGAATTTATCGAAGAAGGTTTAGAGCATATTGATGCCTTAGAAGGGATTGCATTGGATTTTGAGAAAGAAGGGGATAAAGAGGAAATGACTCGATTTAAACGACAAATTCACTCTTTTAAAGGTTCTGCTCAAGCCATTGAAGAAGAAGCCTTTGCTGAGTCATTGCATTTGATAGAGTCTAAACTTGAAGTTTGTATTCAGGCGGATCGTTTGAGTGATTTTATGGGCTTCGTTTACCCTTGCATTGATAAAATGAGAGAATATGTGAACTCGATGGAAGAGGGTGGGGATGAGACTGTTTTGAGTGCTTTTGTGGCTATGGTTGCAGAGTTTAATTAAAGGGGTTTAAAATTCTTTTTTGTTTTTTGGGAAGGGCTTTTTGTAGGTCCTTTTTCTTTTTTTAGGGTTTTTGGTGGATTGAAATTTGTTTTTTGAGGTTTGTTTTTAACTTCTCGGTTTAGTTCTTCGAATGAGCCGGACTTCTGAGGAATGTATTTTTTCAGAGGCGCTATTCCGGTCGCAGCCTTCGCTGCTCCCTGCCTTCCATGGGGCTTGTTGAATCCCATCCATGGGATTCAAAACTCTGAAAAAATACATTCCTCAGAAGGCCTCTTTCTCATTTCTTCTTTGCTAAATCTCGTCGTGTTTTTTGTTGGGTTTGTGGGGCGGGGGGATGGGGCGGCGTTGGCGCCGCAGGGGGGTGTAGTGGCGTTTCTGGTAGAGGGGCGGTTGTTTTTTTT